>JBMOJO010000140.1:0-9584 GCA_049315745.1 Saprospiraceae bacterium | reverse complement strand
AAAAATTCTCAAATAAGTCTGTTGTCATAAGATTTCAATACCGGGCTTTCGGTAAGGGGCGAGCCTTGGATGGGCATGGTCGAGTTCTGTCACCAGAAAATCAATCCGCCCGATGTCACAGACTTTAATTTTCTGGACCGAGCCCAGTTTTTCGGAAATAGCCAGTACGGCCACTTTTTTTGAAACCCGCACCATCGCCCGCTTGATCACGGCTACCTCCCAGTCGTTTTCCGTCACCCCTTCCGTCGCATCAATACCATTGACCCCCAGCAGGCAGAGGTCGGGCTTGAAATGATTCAGCGCTTCGACCACCTCGCCACCAACAGCGATATGGGCGGTCTTGGAGAGCTGCCCGCCGATAAAGAGGGTTTCGCTGCCGGGATGATCCATCAGTTGCATCGCCGTGGAAATGCTGGGGGTCAGAAAAGTGACCCGCAGATCGGGGGGAAGGATACGCGCCAGCTCATGATTAGTCGAGCCGCCGCTGATGAGTACGAGCATTCCCTCCCGAAGCAGGCCGATGGCCTTTCTGCCGATAATGGTTTTCTCTTCATACGCATAAACCTCGTGCTCGCGGTAGGTGTGCACATGAAAAGCGCGCGATAGCGCCCCACCGCGTACTTTCAACACTTTTCCGGCATCCGATAGCTCTTGGATATCGCGGCGTACCGTATCCTCCGAAACATCCAGCTTCTGGCTTAAGTCAGAAAGGATGACCTTGTTGTGGATGTTTACCTCGCGCAGGATCAACGCCTGCCGTTCTTTTTTCAGCATCTCAACAGATTAAGGGCCTGGCGGGCATTGCGCGCAAAGTCCTTTCGCTGCCCCCTGCAAATAGATTTGTACCAAAATCAACTTTGCCGCGCTAAAATTGTCCTCAAGCGCACGTCCGCACAATAAAATTCTCCGCAGGCGTCAAAGAAATGACTTTTTACAAAATTTTGGGCGAAAAATAGCACTTTTTTAGCTGCCGATAAGTGGCCTCACAATTCGTTTTTCGACCCTGAAGGCGGCGACTTGCTAAAATGACGGCTTTTATGTATGAAATTGTGCGAGGCCGGGAAGGGGGTCCTTTTCAAACTTTCCAACAGGAATCGCCATCTGCTTTGCGGCTATTTCGACGGCCTCCTGAAAATAATGTGCGACCGAACCCACAAAATGGACGGGCAGGCCGGTATCGGCGCGGAGCGGGACGATGTTGCGCTGTAAAAACAGACTGAACTGCCTTGCCAAAAGCCCGGAGATGGCCTCCTCCCCGCGATGACGATGTACAAAAGGGGCAAATCCCGCCAGGAAACGGCTCGGGAAGGGGCGTTGATATACCGACTGAAGGATAAAGTCCCGGGTGAGCTGGAAGGTTTCCTGAAGGGCATCGGCCAGCAGCGCAGGGAGCTCGCGGTTTAAATATGCCACAATCAGGTCTTTCCCGATCGCAGCGCCACTGCCTTCGTCGCCCAGGATAAAACCAAAACCGCCAATCGTCGCTTCGATCCGGGTGTCGGCATAGCGGCAGGCATTCGAGCCGGTACCCAATATACCGACTACTCCCGGGTCGCGCTGGCACGTCGCCCGTGCGGCGCCAAGGATATCTGTATGAATTTCAATCGTATCGGCATGGGGGAAAAGAAAGCCAAAAAGCCTGGCCAACCGGTGCTGCTGCTCCAGGGCGCTACATCCTGTGCTATAAAAAAAAACCTCTTCGGCCTGTTCCAGGGGGATTTCCCCGCGAAGCTTTTCGACGATTGCTGTAATCGCCGCATCGTCCAGGAAATACGGGCTGATGCCCTCTGTAAGCGCTAATCGGGCAATCTGGCCGTGGGCCGAAAGCGCCCATTTCGCTTTCGTCGCCCCGCTGTCCACAATCAGTTTCATGCGTTTCGTTTTTCTTCGGGGACACCGCCCGCCCCTGTAAAGACAGGAAGGCGCACTTTACCCGGAAATCTGCGCATCTATCGCCTTACGGACGCTGCCGTATTTCAGCAGCTCCCGACGTGCCTCATCGTAGCTCACCCCCAGGGCGTTCATCAGCATTTTGGCGCCACGGTCCACCAATTTGGCATTGGTGAGCTGCATATCCACCATTTTGTTGTCCTTTACCCTGCCCAGACGGATCATCACACTGGTGCTGATCATATTGAGCACCAGCTTCTGTGCCGTACCCGCTTTCATGCGCGTACTACCTGTTACGAATTCCGGCCCCACGACCACTTCCACCGGATAATCGGCATAGGCGGTAATCGGGGCATCCGGATTGCAGGTGATACAACCGGTGGTAATCCCTTTTGCCTGACAAGCCTTCAGCCCATGGATAACGTAGGGCGTAGTGCCCGACGCTGCAATGCCTACGACGACGTCGTGCGGGTCAACACCAAAAACGCTCAGGTCCTCCCATGCCTGGGTCAGGCTATCTTCTGCCATCTCCACGGCTTTGCGGATCGCCCGCTCTCCCCCTGCGATCAGGCCGATGACCAGGTCTTCCGGCACCCCGAAAGTCGGTGGGCACTCGGATGCATCCAATATACCAAGGCGACCGGAGGTGCCGGCGCCAATATAAAAAAGCCGACCGCCCTCTTTTAGCTTTTCGGAAATCACCGCTACCAGGGGTTCGATCTGATCAATAGCCATCGCAACGGCCCGAGGAACTGTTTGGTCTTCCCTGTTGATGTTCTCCAATAAATCGCGAACGCTCATTTGTTCCAGATGCCGGTAATGGGATGATGCTTCAGTAACTTTTTCCATTAATGCCACTATTTTGAACGAAAGTATATATTTTCCCCCCTAATGCCAAATATTGCAATAATTTTTGCAAACTTATGCGAAACCGCTTTTTTTTTGCCAACGTTTGAGGATTTCGCAGAAAGCAGCTATATTTGCATCGGCTCAAAAAGGGGGTATAGCTCAGCTGGCTAGAGCGCTTGCATGGCATGCAAGAGGTCATGGGTTCGAATCCCACTACCTCCACCAACAGATTGCATAAAGCCTTGTAAATCAATAATTTGCAAGGCTTTTGTTTTTGAATTATCCTTCCTGCCTACCTCAACGAACAAAATAGTGCTCTCCCGTAAGTCTTTTTTCGACGCTTCGCGCCAAATAATCATTGGAGTTGTGTAAAAAGATTTTTTACGGCGCTTCGCGCCGATGGTTGTTTTAAGGGACACGTCGTTTTCACGATTTCGCTTCGCGAAATCGTAAAAACGACGTGTCCCTCAGAAGAATATTGGGGCTGTGTAAAAAGACTTTTTTTGGCGCCTGCAGCGGCAAAAGACTATCCATGCAACCCCTTTTCTTGGGGTTGTGTAAAAAGGTTTTTTACGGCGCTTCGCGCCGAATTTTATTTTGAGCGACACGTCATTTTCACGATTTCGCTTCGCGAAATCGTGAAAATGACGTGTCGCTCAGAAGAATATTCTGCCGCCGCAGGCGGCAAAAACCTTTTACACAACCCCAAAGCGACTTATGAGAGGGTACGTCTGTAAGCGGTACGATCACGAGCGGAAGGCAAAGCGATAGCTGCTTGCCCGGGTTGCCGGAAACTGGCCGGCGCTACCGAGGTGAGATGCCTGTGGGAAAGGGATGGGCAAGTGGCCTGAACAGGATTTCCATGCTTCCGGAAAAATCGCTCGCTACAGCTTCCCGGCCTGGTAGCAACTGCAACGCGCCACCGATCCGCAAACGGTTTTGATGCGGCCGTGGTTTTAGTTCGACGATAAAGTGCTGCCGGCCCTGGTCCGTCAGCGGCTTTGCGATGAGATGGGGCGCCCCGGGGGCCTCCAGGTGCAGGGCGCCCGGCAACAGGACTTCCAGCCACCGCAGGCTGTCTGTGGTAATTTCAAAGATAGCCGGAAGGGGCATTCCCCCCAGGCTGACGATATCGCCGCCCGACGCAACTGCCCCGGAAGGCTGAACGACCAGCTCTCCCCCGCCAGGACCAATCCTGATTTTTCCAAAGGAAAGCGCTTGCAACAAGACCACATCAAATGCTGCTGCAGTAAATAACGCCCCTGGTTGCCCGGTTAAATAAGATGCGTACATCCATGGCCCAGATGCGGGGGATTCTGCACTGCCGGGAAGTGGTAGGGCGTTAATCCTGTTCATCCTTTCCTCCAAAAACAGCGGCGCGCGCTGATCTTCCCGCTGAGCCGTATACGGCCGCCCCACGTTACCACTTTCTCCCAGCCCCGCCTTAACCCCTTGTCCGGACACGGGAACGATGCCCACTGCGATGCCCAACAGGCCGGTTACGGTTAGTACGAGGAAAGATTGGAAAGGGTACATGGCGTGCTGTTTTTGATCAGATGCGAAAAGGTAAGGCATAAACAGGCCGGAAACGGCGCAGGCAAAAAAAAAGATGCACCGGGATTGTGATCACAGTGCATCTTTTGCGCGATTAGCAGATTTTCGGCTTAGACGGTAGGCTTCGGCCTCGAAGGGCGCCATTTCTGCTTGGGCTTTGACCCGCCTTTAGTGGGCGGATCCTGCAGTTTTACCACCTCGTTGAAAGGACGGATTGTTTTTGGCGCAGTTGCAGTTGAAAGCGGAGCGTGTTCAGCGGTTTTAACCGGCGGAACGGGTGAAGGAGATTTGGGCTGGAAAGCAGGCGGGGAGGATTTTACCGACTGTACGGGGGAAGCCGGTAAAGGTGCCTTCGGCCCGGACACCCCGGCATAGGGATGCTCCACGATCACCGGGATTTGCCGTCCGATCAACTTTATAATATCCTTGATGTAAGGTTTTTCTTCTGCATCGCAAAAGGAAAAGGCGACCCCGGCGTTCCCCGCCCGGCCTGTGCGGCCAATCCGGTGCACATAGGTCTCCGGGATGTTGGGGATATCAAAGTTGACCACGTGCGAGAGTTCGTCAATATCAATACCCCTGGCAGCGATATCCGTAGCCACCAAAACCTGGGTAAGCCTGGATTTGAAATTCGCCAGCGCCCTTTGACGGGCATTCTGCGATTTATTGCCGTGGATAGCCTCCGCTTCGATCCCTGCCTTCTTCAGATCTTTTGCCAGCCGGTCGGCGCCGTGCTTGGTGCGGGTGAACACCAGCGCAGCAGGCACCGCGTGCGCTTTCATCAGATGGATGAGCAGATTTTTTTTCAGGCCTTTTTCTACGAAATATAAGCGCTGGTCAATGATTTCCACCGTAGAAGATGGTGGTGTGACGGCAACATGCTCCGGGTTCTTTAATATGGTACCCGCCAGCTCGATAATTTCCGGCGGCATAGTCGCGGAGAAAAAAAGCGATTGCCGGGCTGCCGGAAGTAAGCGGATTACCTTGCGCACATCATGGATAAAGCCCATGTCCAGCATGCGGTCGGCTTCGTCGAGGACGAAAAACTCGACGCGGTCGAGGGCGATAAACCCCTGCCCGATCAAGTCCAGAAGGCGCCCGGGCGTTGCCGTCAGGATATCCACACCTTTGGCAAGGCCGTTCACCTGGGCATTTTGGGATACCCCGCCGAAGACGACCTGGTGCCGGACGGGCAAGTGGCGCCCATAGGCGGCGATGCTTTCGTCAATCTGGATCGCGAGCTCACGCGTAGGGGTAAGGATCAAAACGCGGACTTGACGGGCGTTGCTGCGCTGTAAGGGCCGCTGGTGGAGCAGTTGCAGGATAGGGATCGAAAAAGCTGCCGTCTTGCCTGTGCCCGTCTGGGCACAACCCATCAAATCCCTGCCGGAGAGTACCTTGGGGATAGCCTGCTGCTGGATGGGCGTAGGCATGGAATAACCCTCTTCCTGAAGGGCTTTCAGGATCGGGGCGATTAAATTTAATTCGTTGAATGTCATTATTGAAAAATTAATATAGCCTGGATTGCCCCAGGTCATCGGGAGAAGACGAGACCCTGAAGATAGCAAGGAGTGACGGGCAAAGGGTACTGCGCACGCGTCGGCAGGCTGTGGAATTTGAAAAATGAAGTTCGCGCAAAACTAACTGTTGTCAAAGGCCATTAAAGGCTTAATCAAGAAAAACCTGCGAACGGCCAAGGGAGCGCGATACTTCAGGAAATGTTTGTCCGTGCAAAGGTATGGTTTTTTTTTGAAGAACGCAACTATTTAAAGGTGCTGCCTGCCTAAGTGCCTAAGTACACTTTCGCTTCTGCAGGATTTCAGCAATCCGGTCGCCATGGTCGCGCGTATTTTCGATAAAATAACGGTTGGTGTGCATCCCGCCACAAACGACCCCGGAGAGGAAAACGTTGGGGAGGTTGGTCTCCAGGGTTTCCGTATCATGCACCGGGACGCGGTCGCCAACAGCAGGGCATTGGAGGCCGAGCCGCTCCAACAGGGCATAATTCGGGCTGTAACCCGTCATGGCCATTACAATATCGTTTTTTATCCGAAATTGACCCTCCGGCCCGCCCAGGACGACCTCACCGGGAAGGATTTCGAGTACCCGGGTATTAAAATATGCCGGAATACTGCCCTCCCTGATCCGGTTGACGATATTGGGCCGGATCCAATACTTGACGTTTTCGTGGATATCACTGCCCCGAATGGCCATGCGCACCCGTGCGCCCTTGCTGTAAAGTTCCAGCGCAGCATCACAGGCGGAGTTTCTTGCCCCTACCACCAGCACCTCCCGGTCTATGTAGGGATGGGCATCCTCAAAGTAATGCTTCACCTTGTCCAGGTCTTCCCCCGGAACGCCCAGGCGATTCGGGGTATCGTAAAATCCCGTAGCCACAACAACAAAGCGGGCATGATACTGCCCTTTGGAAGTGATCATGCGATAGGCCTCCCCTTCACGCGCCATTTCCATTACCTCCTCATAGGTATGGACATCCAGCCCCCAGAACGCCTTCAGCCTCCGGTAATACTCCAGCGCTTCCATTCGGGTAGGCTTGTCGCTATGTGATATAAAGGGTACCTGCCCGATTTCAAGAAGCCTGGAAGTGGAGAAAAAGGTCATATTGACCGGAAAATGATATACGGAATTGACAAGGGCGCCCTTTTCGACGACGATGCAGCTCAACCCTGCTTTTTTTGCAGAAATGGCGACATTGAGCCCGGAGGGGCCTCCTCCGATGACGATCAGGTCGGCCGTGGGGATTGCCCCCTCTTTATCGCCATCTCCATCTTTATTATGTGCCCTTATTGGGTAACCACTACTCCGGCAAATTGTACGGGCTTCCATCCTCTCCATTTTTGTACCATCTTTACATTGGACTTGTTGCAATGGGATGCTCATGGCATGAGCACGGCGCTTATCCCCTACACGAGGCGAATTTCTGAACCCTATGCAACCAGCGCGCTTAACCCACAAAAATAGGGGCGATTTTATGTATTTCCAAGAAATATCAAATAACCCTCCTTTACTTCGCCTGCCTTTTGTCCTTCCTCTAAAAATACTATTTTTGTACCGGGAATGTTCTGCTTCAAAATCAATACGCCATGCAGCTTGTTCAGCAATACCAGCAAATGTTCGAGGCATACCGTGCCGCCCGGCCTTTTGACGGGCAGCCTGCAGGCTTATATGCGCCGGTCAATTACATGATGGACCTCGGCGGGAAGCGACTCAGGCCGGCCATGGCGCTGATGGGCTATGGCCTTTTCCACGAAGATGCCTCCCCTGCCCTGCCTGTAGCGTACGCGGTGGAAATTTTCCATAATTTCACCCTTGTCCACGACGATATCATGGATGCCGCGCCGCTGCGCAGGGGAAAACCTACCGTTCATACATTATATGACAGCAATACGGCCATCCTGGCGGGGGATGTCATGCTGATCCTCGCGTACGAACAATTGCTAAAGCTCAAACCGGCGGCATACATACCCGACATCTTGGCGATGTTCAACCGCGTGGCCCGGGAGGTCTGCGAAGGACAGCAGATGGATATGGACTTTGAAAAACGCGGGGATGTCACCATCCCGGAATATCTTCGGATGATCGAACTGAAAACCGCTGTGCTGCTCGCCGGCAGCCTTGCCATGGGGGCCACCCTCGCCGGGGCCACTGCCGAAGATGTACAGCGATTATACCGCTTCGGATGTAATGCCGGCGTTGCTTTCCAGCTCCAGGACGATATCCTGGATGCCTTTGGCGATCCGGATAAAGTCGGCAAAAAAACGGGGGGCGATATTGCCCAAAACAAAAAAACTTTTCTCCTGCTGAAAGCCCTCGAAATTGCCGGAAAGGAAGTACGGCAACAGCTTCAGGTCCTGCTGCATGACCAAGGGGTAGATGAAGCACAAAAAATCAGCGATATAACCGCCCTGTTTGCTCAACTCGGCATCCCCTCCCTCGCAGCCGGGGAAAAACAGCGCTTCCGGGAACAGGCGATGAAAGATCTCGAAGGTGTCCGTGCAGACCCCGACCGAAAAAACGCGCTCCGGACCCTGGCGGAAACCTTGATCGAAAGGGAATACTGATCCCTGCCTACGCACCGGGCAGCCCTGCAATAACACTCAAAAATATGGAACATACTAAAATCCTGATCGTTGAGGACGATCCTTTGTTCGCCCTCGAGCTTACCCGCATCGTAGAAGAAGTGGGCTATCGGGTAGCTGCCTGCTTCGATAATGCCCTCTCGGTATTGGATTGGCTGTCGCAATCTGCATCAATACCCGACCTCGCCCTCCTGGATATTTCGCTCAAAGGCGAACCTGACGGCATCGGCCTCGCAGAGCGCCTGCCGGGAATTCCCATTATTTTCATCACTTCTGCCGATGTGCCACATATTTACCAACGGGCACGCCGGCTCAAACCGCATGGGTATATCGTAAAACCCGTGGGAAAACTCACGCTGCAGAGCATCGTAGAGAGCGCCCTTTTGCGCGGCCCCGGCCCTGCGATCAACAGCCAGGCCGATTACGACGGACAGAAAGAACAGACCATCCAGGACTATCTTTTTTTGAAAAATCTCAAAGGCGAACGCACCAAAGTCGAATTCAAAGAGGTCGGCTTTATAGAATCCGACGGGAATTACTGTACGATTCAAACGAAGAACTTAAACAGGTTCGTCCTCAAGATTTCCATGAAGCGCTTGTCAAATCAACTGCCCAGCGCCCTTTTTGTCCAGATACACAGAAATTTTATGATCAATACCGGCATGATGGACAATATCAACCTGTCTCAGGGCACACTAAAAGTATTGGAAAAAACCATACCGATTGGCCTGCGCTTCCGCCGTGCCCTCCTCAAGCGGCTTCAGATATGATAACTGTATAAAATAGCCAAAACATGCCACGACAAGTCATCCTTTTTCTTTGCCAAAGAAACGCCTGGACCTTGCTCCTGGCGTTATCCATTTTTTCGACAGGTCGTGCACATTCCCCTTACAATAAAGATTATCATGTAGATATTCAACAGGTAGATGCGCGGTATGGGCTGGAAAGCATGATGGTCCGTTCCATTTACCAGGACAAAAAAGGCTTCATCTGGATTGCCACACCAAGTGGTCTGGCGCGGTTCAACGGGCATGAATTTTCCTACTTTAAAGACCCTAAAATAATTGGGGCGATCAATTCCGGGATAGCAATTTTCGGAGAAATAGAAGGCAGGCTTATCGTTGCAGAAAATCGGTCCGTCGTACACAATCCGGACCAAAAGATTGAGAAGTATTTATTCCCTTATCTCCT
>JBMOJO010000139.1:0-9600 GCA_049315745.1 Saprospiraceae bacterium | reverse complement strand
CAAAATCATGAAAAACACGTCGGTTTCAAACTTAAATTTGGCGCGAAGCGCCATATCGGCTGCATGGCCGTCACCACGCGGCGCTATTCCGCTACAGTGGAAAGCGGTTTTGTTGGATAACGCGCCTGCGTCAACCGCGAAACAATTATAATGGCCGACAGACCGCTCAGCATGGCAAAAGTTTTGTAGGGGAATAACACGGCTCCGTCCGGTGTTGCCGGGTAAGGGATCAGTGCCGGGATGCCGAGGATGGGGTCCCCGCCGCCGAACCGCAGGATAAAGGCGGTCAGGAATCCGGATAAAGCCCCGGGAAAATTGGCCTTTGGATCGAACAAGGCACAAACCAGTGCTGGAAACAACAGGCAATATACGAAATCGCTGCACAGAAACCACAATTGATAGACACTGTTGATTTTCAAGGCGAGCAGTGTCGCCGCAATGCCAATGATCCAGACCATTTTGCCAATAACGCGCGACAATCCCGAACTGGAAATTTTCGGGCGGAACAGCGGGCGGAAAACATTCCAGCCGGCCATAGAAGCTGCTGAGAGTATAGAAGAATCTACCGAAGACATTACCGCGGCCGCAACCGCTGCAAGGCCGGCCACAGCTACCCAGGGGTTCGTGAGGTAGCGGATCACCCATGGCAGGGTTGCGGGGGCGACCGGTGGCGCTGTTGTCCCTACTGCCCCCCAATCCGCTACATGGCCGATGATGCCGATGAGCACGGCGGGCGCAGCGGCAATAAAACAAATCAAAGCGGCAAGAAAAGAAAGCCTGACAGCCGTCTTTTCATCTTTTGAAGCCAGTACCCGCTGAAAATAAACCTGCCAGGGAATACCTCCGAGCATTAGTAATAGCGCGCTATCCCACCATACCCAGTAATGAGGGCCTAAAAATTCCCGGTCGGGCAGGAAGCTGGCGCCTTTGCCCATCGAAAGGGTGTAATCGCTCCAGGCCCGGTCTAATCCCCCGACGTGTTCTAATGCAAAAGGGACGACCAGGAACAGTCCCGCCAAAAGCAGGATCATCTGCAGGACGTCGGTCATGGCCACCGCCCATAACCCACCCAGCGCCGTATAGGTGATCGCAATCAATGCGGAAAGGATTATGGCCGGGACGGTATCCATTCCAATTACTGTTCCGAAAGTAGTGCCCAGGGCGGTAAGGATCGCTGCCGTCCAGAAAATCTCGCCAAACAACGCCGGCAAAAAGAGCAAAGCCCCCATCCGTTTGCCAAATCGTTGTTCCAGCGGATCTATCATGGTGTAAAACCTGCGCCTTCTCATCGGGCGTGCAAAAAATAGCCCGCCCAAGACCAGGCTGAAGGCATAGCCCCATGGGGCCTGTACCCACATCAGACCTACCGTAGCCATGTATTCGGCCGTGCCATTGATATAACCCCCATCTACCCAGGTTGCCCCCATCGTGCCGGCGGCAATCCAAAGTGGCAAGGCCCTGCCTGCGAGCATTATGCCCCCGGTATCCGATGCACTGCGCCGGGTCGCAGCATAAGCGCCAACCCAGAACATAGCCGTATAAAAGACGGAAATGACTGAATAAGCACCCCACTGGATACCGCTATCAGAAAATTTTGATAAAACCGACCCTATAGCCCCCATCAGGAGCAGAAACACGCCCGTTGGAAGCCATATCTTTTTGTACCCTGCCCTCATTTGCGATTTTTGCGATGCTAAAAGCAATCCCTTTAAAGGAAGATGCGGTGAAAATACATTTTCTGCAAGCAGTTTGCAGCAATCTGATAAACTAATACTAAATTAGGAATTATTTTCAAATTATTCCTGGATTCAGGAGTGCTGCATGACCGATTAGACAACAAAAAGCCAGATGGGCACTAATTATGCCGAATAGAAAATTACTTGCTTACCTTGTACACCTTTTCACCGCCAGTGGTATCCTTTCAGGGTTCATGGCCTTGCTCGCCATCCAGGACAAACAATGGCAGACCGCAACGGCGTGGCTGTTTTTATGCCAGGTCATTGATGGTATAGATGGTACTTTTGCCCGCTACTTTAAAGTAGAGACCGTATTGCCGGAAATGGACGGAAAGACGATAGATCAGGTCATAGATTTTGTCACCTACGCCCTCTTGCCTGCTTATTTTTTATATCATGCCGGGCTTGTTCCCGTGTTATGGCAACTTCCCTGTGCTGCGGCTATGTTGTTGTCGGCGGCAATGTATTATGGAAAAAAGGGCATGGTATCAGAAAATATGCACTTTATCGGGTTTCCGGTCATGTGGAACGTCGTAGTTTTTTATCTTTTCTTCGTTTTCCATTTCCCTCCGGAAATTAATACGGCGATAACCTTCCTTTTTGCAATCCTGCATTTTGTTCCCTGGGCATACCCCTATCCCACACGTGCCCTGGAATACCGATACCTGACCCTGTTTGTTTCCATAAGCGCACTTGCTGCAGCAGGCATTCTGGTCTGGAAGCATCCCCGTAAGGATTCTTTTCTTTCGCTGGCACTCATTGCTGTATTGGTTTACTACACTTTTTTGATGTGGAGGATTAACCGGCAAAAGGATGGCCCTTTACTAAGCCCGGAACCACCTTTTTCAACATGAAACCATGCCACACATGCTGATGTTCCAAATCGCTGAGTTGACCTTGCCCTTGAACAACCCGGTACTGATCTTTGCCTTGATTTTGTTCATTATCCTGTTCGCACCGATATTGCTCAACAAAGTCAAAATCCCGCACCTGATCGGCTTGATTATTGCCGGTGCGGTCATCGGGCCCAACGGGCTGAACCTCATCCAGCGCGATAGCAGTATCATCCTTTTCGGAACGGTCGGGTTGTTGTATATTATGTTTCTTGCGGGGATTGAAATTGATATTGAAAACTTCAAGAAAAACAGCCGAAAAAGCCTGGTTTTTGGACTTTTCACGTTTTTTATCCCCCTGGCCCTGGGCTTCAGCGCAAGTTATTATATCCTCAAATTTTCCCTGCTCTCTTCGGTTTTGCTGGCAAGTATGTTTTCTACACATACCCTGATTGCCTACCCTATTGTAAGTAAATTCGGCGTCGTCAAAAACCGGGCGGTGAATATTACGGTCGGGGGCACCATGATTACCGACACCCTCGCCCTGCTCGTCCTGGCGGTAGTCTCCAGTATGGCCGCCGGTAAAACCGACCATGCCTTCTGGTTGAGGCTCGGGATTGGCCTCGTGGCCTTCTCCCTGATTATAAGCTTTGGGTTTCCGATCATAGGGCGTTGGTTCTTCAAGCGCTTCGATGACAGCGTGTCCCAGTACATCTTTGTGCTGGCGATGGTCTTTCTTGGGGCATTTCTTGCGGAAGCAGCAGGTGTAGAAGCCATTATCGGCGCATTTCTTTCCGGCCTGGCGCTCAATCGGCTGATCCCCCATACTTCTCCCCTGATGTACCGGATAGAATTCACCGGAAATGCCCTTTTTATCCCGTTCTTTCTGATCGGAGTGGGCATGATTGTGGATTTTCAGGCATTTTTAAAAGACCAGGAAACGATTATTGTATCGCTCACACTCGTAGTTGTCGCAATCAGCTCTAAATTCCTCGCTGCTTGGCTCACCCAAAAAACATTTGGGTTCAGCAGGGACGAACGGCGGCTGATTTTCGGGCTGAGCAACTCACACGCAGCAGCAACCATGGCGATTATCCTGGTCGGCTATAACCTCGTGCTCAACCAGGCTGAGGTGGACGCAGGGGCGTTGCAGGGCATCGTTGTGGAGCCGGTACGGTTACTGAATGAAAGCGTACTCAATGGTACAATTCTCGTTATTTTAGTTACCTGTACCGTAGCATCCTTCGTAGCACAAATCGGGGCGCAGAATATTTCAAAAGCTGAATCTACCGGGGCAGAACAAGGGGAACTTCCCCTTCAGGAAAAGATACTGATCCCGGTCAGCAATGCCGAAACGATCGAACAACTTGTCCACCTGGCACTCACCATCAAATCCCACGGGAATAAAAATGACCTTTTTGCCCTAAATATCATCGGCGATCATGCGCTCGATGAGGCAGCGGAAAAAAATGCCCGTAAAATATTGGCAACTGCGGCCCGGGCTGCTGCAGGCGCCGAGGTCCACCTGCAGCAACTGGTGCGCTATGATCCCAACATCGCCAATGGCATCACCGGGGTAGTCCGCGAACGAAAGATCACCGACCTGATCCTTGGCCTGCACCAAAAAAAAGGGATTTCGGACAAATTTCTGGGCTACCTTACCGAGGGTATCCTTTCAAAATCTAATACCACCACCCTCATCTGTAACCCGGCACAGCCCCTCGCGACCCTGCGGCGACATCTGGTCGTCATACCGCCATTTGCGGAAAAAGAAATCGGCTTTCCCTTCTGGCTGCTGAAAATATGGAATATCGGACGTAACACAGGGGCAAAAATGGTATTTTACGCTTCGGAAAAAACCATGGACTACCTCAGAAATGTCCAGTCAAAACACCCGATTGCCTGCGATTTTGTCCTTTTTCCAGATTGGGAAGCGCTCGAACAAATTCCGGAAAAACTTAAAGCCGACGATAACCTCATCCTGGTCATGAGTCGCAGAGAACGTCCGTCCTACACTTCATTCATGGCTGAGGCACCCGATTTTCTCAACACCTACCTGAAAGGCAAAAATTTTATGCTGGTCTATCCCATGCAGTCCGGTGTCAATGACGAAGCCGGCGTGGACTATAAAAATCCCTCGGTACTGGAAACCCTGGAAACTTTTGAAGAATTTGGACGTATTATCGCGCGCCTGTTCAGAAAAAAATGAACCTGACACATTCAATTCCCGTTCCAAAACAAAGGAATCCCTGATTTGGAACAAAAACCGCTCGAAATACTAAAAAAATACTGGGGCCACAACCAATTTAGGCCCTTACAGGAAGAAATCGTTCAGTCCGTGCTGAATGGCAGGGACACCCTTGCCCTTTTGCCCACCGGTGGCGGAAAATCGGTTTGCTTTCAGGTACCCGCGCTCTGCCGTCCGGGTATTTGCCTGGTGGTTTCCCCCCTCATCGCGCTGATGAAAGACCAGGTGTACCAGCTCCGGCAGCGGGGCATCGCTGCGGAAGCGGTGTATTCAGGTATGCCCTACCGGGAAATTGACCGCATCCTCGACAACTGTGTTTACGGCAATATCCGTTTATTGTACCTCTCTCCCGAACGTCTGACGACCACACTGGCACTGGAACGCATCAAGCAGATGCCCGTCAACCTGCTGGCGGTTGATGAAGCCCACTGTATCTCCCAATGGGGCTATGACTTCAGGCCTTCATACCTCGAAATCGCACAAATCCGGAAATGGATGCCTAAGGTCCCTGTGTTGGCCCTTACGGCGACCGCAACCCCGGAGGTCGTCCAGGATATCCAGGAAAAACTGGACTTTTCGGTTAAAAACGTACTAAAAAAAAGTTTTTCCAGGCCTAATCTGGCTTATATTGTACGCCATACCGAAGATAAAGAACAGCAACTGGTCAATATCCTGAAAAAAGTAGGGGGCAGCGGCATAGTCTATGTCCGCAACCGACGCAAAACACAGGAAACGGCCTTTTTTCTGCAACAGAACAAAATCCCCGCAGATTTTTACCACGCCGGCCTGCCCCACGAATCCCGGTCGGAGAAACAAGATGCCTGGATACAAAACCGCACCCGCATCATCGTCGCGACCAATGCCTTTGGGATGGGCATTGATAAGCCGGACGTGCGCGTCGTCGTACACCTGGACCTCCCGGATAGCCTGGAGGCATATTTTCAGGAGGCCGGCCGGGGAGGGCGGGACGGGCGGAAAGCATACTCCGTCCTCCTGTACCATGAAAGCGACCGCATGATGCTGGAACGGCAGTTTGAACAGGCGTTCCCGGAACTGCCGGAAATCCGCAAGACTTATCTGGCGCTCGGGAGTTATTTTCAGCTTGCTACCGGTGCCGGTAAAGGTCAGAGTTTCGATTTTGATATTGCCGGGTTTTCCGCGAAATATGGTTTAAATGCCGTATCGGCTTTCAATTGCCTCAAAATCCTCGAACAGGACGAATGGCTCGAGATATCAGAAGCCGTTTACCGCCCGCCGTCCATTCAAATCTTGGTCAACAAGGATCAGCTCTACGATTACCAGCTCAAAAACCCGCAGCTGGAGAAAATCCTGAAAATCATCCTCCGCAGTTACCAGGGCGCGTTCAGCGGGCAGGTGCTGCTGCAGGAAAAAAAACTGGCCGGCTTTTTGAAAATCCCGCCCGAGCAGCTGCAGCATGGCCTTGCAACCCTTCACTCGGATCAAATCCTCGAATATATCCCTCAAAAAGACAAGCCGCAACTGACCTTCCTGCGCGACCGGGTGGCAGCCGAGAATCTGGAGGTGAATATGAAGCGGTATATGTTCAGGAAGCAACGGCAGCAACTGCAGGTCCAAAAGGCCATCGAATATGCCATCGGCACGCAATGCCGCAGCGGCTTCCTGCTCGGGTATTTCGGCGAAGTGCAAACCCAAGGTTGTGGAATCTGCGATATTTGTATCGCTGAAAACAAGACAAGCCACCCACGCAACAACGATTACTATATCTGGCATATCCGATCCATGCTTCACCAAAGACCACTGGATGCCGCCGGCATTATCGCAGGCTTTCCTTTTCCGGAAAGGGAGCCCGCAGTGGGCGTACTCCATTTCCTGATCGAAGAAGGGTTTGTTGTAGAAAAAGACCGCCGGTTTTTCTGGAATTCGCCAAAGAAAAAATAACCATGCGCCTGAGATCCGGGGTTATCCTTTTTGCTACAACTTCCGATCCGAACCACGACCAACGGATGCAGCGCATCTGTACGGCATATTCCGAAATGGGCTACCGCGTCGAATGGTGTGGGCGCATGCCGCCCGCCTCCGTGCCGCTCTCCCCGCGCCCATTCCTTCAACACCGTTTCTCCTGCATTTTTAAGCGGGGAAAAATTTTTTACCTCGAATTCAACTGCCGCCTGTTCCTTTACCTGCTGCGCAGGCGTCCGGGGGCGGTTTGGGCAACCGATCTGGATACCCTCCTTGCCGGCAGCCTCTTTACACGGTTAAGCGGGGCAACGCTGGTCTATGACGCGCATGAATATTTCACGGAAACCCCGGAACTCATGGGAAGGCCGATCAGCAAAAAAATATGGGAAATGCTGGCGCAGGTGGCCATCCCCCAGGCCCGGATCGCCGTTACCGTCAACCAAAGTCTTGCGGAAATCCTGGGAAGCAGGTACCGGGTGCCCTTTTTGACGATCCGCAACGTACCGGTCAACAGGGGCCCGTCCCTTCAAGCCGCCACAAAAATTTCCCCGCCCGTCATCCTTTACCAGGGTGTCCTCAATATGGGCCGGGGACTCGAAACTGCAATTACCGCAATGCACCGGCTCCCCGGCGTACAACTCTGGCTTGCCGGGGAAGGCGACTGTTCGTCAGCGCTACGCGCCTTGGTAGCACGGGAAGGCCTGGGCGGGCAGGTCAGTTTTCTGGGCAAGCTCCTTCCGGAAGCGCTGGCAGCCCTTACCCCAAAGGTTTTTGCCGGAATCAACCTGCTCGACGGCGATAGCCAGAGCTATTATTATTCCCTCGCCAACAAAACGTTCGACTACGTGCAGGCGGGGATCCCCTCCATTCACTTGGACTTCCCGGAATACCGACGGCTCAATGCGCAGTGGCGATGCTTCGTGCTGCTGCAGACGTTAAGCCCGGAACTCCTTGCCGATGCCATCAAAAACCTTTTGGATAATCCCGGCGAATATGCCCTTCTACAGGCAAACTGCCATTTTGCAGCAAAGGAATGGAACTGGGAAAAAGAAAAGGAGGCGCTGCCCTTGCTCTGAATATCAGCGGGCTTTTCTGCCGGATACCGTTCCTGCCAGGTGGCACAACAGGCATAATTTATACCCATCCAGTAAAAATAGCAGCGCATGCCTGCCGGACAGTTGGCGTCGGATGGCCGGGGCAAGGAAAGGAAATGCGATGGACAACGCGTTCGCCAACCGGAGCGTGCGCACGACCTCAAAGGCTTTCCACAGCCCGGACGGAATTTGCTTTCCCTGTAATTTAAGCCGGTAAAGGTTGGCTACACTGTCGGCAACCTTTCCGAGGAAAACCCCGGCAGGGTCTATTTCCGTGTGCATCAGTGGGTTTTCCAGATGGCGGATCTGGAAACCCGCTGCTGCAAGCTCAGCCCCGAACAAGGTGTCTTCATGCCCGTAGGTGCGCAGCGTCTCATCGAAGTGCACCCGCTCAAATGCCCTCCTGTGCAGGAAAAAATGATGCGTAGTGAACGCTTTCCAGCCCAACTTACGCCGACGCCCGAGCGAAATCTGCTCCCTGGCCACTCCATAACGCCAGCGCAGGTAGCGCTCGGGTTCCTCCGGTCGTTGCCCGGGATAGCGACTGCCGCCCACAAGTACGGCGTCAGGCGCGCGCGCGGAGAGGTAGGTCGCGAGATAGTCCTCCCGCAGCAGTTGGAAATCGGCGTCCATAAACAGGAGATACTCGAAACGGCTGCGCTCCGCAAGCCGGTTTCGGATGGCCGAGCGGCCGATATTCTCCCCGAGTGCTTCGTAGTAAACCCCTGTAAGTCCGGCAATCTCCCGGTTTAAGGCGACGTAGCGCTCATCGGAGCCATCCTCGATACACCATATTTCAAAAGGCACACCGGTGGACTCCGCCTGCCGGTGCAGCGCCCGCAAAGGACCGCGAATATCCCTGTTGTACAACGGCAAAAGGATAGAAAGCACCGCCGCTATTGAAAAGCCCTGAACAAGTTGCTGTTCCCCCGATAGTGGTCCGTCTGCCCCATGATCAGGCGGATGAAATCAATCAGCGGAATTAAACCAAAGAAGCCCCCGATGCTGATGAAGTACCACAAAATGACGATAGGCTCTGCCTGCAGGTACAATCGGTGAAGCCCCAGGGTCCCGAGGAAGAAACACAGCAGCAATGCCATTCCCTGCTCAAAGCGGTCTGCTGTAGTGAAAGACCGTTCCGGGGCGCTGCGCCAGTAGCGTTCTGCCTTTTGCTGGTTTTTAATTTCCAACTTTCTGGCCCTTGCAAATCCCCTGGCTTCGCTGCGCGGGATATCGCCGGCAGCCGCCGCCGTAAGTATTCCGGCAGTTGACGCATGATTGGGTTGTACAGTGGCAAAGTTGGGGGTACACCATGCCAGTCCGAGTAAAACGAGCGCTAACCCTTTAATTTTTTTCATAATTCCCATCGTTCTGTTTTTAGGTTCAAAAGTGCATTCTTTTTGTAAGATAAGTGATCCTTCAGAAAATGTGTGCAAATTTCGGTAATTTAATGCGATCGGGTAAAATTTCGGAAGTGCAGATCATGAAAAATGGTATCTATTTATTAGGTAGCTGTCCTGAGAAATAATTTTTGGTGGGGTTGTGTAAAAAGTTTTTTTACGGCGCTTCGCGCCGAATTATATTCTGCGAGACGCGTCATTTTCACAATTTCGCTTCGCAAAATCGTGAAAATGACGCGTCTCGCAGAAGAATATGGGGTTGTGTAAAAAGGTTCTTTTTGGCGCTTCGCGCCAAATAATATTTGGATAGAGGCTTGTTTTTCATGATTTCGCGAAGCGAAATCATGA
>JBMOJO010000138.1:0-9621 GCA_049315745.1 Saprospiraceae bacterium | reverse complement strand
CAACCCTCAACCCTCAACCCTCAACCGTCAACCGTCAACCGTCAACCGTCAACCGTCAACCGTCAACCGTCCAAAAATCTATGAATTCCGGGATGTTTTCTGATGTTAATTCCGGCGAACTTTGTTTTTGTCAACAGGTCGCACCATACACGGCCATCGGGACGCATAGAACGATCTTAATCAAATCCTGTCAACAGCCGGACTATGAATAATGCGCCTTTTTTCCGTTTGCTATTCCTTTTTCCAATCCTCTTCATCTCCTTGAGATGGGAGATATATGCGCAAAACTGTGACCCGCCGGATATTCGTGATTTTTCTGTAGATAATGATGTGAGCAATGCGTATATCCAAATTTCTGCTCAGGATGCTATACCCTACAGTATTTTTTCTCCAAAAGACAGCGTCCAGGTTCGTATCAAGAAGTTGAACGAATCTGTTTGGACGCCTTTGGAAAAAAAGGAGTTAAAGCCGGACCTTGCATTTCTTACTTATACCATTCTTTTTGGAGCGTGGGCTGCCCCCGTTGATATAGGAAGACAAGAATACCAGTTTCAGGCACGGATCTACTGTCGAAACGGCGGTTGGAGTCCTTGGTCTACGGCCCGAACCACGCATTCTTCCTGTAAAGCAGATTATTATAATTCCGAAGTAATACCAACCTCATTTCCGGATCAGCTCCGGTTCGATCTGGAAGAATACTGCTGCTCCGACCTCTACGAAGGGCATCTGAGCCTCGACGAGGGCAATACCTTCCGCCGGGTGGAGACAAGCACGCAACCGTTAATCCTGTTTGACGGGTTGCAGGAAAACCGGAGCTACCCCTTCAAATTCAAGCTCCAGTGTGCCGGGGGCAGTTTTACCCGGTTCTCGGAAGTGGTGGAAGCCCATACCACCTGCCGCACCCCGGTCTTCCAGAGCAATTTCTTTATCCGCCCGCTCAGCCAGAGCAGCATCGAAGCCTCCTGCACCAAGAATGCCGACCGCTTTCAGTTCCGGCTCTGGGAGAGGGGGCAGAGTGCCTGGACTACTTCCCAGGAAAAAACACAGGACCGCCACACCTTTTCTTCGCTCGACCTGGGCAAACGCTACGAACTGCAGTGCAGGGTGCAATGCGGCAGACCGGATACAGTCTGGACCAACTGGTCGGACATCACCACCTACGAGATCCCTTTCGCCTGCCCCATCCCCGCGCCTTCAGATCTGGCGGCGCAGAATGTTGATCACTTTGCCGCCACGCTGGCCTGTACCTCCAGCCAGCACCGGGACGGCCTCGTCCAGGAGCATGTGTTTCGCTATAAACGCCGGGACGGCAACACCTGGACGGAGGTACGCACTTCCAACAATCAGACCCGCATCCGCGGCCTGATGGCCGATACCCGGTATGATGTGCAGGCCAAACACAACTGCATCCTGAACAACGATGGCGCACTATGGTCGGACAATATAGACTTCCGTACGGAATTTTACGACTGCGGGGTCCGGGACAGCGCCGTTGTATTCCGGGATATCCAGTATGAGTCTGCAGACTTTGTCTGCAAAGCGGCGGATAAATACGGCTACTGGTGGCGCTACCGGGAAGTGGGCCGCAGCCAATGGACAGAATCGGGCCTCGTGGAGTCCAACCGATGGACGGCGCTTGGCCTGAAGGAAGGCACGGAATATGAGGTCCAGCTCCGCATCTGGTGCAACGGCAACTATTCCGCATATACGGCAAGCCTGTTGTTCACTACGCTCTTTTGCACAGACCCCAACGACAATTACATGCGCGCCAATGACCTGAGCAACAATACGGCGGTGCTCACCTACCAGGGCGACATCCGCCAGGGCGTGGAGTGGCAGTACCGCAAACAGGGAAACACCAACTGGCAACGGGTACAGTCGAACCGCCAGGATACCCCCATTGATGGGCTCATGCCTGCAACGATTTACGATTACCGCATCCGCCTCCTTTGCAACAGCAGCCCCGAGACCTGGAGCGAATGGGGCCTTATAGAGCAATTCGGAACGCCCTGCGACGCCGTGATCCGGCGCTTTTCCAGGATTAACCAAACCTCTGTCCGGGTACACTGCTCTGCTGACGGCGCACTGGGGTATTACATTCGGTACCGGCCACAAGGTACGACCGTATGGCGGGATACCGGGGTCATCGCCGTCCAGGAGTTCGAGATCGTCAACCTGGCCTCAAATACGGAGTATGAATTTCAGGTACGTGGAACCTGCGGTACCGAATCCGGTCTGTGGTCGGCAAGCAGTTTCGTCAGCACAGATGCCCCGCGTACGACGGAATGTACGGCGCCAAGACCTTCCGAACTCAGCGCCGATCCGGTAAGTGTTACAAGCGCGCAGCTGAACTGCAATGTCGGCGGCAGGGACGGCTATCAGTTCCGTTATGCCGGCCCGGGATTGACGCAATGGAACGAGGTGCCAGAATCTCCGCAGGACTTCGTTCGGCTTTCGGGGCTGACCCCCAATACCGTTTTCCATTTCCAGGCGCGGGTACGCTGCGGCGAAACCCTCAGTCCCTGGTCCGACAGCATCCGTTTCCAGACAGACAATCCGGCGTCCGAGACCCTCTATATGACCTCCCAGTGTTTTGTGCCCCCGGTGGATGCGCTGATCGCTACCCAAATAAAAACGACGAGCGCCGTACTGAACTGCCTGGACCGCCGGGGCGGAAACAAATATCAGTTCCGCATCAAGTTAACCAATGGAAACCAGTGGTTGCAACTAACAGAACAGAATGTCGCCTCTTTTGTGCTAAACGAGTTAAAGGAAAACACTGCCTATGACTTCCAATGCCGGATATTCTGTAACGGGGCCTATGGTCCGTATTCCGCTTCCCGCACCTTCCGCACGCAAAGCGGGCAAGCCTGTGACGAGCCTGTCGGCACCGAATTCCTCGCCTTTGAAATTGGAGCGCAGGAAGCTTCCCTCTTCTGCCTCAAGCAGGCCCGGCTGTACGAGTTCCGCTATAAACTCCGGGACGCTGCGTTTTGGACTACGCTGCCCGCCGGCCAGGATTCGGTAGTGCGCCTGGAGGACCTTGCCCCGGATCAGGAATATGTGTTCCAGGTTCGCATTTTGTGCCTCAGCAACCAAGTGAGCCCGTTCTCCAATGGCCGGGTATTCCGCACCCAGGCGGCCTGTAGGGACGTCCCGGCCAATGCCCTTTCGGCAACCGCTGTAATGGCTTCCAGTGCGGTCCTGGGCTGTTCAGATCGCAGTTATCTCGGTTTTATGTTCCGGTACCGGCAGCAGGGCACGGAGGCATGGTATTATACCCGGGCCGATGAAGCACCCAGTGTGACGCTCGATAGCCTGACCCCCAAAACCGCTTATGAGTACCAGGCCCTGGGGTTCTGTTCGGAAACCAGCGCCGGTGCCTGGTCGGCTACGGGTACTTTCACAACGGCAGTGGCTACTTCGGCTACAGACCGGCCCAAGCCCTTTTCCTGGACCATTTACCCCAACCCCGTTCACAACGACCTCTACGTACAAATTGACCCGGCACTCGTTGGATGCACCTACGAAATTACAGATCTGATGGGCCGGCGGGTTTCTGCGGGCGTATTGAGCAGTAGCCAGGTTGTGTTGAATAATCTTCGCATGGTCCCGGGAATGTATGCGATCCGCATTCGCAAAGACGAAAATTTTGACATCCGGAAATTCATCGTGCGATGATTAACTGATTTTGGCGCAATACCGGAGCCGAAGCGATTGGGTCGTGAGGAACATGATGTTACCCCCAAAATTATAACAGTCCATTTTTCCTGACTTCGTTTAAAGAAGCGGCTATGGCAAACTAAAGAAAATTTATGCCCGGGTTCGGGGAGAAGGTCGTTTAGGAAGCGCTAAAGGAGCGGGAGGCCCCAACTGACTGAGCATACCCCAACACCGCAAGTCGCCCCGCTTGGCGTAAAACCAGGGTTAGCAGGTCGTTGCTATTTCATGTTTACAGCCCTGCCTTTTTTTGCAGATAACCTTGCGGCGTCAAGTATTTGCATAACAATCAGATTGTTTTCAAGAGAAGACAGATCATACTTCGACAAAGAAATTTCCTTGTTAATAACTGCTGCGAAATACGCAAACGGGTCATTATAAGGAGATGGGAGTTCGTCTAATTTTGTTTTGTATTCTTGAAACCCGTCATAACCCTCAGACATACGTATCCTGAGGTCATTCCTGTTGTCCGCATAGATGGCACCTTTCACACCATATACTTCCATGTCTTTTCTGCCAATTGGCCAGTTCCAGGAAGGCTGTATAGTAACTTTGGCATTTTTATATATCAGTATTATGGTTGATTCGTCATCAACATTGGGGTTGTTTTCCTTTTGCAATTGTTGGGTCACGCCTATTACTGATGCGGGTTTTTCTCCGTTCATCACCCAGGTAGCAATATTTGCCCCATAACATCCGAAATCCATGATCGCCCCACCCCCATTCATAACAGGATCGGTGAGCCAATCTAAAAACTCTTTGTTCACACCTATTTTCAAGGGGCCTTTATGCCCATCGCGTATAATTAGTTGGCTCAAATGGCCAATGCTATCGTTATTCAGAAGTTCGTAAGCCGCGTGTACCGTCGGATACCAGGTGGTTTCGTAGTTTGTCAGGAGGTGAATACCATGCTTTTTTGCCAGGGCTTCCATTTTTTTTGCGTGGTCTAAACTCACCGCCAACGGCTTTTCAACCATTACATGAATTCCCAAAGGCGCAAATTTTTCTACAATTTCAAGATGTTCATAAATTGTACCGAACGCAAGGACTGCTTCGGGCTTGGTGTTTTGAATAAGCGCGTCCATGGAAGTGTACACTAAATCCATGGATAGACCATGTTGTTGTGTATATCGTCTGGCCAACTCCATATTGCTTTCCACAATACCTACGATCACAACCTTGTCATCTGCCGGTCTTCCCAGAATCCAATGCACATGGGTATGTGTCAAACCGATCACTCCAACCTTTAATGGTTTATTTTGGGCCATAGCGGTGGTTGCCGTTAAACTCATCCATATCAAAAATGGGATAAATGAATTGAATGTCAATTTGCCGATTTGCTTGACGCAAAAGGGTAGGAGATAAACCATATTAGGAACACGCATATCCTTAACATTTAAATGCTGACACTATTTAATTGAAAAAAGTTGCATAGGTATGTTCGATATTCTTGATTTCTCTGTCTGTCAACATGGCAAACTCCTTTTCTCTGGCTCGTTTTGACAATACTCCCTGGTTTTGTTCTAAGAACCGGACCAACGTTGATACCATCTTATCCGGCATTTCGAATTCCTCGTCCATGTACTTTTTGAACGAATCATAATTGACCAAGAACTTGATTTCCTGTGGTACGATGTTTCTGATGGTATCCTCTACACAATCAAAAAGGAATTCAGCCTGACGGGTCGCATCAAAGAAACGGTAATAGTCTAAAGTCTGGTTGGTTACTCGTACGTTATGATCCGATGTCTCTTCCCATTCTATAAAATCCAAAAGTGGCTTGGAATAAGATTCCAAAACCTTTTGATAATCGTGAAGATTATTCAATATGGATGACGAAACAGGAAAAATAATACCCTGATCTGTGAACGCTTTTTTAGCCAACAGGTGATGGATCAAATAACGGTGTATTCTTCCATTTCCATCTTCAAACGGATGAATGAACACAAATCCGAATGCTATCATGGCAGCGGCAATAACTGCATGAATGTCATCCTTGATAAGCATTTGATTGGCATAAATCAACCCGTCAATTAGTTCCGCTAAATCCTCATGCCTGGCTGAAATGTGGTCAGGAAGTGGCTCGCCCGTTGCACGATCATGTTCTCCAACAAAACCTCCTTTTTTCCTGAATCCCATATCAACAAATCGGGTATTTTCTATAACCAGTTGCTGCAGGCGAATCAACTCTTCCTTGGTTAAGTCATTTACACCGGCCTGTCCGATCGCCGTACTCCACCGAGCAGCTCTATTACTCTTGGGACTTTCTCCTTCTATGGTAAATGACGCCTTTGAATCTTTCAGCAGCAAGAAAGCTGATGCTCTTTGAATAATATCTTTTCGGATACCTGCAATTTGCTTACTGTTTAATTCGATATAATTTTGCGATAAATGGTTTTCAATTTTTTCAGTTTTGCGGATCAATGAGCAAAACTTCCTTGTGCCGGGCAAGTTGTTCAGCACCAAATGCCTGGGTGACTTTATTCCTGAGATTCCAAACTGTAATTTTTCGTCTATCACAGGGATATAGCTTTTTTTGGATATGTCGCTTTTGCCTTTAATCTGACTTCCCGATACCCACTCCAAAAGAAACCAAATTCTTCTGGAATACTGCCCCAATGGCTTGATATTCAATAGCTCCAACAACTCTGTGTTGGTTAATTTCCCATGTAACTTTGAGAACAGCAATAAATCAACCCCCTCATACTTGAGCGCAAAAACCAAATGATTAAATAGTGCTTCAACCCGGGCAAGCCCCGAATGGTCTTGAGGCAAATAGGCAATGGGTAAGACAATCCATGAGTCTGATTTTACCTGATGATTCTTTTCTGATACCATGGCTTTTAGCATTGGCAGTGGCATCTCCAATTTAAACTTCTCAATGATTGCGGCATACCCAACCAACCAGCCCGTGAACGGTTTGGCTTCTCCCTGAATTACGGGCGCATTGTTTGAAAAATGAGCGCTATAGTTCATTTTATGAAATTTACAGGCGCAATTTAAGGGAATTTTGGCGCAAAGAAATAAAATTGGGCGCAAAAGTGCCATGGATTTCGGCAGTTTGGCCGCAATGCTATGCACAAAACCTGGCGACTTAGCAGGTCACTGCTCCGGGAAATAATAATTGGTTTTCGTGCATTCTGTGTGCGCGTCCGCGCACACAGAATGCACGAAAACCAAATAAAATCCTTCGCGGTGAAGCCGCGGATACCCCTGGTAAATAGATACGATTATTTCCCGATACAAAACCTTGAAAAAATATTCCCCAGCAGATCTTCGGTGCTGATTTCACCGGTGATCTCGCCCAGGTAATGCAGGGCCCGGCGGATGTCCATGGCCACAAAATCGGAGCTGATCCCGCCTTGTAAACCCTGTACAGCATCTTTCAGGCTTTCACCGGCTTTCTGAAGGGCTTCATAATGCCGGGCATTGCTCAACACGGCGGCATCCATCGGGATTTCTTCCTCGACAACGGCTTCGAAGAGCTTCTCCTTCAGGTACTCAATATTCATCCGGTTTAATGCAGAAATGGGGACCCAGCTCCGCGAATCAGGAGATACCGGTATTGCCCCGCCCGCCTCAGCTTCGGGGAAATAATGTTCGAAACGGGTGTAAGGGTTCAGGTCCATCTTGTTGGCGATCAGCAGCACCTTGAGGCCGGGGTGTACGATGCGGGCGAGGTCCTGGCGCACCTGCTCCGGACTGGTTTTTATTACATCAAATACATACATCAGTACAGCTCCCTGCCGCACTTTTTCCAGCGTGCGCTCTACGCCGATGGCTTCGATGGTATCCTGCGCCTCGCGGATGCCCGCAGTGTCTATGATCCTGAACTGGATGCCGCGGATGTTCAGCGTTTCTTCAATGGTATCGCGGGTCGTACCGGCAATCTCGCTGACGATGGCGCGCTCCTCGTTGAGCAGGGCATTCAGCAGGGTGGACTTTCCCGCATTGGGCCGCCCTGCGATTACCGTACTGACCCCCTGCCTTACGGCATTGCCGAGCTGAAAGGAATCCAACAAGGTGCGGATCAGGGCCTGGATGCGCCCGATGAGGTTGAGGAGCTGACTGCGGTCGGCAAATTCGACATCTTCTTCCCCAAAATCGAGTTCGAGCTCGATGAGACTGGCAAAATCAATCAGTTCCTGGCGTAGGCGCTGGATTTCATTTGATATACCGCCCCGTAGCTGGTTTAGGGCAATCTGGTGCGCCCCGGAAGACGTTGCAGCGATGAGATCGGCCACTGCTTCCGCCTGACTCAGGTCCATACGGCCGTTCAGAAAAGCCCGTAGGGTAAACTCCCCCGGTTGCGCCGAGCGTGCCCCATTGCGGATGAACAGACGCAGGACTTCCTCCAGGATGTACTGCGACCCATGACAGGAAATTTCGACGACGTCTTCTCCGGTATAGGACCTCGGCGCAATAAACAGCGACACGAGGACTTCGTCGAGCATGCGGTCTTCTTCGTCCCGAAGCGTGCCAAAGTGGATGGTATGGCTGGGCTGCTCCCGGAGGTTTTTTCCGAAAAAGAAGCGATCGGCCAGCTCCACGGCATCTCCTCCCGAAAGGCGGATGATCCCGATGGCCCCCGAACCCGGTGGCGTGGCAAGGGCTACGATGGTATCTTTTAGGTACATAGATCTAAGGCGCTACACTAACTTCTGGCACTACTTCCGCCACCTCCCTGTTAGAAAGCCTCCCGGCCAGAAATACCGCCAGGATACTCATTCCAATGGCAAAATACCCGACGAGGGGATAGTGCCCCAGCGAGCCATCCGGGTTTTTGGTCACGATAAGCCCCGAAATGAAGGAAGCCAATGCCAGCCCCAGCTCGTTGGCAGAGGCCCGGACGCTCATAAAACCGCCCCGCTTCGCCGGGCTGACTACAGAGGTCACCATGGCCATTGCAGGGACCGTGCGCCCGCCTGCTGCCACGAAAAAGGAAGAGGTCGCCAACAGCGCTGCAACCATTGAAACAGGCGGAAGGTGGGTAATGGTCAAAATGGAAAGAAAAGCCAGAAGGCTTGCAAAGGTGAAAACCCGCCGACTCCCGTAGAGATCAGACAAGCGGCCCGTGAGCGGCAGCACAAAAACCGATAGGATACCCCCTGCCAGATAAACGTAGGTGACCTGATGGTCCGAAAAGCCAATATTCAACTGCATATACGGCGCGATAAAGGGGATAATGGAAAAATGCCCCAGCATCAAAACTACCGTAAATAGCAATGCCCTGACCTGGTTGCCGTCTCTGGCGATTTCGCCGAGCACTTCCAGCGGCTTTTGATGCGTCACCCCGGCTACCCGGTGCCGGTTCATCGGCGGCAGCGCAAACGCGATGACCCCGATAAGCAAAACCGCCAGTCCGGCAATCAGCAGAAAAGGTGCCCGCCAGGAATACTGGGCCGCCAGATAAACCCCAAGCGGCACCCCGGCCACGGAGGAAACCGAAAAGGCCGTCATGACGATCCCGACCGCCCTGGCCCGGCGTTCAAACGGCACCACATCGCTGACAATCGAAAATACCAGCGCCCCCAACAGCCCGCCAAAAGCACCTGTGAGCGCACGCGCCGCCAAAAATAGCGGATAACTGGTGGCAAAAGCACACATCAGCGTACCAAGCGCAAAGCCTGTGTAGTTTACCAGCAGCGCCGTCTTGCGGTCCATCCGGTCAATGTAGCCCGCTCCCAGCAAGCCCATCGTAAAGGCGCTGATGGCATAAGCCGAAACAATCAGGCTGAACTGCTGCGGGTTGATGTCAAACAAGCGCATGAACTGCGACCCCAGCGGCATGATGATCATGAAATCCAGGATATGCGAAAACTGGATCGCTGCCAGTATGAACAGCAGAACAGGTTCTTTTTTCATTGTTAAGTCTTTCTTAGGACGGCGCTGTTGTTTTTT
>JBMOJO010000433.1:0-2169 GCA_049315745.1 Saprospiraceae bacterium | reverse complement strand
GCGTCTCAAAAAAGAAAATTCTGCCGCCGAAGGCGGCAAAAAACTTTTTATACAACCCCAAAACGATGTCTCTCTAAAAACAATACATTTAACAACCTAACGATAACAAATGGAACATTTCCTTCAAACAGAAACGCTTCCCGAGCACATGTTGCGGGAAGGCATTTTCGCGCGGCTGGTTCACACGGAACAGATGACGGTCGCACACGTATTGTTGATCAAGGGCGCCGTATTACCGGTGCACAACCATATACACGAACAAGTCACCAACGTCGTCGAGGGCGAGTTGGAGATGACTGTGGACGGCCATACGCGCATTTGCCGCCCCGGCGATGTGGTCGTACTGCCCTCCAATATGCCGCATGGGGCCGTGGCCCTTACGGAATGCCGCGTAATAGACGTATTCCAGCCGGTACGGGAGGATTATCGGGCGCTGGACGCACAGCGATAGCTTTCCGGCCTGAGCGGCCATCAGACATCTTCGATTACCAGGAATCCATTTTCGAGGGGGTGCAGATGGTTTTTCAGGACATGGAAAAACGTTTCTCCGTATTTCTGGTAAAAATTGAGGAAGTTGTCCTGGCGTTCCTGTAAGCCATTACCCGGAAACAGTTTTTCGCGGAGGGCACGGATCTGGTTGACGGAAGTTTCGTGCTTTTGCTTTTCAGCACGCACCAGACGGGATTCCAATTGTTCCAGCACCTTTATCTGCTTTACCGATTCTGCCAGCACGGCTTTTTCGAGCGTAGGATCTACCTGGACGGCTTTTTCCCGCACCCGTTCGAAAAGTGAAGCCAGCTCCTGGATTTCTGCCTGTAAATCGAGTGCCGTTTCGCTTTGTGCTTCAATAAACTGTCTGACGAGCAAATCGGTATCCTGAAACAGTTGCTGAAAGCTGATCCCGAGGCGTCCCATTTTCTGACATGTTCCCCGGTCAATCCACAGCACGGACTTCCGGCGTACCAGCATGGGAAAATTGACGTTGAAATGCTCAAACTGGGCTTTTCGTTCCAGCCAGTAAGCAATCTCCCCTCCACCGCCGATGTATGCCAGGTTGGGGAGGATCGTTTCCTGGTAAAGCGGGCGCAGCACGACATTGGGGCTGAAACGCTCCGGATAAGTCTGGAGTTCAGCCTCCATTTCTGTTTCCGTAAAAGATAACCCCGTGCCCAGGATGTTGAAGCGGTCTCCCTCCCGCACGATCCGCGCGCGAATACCGGGCTGCAGATAAAAGAGGTTGATTTCGCGGGCATAAGCCTGCCCCGAAAACCCGCTTTCTACCAGGGCCTTTTGGGTTGCTTCCACCAGCGGCTGCGAACCCTGGTGGAATAATTCCTCCCGCATCAAGGGCGCGAAACGGCGCTTGAACGCAGGATGGCGCATATCCAGTACCACCAAACCGAATTTACCAAACAATCGGTTGACCAGATCGGTAGAGGCCTCGCCATAAGTCTCATGATCGGTGTATGCTGCAAGGATATCCTCAAGTACTGCTTCAGCGAGCGGGGCATTGCCCAGCAGGCTACGCAAATGGTCAAGAACAGGGGCGAGGTCACGGGTACTCAAATCCCCTGCTGCCCCTCCGGCATCCGTTTCCCAAACTAATCTTTTCCCGAAGAGATTAGCGTGGTTAATTTCGTCGAAATCATGGTCTTCCGCACCATTGACAAAAACCGGGACAAAGTTGAAGTCCGGATAGCTTATCCGAAGCTGTTCGGCAAGGTTAATCGTTGAAAAGATCTTATATACATAATACAACGGCCCTGTAAACAACGCCGGCTGATGTGCAGTCACCACCGTGAACGTCCGCTCTGAGCGCAAATCCTGGATATGGTTCCTTACCACCTGCGGTGCCTCCAGGCCGGCATACTGAGATTCCAGCACACGCACCAGCAGTTGCCGATCCACTGCATCACGCTGTTTATCCTGAATAACCCGCCCAAAAGCCTCAAGGGTTACCGGATACTTGTAAAAGGGCCGCAAAGCGGGATGCCCTGTGGCGTAGGCTACATCTTTATAGGCCAGTTGAGGAACAGCATCAAATGGAAGCCAGTGAATTTCCATAGATTGTTTTTTATCTGAAGTATTTTATGTACTTTTAGTGGACGGGGTTGTGTAAAAAGTCTTTTTTCGGCGCTTCGCGCCAAATTAAAGTTTTAAACCGGCGTG
>JBMOJO010000137.1:0-9651 GCA_049315745.1 Saprospiraceae bacterium | reverse complement strand
CATCCAAAAAATATTTCGCCGCCGCAGGCGGCGAAAACCTTTTTACACAACCCCAAATTAAAGTTTAAAACCCACGTGTTTTTCATGATTTTGCGAAGCAAAATCATGAAAAACACGTGGGTTTCAAAAGAAAATTTTGCCGCCGGAGGCGGCAATTCAGTAATGATACAGCTCCAAAACACAATCCAATGGAGAACAGCAGGGTCATCTTAACCCCGGAACACTTCGCCCTTACCCTCGACAGGCTCTGCTATCAGTTGGTCGAGGAGTATGACGATTTCTCCAATACCTGCCTGATCGGTATCCAGCCCAGGGGTATCGCACTGTCCCAAAGGGTTTACGACCGACTGGTACATCAGCTGGGCATTGGAAAAATTGAGTATGGCAAACTGGATATCACCTTTTACCGCGACGATTTCAGGCGCAGGGGGCAGCCCATCGTAGCAAGTGCCATGGAAATGGATTTTTTGGTAGAAGATAAAAATGTTGTGCTCGTGGACGACGTCCTCTATACCGGACGGACTGTCCAGGCAGCCCTCACCGCGCTCAACCACTACGGCAGGCCGCAAAGGGTCGAGTTGCTCACCCTCGTTGACCGAAGGTTTAACCGGCACCTGCCCATCTGCGCCAATTTTACCGGGATTACCGTAGATGCCCTGGACAGGGCCTACGTCCGCGTAGAGTGGGAAGAGACCCACGGGGCTGACCGTGTATTACTATTTGCAGATAAAAACGCAGCAGGATAAGTCCAATGGCCAATCTCGCCAATACACTCAGCACTCCCCATTTATTGGGTATCCGCGACCTGACGGTCGAGGATATCAGGCTTATATTTCATACAGCCGACAGCTTCAAGGAAGTGATTAACCGACCGATCAAAAAGGTGCCCTCCCTAAGGGATATTACGATTGCCAATCTTTTTTTTGAGGATTCCACCCGTACCCGGGTCTCTTTCGAACTGGCAGAAAAGCGGCTTTCTGCAGACGTGCTCAACTTTTCCGCTTCCGCTTCTTCTGTCAAAAAAGGCGAGACCCTGCTGGATACCGTCAACAATATCCTGGCAATGAAGGTGGACATGATCGTAATGCGCCATCCCGCGCCCGGTGCCTGCGCGTTCCTTGCCCGGCATATCGAAGCCAAAATTGTGAACGCGGGCGACGGAACCCATGAACACCCCACGCAGGCTTTGCTCGATGCCTATTCAATGCAAGAGAAAATTGGAAGCCTCGAGGGAAAACATATCGCCATCTTCGGAGATATTCTCCACTCCAGGGTCGCCCTGAGCAATATCTTCTGTCTCCAGAAGCTCGGGGCAAAAGTCAGGGTCTGTGGCCCGCCTACCCTGATCCCGCGCCATATCGAACAATTAGGGGTGGAAGTGGACTACAACCTCCGCTCCGCGCTCGAATGGTGCGATGTGGCCAACGTCCTGCGTATCCAGCTCGAACGGCAGCAAATCAAATATTTTCCCTCCCTTCGGGAATATGCCCGGTTCTTCGGAATTAACCGTGCTGTTCTGGATAGCGTCGGCAAACCAATCGTAATCATGCACCCCGGCCCAATCAACCGCGGTGTGGAAATTACCGGGGATGTGGCAGATTCGGAGCACTCAATCATCCTTCAACAAGTGGAAAATGGTGTCGCAGTGCGAATGGCCGTACTTTACCTGCTCGCTGCCCGCTAAAAAAACCGGATCACTGTAATGATAAAACACCAGGCCCAGCTTTTTCGTTAATTACAAATAATCGAACCGAAAATCAATACCATGCGCTTATTTCTGATCTTCACCTTCCTGGCGGCTGTCTCAACGGCTGCCTTCTCCGCGGATAAAGGCTATGAAATCTCCGTCAGAATCAAAGATTTTAACCAGAAAGAACTCTACCTGGGCTACTATCTCGGCGACAAGCAATACCTGCGCGATACCGCGGTAGCCGATGCCAAAGGGAATTATGTGTTCAGGGATACCGCCGCCCTCGGTGCAGGGGTTTATCTGGTCGTTCTGCCTCCCGACAACCGCTGGTTTCAGATCCTGGTCACCGAAAAAGAACAGCGTTTTTCCATCCAGACCTCCCTGGAAGACCTGAATAAAAATATTTCTTTTTCAGGATCCACCGAAAACGAATTGTTCTACCGCTACCTGCGTTTTCTCGCCGAACTGAGCCAGCAGGCAGAGCCGGTACAAAAACAAATTGCGGAAACAACCGATGAAGCGAAAAAAGCATCCCTCCAAGGGGAAATTGATGCGATCAGCAAAAAAGTAAAGGAATTCCAGCTCAAGTTTGTCCAGGAAAATAAAGGCACCCTGGCCGCTGCGATTGTCAATGCAAATATCAACGACGAGATGCCGGCTTTCGAAGGCACGGATGAAGAGAAAACCTTGAAAGCAGTTTATTATCTGCGCAGCCATTTCTGGGACCGCCTCGACCCCGCTGCGCCGGGTATGCTGCGCACCCCCTTTCTGTTCGAAAAACTGGATTATTTTGTCAATAAACTCCACTACCAGCAACCGGATTCCCTCGCCGCCGCGGTTGACGAAGTACTCGCACGCGTAAGGCCCTCAGAGGAAACGTTCCGATTTTATCTGGTCCACTTCCTCAATGCCTTCGCCACGGCCAAACTGGTCGGAATGGACGCGGTTTATGTCCATCTGGCAGAAAAATATTATGCCAAAGGCGATGCGCCCTGGATATCCGAGGAACAGCTCGGCAAAATCATCGAAAATGCCCAGGCCCTCAAACCACTCCTGATCGGCAAGATCGCCCCGGATATCCTCATGCAACGTCGCGATGGGGCTAAAATCCGGCTGCATGAAGTACAATCCCCTTATACCATCCTCTATTTCTGGCGCCATGACTGCGGACATTGCAAAGAATCTACACCGATTATCAAGGCATTCTACGAAAATTTTAAGGGAAAGGGGGTGAAAATCTTCGCCGTCTGTGTCAAATTCAGGGAAGAAATCGCAGATTGCTGGAAATATGTGGACGAAAACGGTACAGGCGACTGGATCCATACCGCCGACCCCTACCTCGTCTCCAAGTACTATACCATCTATAATGTCAAAACTACCCCCCAAATCTATATCCTAGACGCAAAAAAGGAAATTATTTCCAAAAATATCGGCGCCGAACAACTGGAAGAGGTGATGACCCGAATTATGGAAATGAACCAAAACTAGAATCTATTTACTATGGGTATCCGCGGCTTCGCCGCGAAGGATTTTATTAAAAATTATTTTTCAGGACAGCTATCTGCCAAATAGATATGTTGAGAGGGATTGTGTAAAAAGGTTTCTTACGGCGCTTCGCGCCGAATTATCTTTTGATAGACACATCATTTTTGAAATTTCGCTTCGCGAAATTTCAAAAATGATGTGTCTATCAAAATAATATGAGGTTGTGTAAAAAGTCTTTTGCCGCCTGCGGCGGCAGAATTTTATATTGAAACCACGCTTGATTCATTGATTTTGCTTCGCAAAATCAATGAATCAAGCGTGGTTTCAAATTTTTATTTGGCGCGAAGCGCCGTAAAAAACCTTTTTACACAACCTCTTACCCACACAAACTTGCGCGGCTGCCCCGAGTCAGCTCAGATAATCCGACCGGATTATCTGAGCTTCATGTTCCTGGCGATCCGGGCATAGATAGCAGGCACAAATCGGTGCAGGAGTACGCCCAGGCCCTCCTTTTTGGCGATAACGACTTCCCGTCTGCATTCCTGGATGGCTTTCAGGGCCTTGCCGGCAAAAACGTCCGGTGGGAAACCGGACCGGGTACTGTCCTCGATCACGGCGTTGGGCGTACCGTCCCCTTTCAGGGCATTCGCCGTGACGTTGGTGAATACGTAGCCCGGGCAAATGAGCGTCACTTTAATACCATCCTGGTGCAATTCCGCGCGCAGGCTGTCGAAAAAACCGTGCAGCGCATGTTTAGAAGCGGCATAAGCCGAGCGGTAGGGTACCCCGATTTTTCCAAGGACGCTGCTCATCACCACGATATGGCCGGATTTTCTGCGCTGCATATCCGCAGCAACCGCCTTGGTGACAGCCAGTGTGCCAAAATAGTTGACCTCCATAATTTTTCGATCCACGGAAAGGCCGGTACTCAGGGCGAGGTCCCGCTGGGAAATTCCGGCATTGTTGATCAGGAGGTCTATCGGGCCGATCTTTTGGGCAATGTCTGCGGCAACAGGGGCGGCCCTGTCCAGGTCGGTCACATCCAGGGGCACGATGTGTACCTCTGCGCCGGCTTTGCATCCGGCCCTCACCCGCTCGAGTTCCTTTTCATTCCTGCTGGAGAGGACTACCCGGGCGCCTGCATTGGCCAGGGCATAAGCCAGATGCTCCCCGATACCCGAGGAAGCGCCGGTTATCCAGACTACTTTGTTTTTAAAAAACATATCTGCTGCTTTTTTTTCGCCAATTTACGGTATTTCATCACACGCGGCGAACGGTATTTTATTTTGTTGCGTGATTTTCTTTACCTTTGGCCCGCAATGTTTCCGTCACAAAAAGTCCAATTCAGGAACTATTCCCCGACAGCAACTTTATCATGAAAACAATCTTTTTTATCCGTCATGCAAAATCGAGCTGGGACGATCCTGCCCTTCGGGATATTGACCGGCCATTAAACAAAAGAGGGAAGCACGATGCACCCGCTATGGCAAAACTCCTGAAGGAACAAGGTATTGTACCCGACCGTATCATCTCCAGTCCGGCAAAGCGCGCCTTGAGCACTGCAGAGGTTTTTGCCGCGGAAATGGGCATCGAGGATATCTTCGTGGAGCCGCTGATTTACGAGTCCATGCCGGATGATTTACTGAAGGTCGTACAGCACCTGAGCGACTCCCTGGAGGTGGTCTTTGTATTCGGCCACAACCCCACACTATATCATTTGGCGAGCATCTTTTCAGATACAGATCTGGACAATATCCCCACCTGTGGTATCTTCGAGGTCCAGGCCGCAGTACAATCCTGGGCCGATTTCAGCAGCCGTACCGGAAGGATGATCCGGCACTTTTTTCCAAAACAACTCAAATATTCATGAAGGGCAACGTCCTTATGTTGTCCTTAGTCGGGGTAGCGCTCCTGGCAATGACTGCCTGTCGCGACCGGTACCAAAAAATATCCCTGCCGAACGACCGCCTCGTCCCACTCCTCTGCGATATCCATATCTCGGAAGCAGCGCTGCAGCAGGTCAATGGCTCCCTTAAAGACAGCCTGAACGAAGTCTATCTCACGCAGATTTGCACCATACACCAAATCAGCCGGGAAAGGCTGGACGAAGTACTCGGCGAGCTGCGCAACAATCCGGATGCGATGAAAAAAGCTTATGCAGAGGTTGCCCAAATGCTCGAACAGCGCAGGTCAGAATAATTAGGTGTGGCTGCCGGGGTCCTCGCGGGGGGGATCGTTGGTTTTAACCCAGGGCGCACCCGATGGGCATAAGTCTAATAAGCCCCTCCCGCCGGCAAGGAGGTGGGTGTGGCTGCAGAATGGGTTTGGGCGGCCTAAATTTAACTTAAACTTAATATACGATCAATATCAGACCGGATGTGACGACTTAACTTTGTGCAAAAAAGGGAAACTGCGTCCGAAAGTTTCTTTCCCGGCCGGCTGTAAAGCTCCCCGGCCGCTGCATAATGCCCTAAAGGGCTAACCGGACAGGGCCCTCAACCTCCGACACTGCATGGATCCGATCAAAATACTGGTAGTTGACGACGAACCCGATATCCTTCAAATCCTGACGTACAATCTGGAGAAAGAAGGCTATGTCGTCCTGACGGCTTCTGACGGGGCGGCAGGTGTGCGTATTGCGGAAAAAGAGCATCCGACGCTCATCGTCCTGGATATTATGATGCCTAAGATGGACGGCGTAACGGTTTGTCGGTATCTTCGGGACAAACCTGAATTCGCGAATACTATAATCACCTTCCTGACTGCCAGGGAAGAGGATAACTCGCAGATCGCGGCCCTCGATTTTGGCGGGGACGATTATATCACCAAGCCAATTCGGCCTAAAGTCTTCATCAGCAGGATAAAAGCACTGCTCCGTCGTTCCGGGCGCCAGCCGGAGTATATGGACGAAGAGGGATTGATCCAGATGGGCGATCTGACAATAGATAAGGAACGGGTAAGCGTCAGTAAATCCGGTGTCCCGGTCGAGCTGGCTAAAAAAGAGTTCGAGCTGCTTTCACTGCTGGTTTCCAAGCCGGGAAAAGTCTTTTCCCGCGAAGAAATTTTCAACAAGGTGTGGGGTACAGACGTTATCGTCGGAAACAGAACGATTGACGTACATATCCGCAAGCTGAGGGAAAAAATCGGCGAGGATTACATCAAAACCATCAAAGGGATTGGATATAAATTCGAATTCTAAATGGTGAAAAACCCAACACCGCAACAAATTGCCCTGCTTGCCGGGGCCCTCATCCTGCTCGTCGCCTTTGGAAGCCTCCTTCTCTTTGATGAATTTCCGCAATTAGCTACTGTGGGGGGCTACCTGGTATGGGCACCTGTCTTTTTTTTCCTGGTGTACCGGCTCGTCAGCTTTCTCCTCCGGCAATATATCTATCGAAAAATCAAGCTGATCTACAAAACGATCCGTCAGGAAAAACTGGCTCCCCATGAAAAACAGGACAGGATAGATATTAAGCGGAACGTGATCGAAGAGGCAGAACGGGAAGTTGCCGATTGGGCAGAAAGACAGCGTACGGAACTCGATAAGTACAAATCCTGGGCAGAGTACCGCAGGCACTTCCTGGGCGATATCTCCCATGAGCTCAAAACCCCGCTTTTCAATATCCAGGGCTATCTGGATTCCCTGCTCGAAGGGGGCGTACACGACCCAAAAGTCAATGTTGCTTTCCTTCAGCGCGCATCTAAAAATGTGGACAGGCTCCAAACGATTATCATGGACCTCGAAACGATTGCCAGGCTCGAATCCGGGCAGTTAATCCTCGAAATCCAGACTTTCGATGTGAAAGAACTTGCAAGGGAGGTCATCGAAGAAATGGAGGGCCGCGCAAAAGAGAAAAATATCTCCCTGGAATTTAAGGATAAAGCCTCCGCAAATGTTAAGGTGCGCGCCGATCGGGAAAAAGTCCGCCAGGTATTCATAAACCTGATCCAGAACTCTATTAAATATGGTGTCCAAAATGGCCGCACCCGGGTCGGTTTCTACGATATGGACCGAATGGTGCTGGTCGAAGTTGCCGATAATGGCATCGGAATCCCCAGGGAACACCTCAACCATATTTTCGACCGCTTCTACCGCGTGGACAAAAGCCGATCCCGCGAACAAGGCGGGTCCGGACTGGGCCTATCCATCGTCAAACATATCATCGAGGCACACAAACAAACCATCAATGTACGCAGTACCCCCAACTTTGGCTCTACTTTTGGGTTTACGCTTGAAAAAGTATAGGCTTCTTCATGCAACCTGACAGCAGGGGAAAATGCGCTGTTTTTTGCCGCCAGGCGGGCTTGCCCCGGGAAAATCCTCATGACGGGCAAAGGAAATCAGTCCACTACCGGGCCAATCATGCTCCCGCCTAAGTGGTATCGGTTCATGCACAACAAGTCTTATAAAAATCCTTAATTTTGCCGTCGCAAAATTTTGAACAACGCCTCCATGATTACCATTGAAAACGTTTATGTCCAGTTTGGCAGCAGGATCCTGCTCAATAAGGTCAACCTGGTTATCGGGCCACAGGATAAAATCGGCCTTGTAGGGCGCAACGGTGCGGGCAAGTCCACCCTCCTGAAAATTATTGCCGGGGAAATGAGCCCGCACGAAGGGCGGATCAGCCGCCCCTCCGATGCCAGTCTGGCCTTTCTGCACCAGGAACTCGAGCTCCCCAAAGGACGCACGATCCTCGACGAAGCGCTAACCGCATTCGCCGATATCCGCGGGCTGGAGCAAAAGCTCGCCGCAATGCACGAAGAAATCGCAGCACGGACAGACTACGAAAGCGAGGCTTATCACGACTTACTCGACGCTTTCTCTACGCTCAACGACCGTCTCGCCTATATGGGCGGCCTCAATATCCAGGCCCAAACCGAGCGCGTGCTCAAAGGCCTCGGCTTTAAACAATCCGACCTGCACCGCCTCGTGGACGAGTTTAGCGGGGGCTGGCAAATGCGGGTCGAATTGGCTAAAATGCTGCTTCAACAACCGGACTTCCTGCTGCTCGACGAACCGACCAACCACCTCGATATCGAGTCTATTCTCTGGCTGGAGGGCTTCCTAAAAGATTATCCCAAGTCGCTGGTCCTGATCTCCCACGATAAGGAGTTCCTGAACAACGTCACCGCCCGCACCGTGGAAGTCGAGCTCGGAAAACTGGCAGACTACAAGGCCCCCTATAAGGCCTTCGTAGAATTGCGGCAGGAGCGCCGGGAGAAACAACGCGCGACCTTTGAAAACCAACAAAGGGTCATCGCCGACCGCGAGCGCACGATCAACCGCTTCATGGCCAAAGCTTCCAAGACGAAAATGGCGCAGTCTATGCAAAAGCAACTGGATAAAATGGAGCGGGTCGAGGTAGAGGAAGAAGATGTGGCAGTCATGAACCTCCGCTTCCCCCCAGCCCCCCGTTCGGGCCAGGTCGTCATCGAAGGGAAAGCGATTGCAAAACACTACGGCACACTTCGGGTACTCGACCAGGCAGACTTCCGTATCGAACGCGGGGAACGGGTCGGTTTCGTCGGGCAAAACGGGCAGGGGAAGTCAACGCTGGCCAAAATCCTGGTCGGCGATATCCCGTCCACCGCCGGGCAAATCCAGGTCGGCCACAATGTCCAAATCGGATATTACGCCCAAAATCAGTCGGATGTCCTGGTGTCCGGCGCTACGGTACTTCAAACGATGGAGCAGGAGGCTCCTGCCGAAGTCCGTCCGAAGGTGCGCCAAATCCTCGGTGCGTTCATGTTCAGCGGGGAGGATGTGGAGAAAAAGGTATCGGTGCTTTCCGGTGGCGAGCGTGCCCGCCTCGCCCTGGCCTGTCTTCTGCTCAAACCTTTTAACCTGCTCGTCCTCGATGAGCCGACCAACCACCTCGATATCCTTTCAAAAGATGTGCTCAAGCAGGCGTTGCTGGAGTACGACGGCGCCCTGGTCGTCGTTTCCCACGACCGCGAATTTCTCGATGGCCTTTGCAACCGCACGATCGAGTTTCGCGACCGGAACCTGTTCGAATACCTCGGCGATGTGAATTATTTCCTCGAAAAAAGACAATTGGACAATATGCGCCAGGTAGAGCTGCAAACTGCCGCAGCTGCGATGGCAACTTCTGCCGCTACACAGGTGCGGAACCCTGCAAACAGGGAGGACCGCAAGCGCGTTCAGCGCGCCGTTCAGCAAGCCGAAAAAAAGATCGAGCGCCTGGAGGCGGAGATGGCCGCTATCGAGGTGCAAATGGCCGACCCCGGCTTTTACAGCCGCCCGGACAGCCAAAAGGTGACGGATGTTTACGCAGGCTTGCGCACCGCGCTCGATGCCGCAATGGGTGAGTGGGAAGCCGCTCAGACGGAGCTGGAAGGGCTGGATTAGGCCCCGCCTGCGGCGGCAGAACATTCTTCCGGGGTTGCGTAAAAAGTCTTTTCATGGCGCTTCGCGCCAAATTTAAGTTTTAAACCGACGTGTTTTTCATGAT
>JBMOJO010000432.1:0-2176 GCA_049315745.1 Saprospiraceae bacterium | reverse complement strand
CTCTCAGAAGAATATTCTGCCGCCGCAGGCGGCAAAATACTTTTTACACAACCTCGTTGATCAGAAGCCGATCACTGCTTCCACCATAAATCCGTTAAACTTGCCTGCGTTGCGGATATCGCTGGACGGGAAGTCCAGGTATTCCTGATCTACATATTCGACTTTCAGGAGCAGGTTTTTCGTTGGGAACCATCCTGCGGCGACTGCCAGGCGGTTGATGGTCACGTCATTGGTAAAAGCTGAGCCACTTGGGCGTCCGGTAACCGTGTTGTAGCGGGCACCGATATATGCCTGTTCGTTAGGCAGGAAGCGGAAGATACCTTCTACGGCCAACTGGTTCCAGGAACGGTCCGTGGTTTCGGTATAGAGGCCACCTTTTGTCGTTTCATAGGTACCAAATAATTCCAGGCCCTGATACTTGACAAAGGGGTTAATCATAAAGCTCGTAACGCGGTTCGTCATGCCGGGGTTGAAACGCCCGGAAGTAAAATTGGCGGAATAGGTCCCTGCTGCAGGTTCCATTACCATGAAATAGTGGGAACCCGTGCGGTCGCCGGCATAGAGGGTGTTGCGGGCTATGCTGGGGTTATGATACATAGAAGCGGAGAGGCGGAAGCGGAGGTCCCCGAAATTATTATCATAAGCGCCCTTCAAGACGATCGAGGGGGTCCGCTTGATTTCTTCCTTGTTGGCGCCTACGAGCCCACTGGGCGGGTTTTCCACGTTGCCATTGATAAGGCCGGAGGTCATCCCCAGCATCCCCATGAAGCCTTTGGCCGGGAATACATATACTTCGCCACCGATTTCCGTAGTGAACGCATCGAGGATATAATTTTCTGCAAAGGGGTTGAAGATCGCATTACCCCCATCGCTGCGGCGGAACTGCTGGTCGCCATAGTTGGGCTGGAAGTGGCCGATTTTCACGCGGAAGTTGTCTGTAAACCAATCCGGGCTCCCGAACATCGGAAGTTTATCAATCTGGATATAGCCGCCTTTCACCCAGAATTCATTGTGGTGACGGGAAGACATATAATTCTCGAGGCTTACCCGGATACCATCCTCGATTTGGAAATCGAAGTTGATGTTCGCCATGGCGAGGTTGAATCCGGAAAGCGTGGCAGAATTGGGGTCTTCTGCTTTGTTAACGCCCCAAAGGGTATTGTTGGCGCCGGGGTTGTTTTCATGGGTCAGCCTTTGATAATCCTGGGTAAACGACCCGCCGATACGGACCGAAAGCCCTTCGTACTTGGGTTGTTCGCCTTCTTTTGCGGGTTCGAATACATTGATCCCGTTTTTATCCCAGGGGCGGAAATACTGGATGCCGGGCTGCTGGCCAAAGAGGTTAAAACTTGCCAGAATCAGGATGAACGAGAGGATTTTGCTTGTGGTTTTCATCAGAAAAAGATTTTGATGAGGTGATAATGGATTATACTATTTTCGAGACCTCAGAGCGCTGCCGGCGCCATGGTCAATTCGAATCCGATCGTGACTTCGGGCCCGACTTTGATCATGCCCCCAAGTGCCTTGGGCGGTTCCATGCCAAAGTCCACCATATTTATTTTTTTGCTGCCTTTGAAGGTCACCTGGCCATTAGCTGCTACAGTGGCTGTAACGCTCATGCTCACCGGCTTTTTTACCCCGGCGATCGTCAGGTTGCCTTTAGCTTTTACGTTGAAACTACCCCCGGAAGGGCTTATGCTTTCGATTTCTGAAAGCTGGAAGGAAATATTGGGGTATTCATCTGCTTTTAAGGCCTCATAGGTTTTGTTGTCCATGATTTTGCCTTTAGTACTCACGATACTCTTGGCGGGGACGGTGACTTGCAGGGATTGCAGTTTTTCGAGGCTGCCACCTGTAATGGTCATTTTTCCCTCAGCCGTCAGTTTGGTGACATCGGATTCCCAATCGTGTGCAGAGGAAGTACCGGCTACGGTCATTTTGAACGTCTTTACCGAAAAAACATTCTGCGCTTGAAGCGCCCCGGAAAAAAGTACGAGTAGTGTGCTGAAAATTGCTGCTGCTTTCATAATTCCTTTTTTTGTTAAGTCAAAATTAGGCGTAGCGCACGCCACACGCCTATGACTTACATCAGCACCCCCAGTGATTTTCATCACAATCACCCCCTGACCATTCCCAAAAGCAGCAACAATTGCGGAGAATACAGTTTGCGCGTTTT
>JBMOJO010000136.1:0-9755 GCA_049315745.1 Saprospiraceae bacterium | reverse complement strand
ATATTGGGGTTGTGTTAAAAGCCTTTTCGGGGCGCTTCGCGCCAAATTACATTTTTAGAGACGCGTCATTTTCACGATTTCGCTTCGCGAAATCGCGAAAATGACGCGTCTCCCAGAAGAATATTCTGCCGCCTTAGGCGGCAAAAACCTTTTTTCACAACCTCGAGACTTTATATTGGGGTTGTGTTAAAAGCCTTTTCGGGGCGCTTCGCGCCAAATTACATTTTTAGCGACACATCATTTTCGCAATTTCGCCTCGCGAAATCGCGAAAATGATGTGTCGCTAAAGAGAATATTCTGCCGCCAAAGGCGGCAAAAGGCTTTTGACGCAACCTCGAGACTTTATATTGGGGTTGTGTTAAAAGCCTTTTCGGGGCGCTTCGCGCCAAATTACATTTTTAGCGACACATCATTTTCGCAATTTCGCCTCGCGAAATCGCGAAAATGATGTGTCGCTAAAGAGAATATTCTGCCGCCAAAGGCGGCAAAAGGCTTTTGACGCAACCTCGAGACTTTATATTGGGGTTGTGTTAAAAGCCTTTTCGTGGCGCTTCGCGCCAAATTACATTTTTAGCGACACATCATTTTCGCAATTTCGCTTCGCGAAATTGCGAAAATGATGTGTCGCTAAAGAGAATATTCTGCCGCCTTAGGCGGCAAAAGACTTTTGGCACAACCCCAAATTCTTATTTGGCGCCGCAGTCATGAGTAGCTGCTTTACGGCTCACTTCTTTTTTCCAAAAAGTTTGCTCAGCAAACCTTTACCGGCAGACTCCACGATGTCGTCCACTACGCTGCCATCTCCGTCTTTATCGAGCATCGCAGTGACCATTTTCATCACCGGGCTGCCCTGTTGCTTTTGGTCGGCGACGGTGCCCTGAAGCAGGGATACCAGGCCACCGACGTCCAGCCCCTGATCCTTCTTTGTTTTACCCAAAGCGCCCATCAGCATAGGAGCCAACTTAACCATTAGGGCGCTGACCTGCCCTTTATCCATTCCGGACACTTTGCTGACCATTTCCGCTACCCCATCCTGACGATCGCCCAACAAGTGGCCTACGATTCCTGTGCCGTTGAGCGCTTTAGGGCTTTGTGGCTGGCCTGATCCGCTGAGCATCCCCGCCAGATCATCCAGGATACTGCCATCGTGGTCGCGGTCCAGCGCTTTAGCGAGGGCGCCTGCACCTTCGGGAGAAGCTGCATTTTTGGCCATCGCGCCCATAAGTGCGGTGACGATGCTGCTTGCAGCATTCTGGGTTTTTGCAGGATCGTTTGCCCCGACCTGCTTTGCAAGCATTTCCACTAAATTACCGTTGCCGAGTTGTTGTTCGAGTAGTGAAATCAAAGGATTGGACATTGGACATTTATTTAGGGCACAACATAATGAACCCGGGTGAGACAGAAAATACCAAAAAATTTCGATGCGTTGCCGGCGTAGTTTTTCTGGTCAGTACATCTCTGCTATTTTAACTAAAGTGCCCGATTTCAGGTTTTTATAATTATATATCCCGTTAAGCTCCTGGAGGCGCTTTGGGTCAACCTTAAAGCGGAGGGAAATATTGAGCAGCCGCTCGGGGCGGGTGACCAGATAGTAGCAGTAACTTCTTTTCTTTAACCTTTCCAGAGGGTCCTCTTCGCTTGTGCCCGATACGGCAGGTTCTACAAACTCAGCGCGGTCGAGCGGAAGCGGGTCGAGCGGCTCCACCAGCTCAAATTTCACGGAAGGGGGGGGGAGGCTTTCCTTAAGTTGATAAATCTTCAATTTTTGACCAACGGACACCTCCTGTGAGGACTTAAGCCCGTTCCAGGCCCTGAGCTGATACACCGAGCTGTGCCACTGCCCGGCGATGGATTCGAGCGTCTGGCCTTCTGCTACTTCTACGAAAAAAGTAATGTAGGAATGATTAATAGCCTCTTTAGGGATTTTTATAGAAAGTGGCGAGCTGGCCCCAACAGCAGCCATAGCCTGATCCGGTTTTTTGGATTCCAGTAGAATACGGAATTCCCGCATTGCGCGCTGTGGCAGGGTGAAATAATACCCCTTTGCGCTGGCCGGAACCATTTCCTTCGGAAAGCCCGGGTTCAGCGTCGCGATAATTTCTTTTGGGGTACCGGTAGCCTCGGCGATTTCATCAAATGTTACTTCGTGATAGATAGAAATCGTTTCGGTGAGTTGTAAATCCAGTGAAGGGTAATCCTGTTCGAGCCCATGTTCTTCGAAATACCGTACCAGGTAAGCGGCGGCGATAAAAGCGGGGACATAATTTGCTGTTTCACGTGGCAGATAGCCCCTGATTTTCCAGTAGCTCGTACTCCTCGCGCGCTTTACCGCCCTGCTGACCCTCCCGCTCCCGCTATTATACGCAGCAATTGCCAATTCCCAGTTTTCAAACTTTTCGAACAAGTCCTGTAGGTGTACCACCGCCGCCTCCGTTGATTTCAGGGGGTCGCGGCGTTCGTCCACTACATCGTCCACCTGCAATCCATACATCCTTCCCGTAGAAGGCATAAACTGCCAGAGGCCGGCTGCGCCTACACGGGATGTAGCCTTAGGCTCCAGGGCAGACTCTACGATCGGGAGGTACTTAAGGTCGAGGGGAAGATTGTTTCGGCGGAGGAAATCCTCGAAGACCGGGAAATAAAGGACGCTACGCCCCAATATTTTCTGGGCCTTTGCCCGGTGGTTGACCAGGTACGTTCTAAGGTAACTGCGTACTACAACATCATAGCGGGGCTGTACGACCTCGCTGTTCATGAGTTCTACGCGTCTGGCAACTTCTGTCTCTTCAAAGGTGACAGGGGAAGATGCAAACCCCTGAAAGACAATCAAAAGAAATACAGGGAGCATTATAGCCCCCCATCGGTGCCCGATTCGATCCATAGTTTTGAAAATTGGTCAAGGGGTAAAGTTAGTATTTATTTTTGTTTTCCAAGTACTTTAATCCCCGGCCTTCGTCTCTACCGAAAAGCTCCGGGTCTGTCAGCCTTGCTGGAAAAGGATGTGCATGGGCTAAAATTTGCTAAATAACCATGAAAATTAACATAATGCCCTGATGAGGCACTATATTTGCACCCAATTTATAAAAATCCTGCAAGATGCCTGCAAATCCACATATCAAATCGGTCTTAATTATTGGAAGTGGCCCAATCATCATCGGGCAAGCTTGCGAATTTGACTATTCCGGGTCCCAGGCTTCCCGCTCCCTGCGCGAAGAAGGAATCGAGGTGACCCTCATCAACTCCAATCCGGCGACTATCATGACCGATCCGGTCACCGCCGACCATGTTTACCTCCTCCCGCTCACTGTCGAAAGTATCGTCCAAATCCTGGAAGAGCGGAAAATTGATGCCGTACTCCCGACCATGGGTGGCCAGACCGCCCTCAACCTGGCCATCGAGGCCGACAAGCAGGGCGTATGGCAAAAGTACGAGGTCAAAATGATTGGCGTGGATATTGCCGCTATAGAACTCGCTGAAAACAGAGAGGCCTTTCGCCAGCACATGGTCAATATCGGCCTTAAAGTCGCGCCTTCCCAAATCGCCAACTCTTACCTGGAAGGAAAAGAAGCCGCCCAGGAGATTGGCTTCCCCCTTGTTATCCGGCCTTCCTACACCCTTGGCGGTACAGGGGGCGGATTCGTCCATCGGGAAGAAGATTTCGATGCGGCGCTGCGCCGGGGCCTGGCCGCCTCCCCAACACACGAAGTGCTCGTCGAACGCGCGGTGCTGGGCTGGAAAGAATTTGAACTTGAACTCCTGCGCGACGATAACGACAACGTGGTCATCATCTGTGTAGTGGAAAATCTCGACCCCATGGGCATCCATACGGGCGACAGCATCACCGTCGCCCCGGCAATGACCCTCTCCGATACCGCTTACCAACGGATGCGCAACGAAGCGATCCATGCCATGCGCTCCCTGGGCAATTTTTCCGGAGGCTGTAATATCCAGTTTGCCCAGGACCCCAAAACCGAAGACCTCATCGTCATCGAAATCAATCCCAGGGTCTCCCGGTCTTCTGCACTCGCCAGTAAGGCCACAGGATATCCTATCGCCAAAATTGCCGCGAAACTGGCCATCGGCTATTCCCTCGACGAGCTCAGCAACCAAATCACCAAAAACACCTCCGCTTACTTCGAGCCCACCCTGGATTACGTCATCGTAAAAGTCCCCCGCTGGAATTTCGACAAATTCCCCGGGGCCGATCACGATCTCGGCCTGCAGATGAAATCGGTGGGAGAGGTTATGGGTATCGGGAGAAACTTCCTCGAAGCGCTCCAAAAAGCATGCCAGTCACTGGAAAATGGCCGCAAAGGCCTCGGTGCAGATATTAAAGAATGGATAAAAACCGACGACGTGCTGTCCAGGCTGGAAAAAGCCAGCGAAGACCGCATCTTCCGCGTAAAGGACGCCCTGAGGCTGGGCGTATCCGCAAACACCGTCCACCAGCTTACCAAAATTGACCCCTGGTTCATCCAGCAGATCAAACGCTTGGTGCAGTATGACAATCAGGTCATGCAATACAACGTACCCGAAGATATCCCCGCCCAATTGCTCAGGGAACTCAAAGAAAACGGATATTCAGATGCCCAGATCGCCTGGCTCCTCCGGGTTAAGGAAGAAGAGGTGACCCAACACCGCAAAAAACTGGGCGTCCGTCGTACCTATAAAATGGTGGATACTTGTGCCGCGGAATTCGAAGCCAAGACCCCCTACTTCTATTCTGCATTCGATACCGAAAACGAAAGCTTGCCTAGTAACAAAAAAAAGGTCGTCGTTCTGGGCTCAGGGCCCAACCGCATCGGGCAGGGTATTGAATTCGATTATTGCTGCGTCCATGGCCTGCTCGCACTCAAAGAAATGGGCTATGAAGCGATCATGGTAAACTGCAACCCGGAAACCGTCTCCACAGATTTCGATATGGCCAATAAACTCTATTTCGAACCTGTTTATTGGGAACACCTGGAAGAAATCCTCGAACTGGAACAACCCGAGGGCATTATCGTCCAGCTCGGCGGGCAAACAGCACTAAAACTCGCCGAAACCCTCCACAAAAAAGGCTATAAAATCATCGGCACGAGCTTTCCCGATATGGATCTCGCCGAAGACCGGGGCTCTTTCTCCGACCTGCTCAAAAAGCTGGATATCCCCTATCCGGATTATGGGGTGGCAGATGACGTGGACGAAGCCATCAAAATCGCCAACCGCGTCGGCTACCCCGTCCTCGTAAGGCCCTCTTATGTGCTCGGCGGACAAGGAATGCGCATCGTCATCAATGATAAAGAACTGGAGCGCCACGTCCTCAACCTCTACAAACACCTCCCCGATAACCGCGTACTTATTGACCACTTCCTCGACCGGGCCAAAGAAGCAGAGATTGATGCCATCTTCGACGGAGAAGAAATCCATATCATGGGCATTATGGAACATATCGAGCCGGCAGGTATCCATTCAGGCGACAGCGCCGCCGTACTGCCCACTTACAGCCTTTCGGTCGAAGCGGTAAATACGATGGTAGAATACGCGGAGAAACTCGCCCAGGCCCTCAATATCCGGGGCTTGCTCAACGTCCAGTTTGCGATTAAGGACAATAAAGTCTATGTCATCGAAGCTAACCCAAGGGCATCGCGCACGACGCCTTTTATCGCAAAAGCCTATAAAGTGCCTTACCTGCAGATCGCTACCAAAATTATGATGGGCAATCACAAACTGCGGGACTTCGATATCAAGCCCAGGCCAAGCGGATTTGCGATCAAGGTGCCGGTATTCTCTTTCGAAAAATTCCCCAACGTGGACAAGAACCTCGGGCCGGAGATGAAATCAACAGGAGAAGAAATCCGCTTTATCCGCGACCTCAGCGACCCTTTCTTCAGGGAGCTCGACCGTCAGCGGAATATGTACCTCTACCGCTAATACCAAGCTTGCGCCCAATTATCGCGGGCCGGCATCAGCTATGCGCAGCCCAACGGCGCGTATCCCCCGCAGCGTATCCTGACGCATGTATTGCTCAAGGACGAATACATATTTTCCCTGGGCATTGAAAAAGGCATTCTGCTGGATCGGTGCTTCGATGGAGCAGCTGTTTCCGATACATTTTCCTGACCATGCCCCTGTTTTTTCTGCCAAATCCAGTGAAAGTGGCTGTGCCAACATTTTTCCATCCGGAAAATACGTCCGTATGCGCAGGTACAAGTTCTGGTACGCGTAGGACTTGTCGTGCTTTACCAGGATAGAAATATCATACAGGCAGGAGGTATCCTCCACGGTCGCCTCAAAGCGGAGGGAGTCGGCATACGTCCATACCTGGGATTCCAATACCCGGGAGGTATCCACCAGTTTTTTAGGGCCACAGGACGAAAGGCAGACGCCGGCCAGGGCCAGCAGGAAGCAAAGATTTTGCTGCACTTGAAAAATTTTAGCGCATAGTAAAGTAATCCTTCATTTTTTCGAAGAAAGATTTCTCCGAGGCGCCAGGCTGCGGCTGGAAGTTCGGCATCGTGCGGATTTTTTCGAGCAGCTCGCGTTCTTCGTTGTTGAACTTCTTGGGCGTCCAGATATTGATATGGATGAGCTGGTCGCCGCGGCCGTACGCCTGAACCGAGGGCAGGCCTTTTTCCCTGAGCCTGAGAATTTTACCTGCCTGGGTCCCTGCAGGTATTTTAATCCGGACCTTTCCGTCCAGCACGGGCACGTCAACGGAAGTCCCCAACGCGGCATCTGCAAAGTTGAGGTACAGCTCATAGATCACGTTCTGCCCGTCGCGCTGCAGGAATTCGTGCGGCTTTTCCTCGATGGTGATATACAGGTCGCCACCCGGCCCTCCTTTCGCCCCTGCGTTGCCTTTACCGCGCATAGAGAGCTGCATCCCCTCTTCGACACCTGCCGGGATTTCGATTTCGATCATTTCTTCCCCTGGAACATGCCCTTCCCCCCGGCATTTCGAACAATTTGCCGTCACCGTCTGGCCATTGCCTTCGCAGGAAGGACAGGTGGTAGTCGTTTGCATTTGTCCTAGAAAGGTAGAGCGGATTTGCCGCACATAGCCTGCCCCTCCACAGGTCTGACAGGTCCGCACCGAGCTGGTGTCTTTCGCACCGCTCCCCTGGCAGACATCGCAGGGAAGTTGTTTTTTGACCTTGATTTTTTTGGTGACCCCTGTCGAAATTTCCTCCAGGGTGAGCGTCACTTTGATGCGAAGGTTGGCACCTTTACGGCCTTTAGCCCTGGTGCCGCCCCTGCCAGAAGCGCCCTGAAAGAAGGAACCGAAAGCAGAATCTTCAAAAATATCTCCAAACTGCGAAAAAATATCGTCCATCGTCATCCCACCACCGGAGAAACCACCCCGTGGTTCGCCCGCATGGCCGTAGCGGTCATAGCGCGCACGCTTGTCGTCATTACTCAACACTTCGTACGCCTCGGCCGCTTCCTTGAATATTTCTTCTGCAGCCTTGTCCCCGGGGTTCTTATCGGGATGATATTTGAGTGCCATTTCCCGATAAGCTTTTTTGATAGCAGCTTTATCGGCCGTTTTGGGCACGCCCAATATTTCGTAATAATCTCTTTGAGCCATAGCAATTTCGCGTATGTGTGCTTAGTGGCCGGATTAGCGGCATGTTTCACCAGGCATTATGAAAATAACAAGTCTGTCATTTGCCTACTACCACTTTTGCGTAGCGGATGATCCTGTCGCCCAGGCGATAGCCTTTTTCTATCGTATCCACGACCTTCCCGCGCAGTGCTTCGGTCGGCGCTGGAATTTCTGTGATCGCCTCGTGCAGCTCGGGATCGAAAACCGTCTCGTTGGTGGCCATTGATTCCAAACCCAGGCCCTTCAGTGTAGAAAAAAGCTTGTGGTACACCAGCAACACTCCTTCGCTCATGACTTCCGTACTGCCCTCGCGCGCTGAGTTTTGCTTCGCACGATCAAAATCATCGAGAACAGGGAGCAACGCGGTCATGGTGTCCTGAGAAGCCGTTCGCATCAACTCCGCCCTTTCCTTGAGTGTCCGTTTTTTGAAGTTGTCGAAGTCGGCATAAATCCGGAGGTACTTATCGCGGAGTATTTCGTGCTCCTCCAACAAAGCGGCGTACTTTGCTTCTATACTGTTCTCCTGCGGGGTTTCGGGCGTTTCTGCAGCCTGCGCTTCAGGCCCCGCTTGAGAATCCTCCTGCAGATGGTTCGTTGTAGGTTCCTGTTCCTTCACGTTGTATCGTTTATTTTAACAATTCGTGGCGATCGCCGCAGAATAAGGCTGCCGGCGCTATTTAGATGCTGGAAAAAAATCCAACAATTTTTTTGCCAAGCAATAAATTCCGCCACTTTGTCATAAAACAATTATTCACCTGACAGACTTTGTAACGATCATCGGTATATTGTACAAAATGGCAGTAGTATATTTAGACTTGTTGCCAGGGGTTGTCGCGAAGTAACAATGCGCTGTTTTTCCCACGCGATAAGCCCTCGCATAAGCCTAATTTTTATCCATTTTAGAAGAGAGGATATCCGCTACTTGCTCCGGCTCAGGATCTACGGCGATGATTGTTCCCTGGGGATGGATGAGAAAGGCTGCGGGCAATTGGCGCACCTGATACTGTTGTGCAAGGGGTCCGGAAAAGAACCGTAAGCTGGAGCTCAGGTCCAGGATATGGTAGGGCCAATCGAGCCGGTCGCGCTCAATCGCCAGGGACCAACTCCCGGGATCTTTCTCTACCCCGACGCTCACGATAGTGAAGCCGCCCGCGTCTTTGAAACGTTTTCCCGCATATTGCCCGTAAACCTGGGTCCAGCCGGTATTCTGCAGGCGGCAAGGGCCGCACCAGCTCCCCCAAAAATCCAGGAGCACATAGTTGCCCCTGAGGCTGCTGAGGCTGAATACCGCTCCATTTTTCAGTACTGCCTGAAAATCCGGCGCTTTTTCCCCCTGTACAAAGCGGGGCTGAAAATAGAAGTACCTGCCGGCAACCAGCACCGTTAACCCGGCAGCGAGGATGAACAACAACGTTCGGAAGGATAACTGCATCGCTCAGGGTATTTGCGTTATGATCTCAATGTGGATAAGCCCCCATCTACGCCGATCACCTGGCCTGTAATCCAGGACGCCTGTTCGGAGAGCAGAAAATGTGCAATCGCCGCCATATCGGCTGCCTGCCCGATCCGCTGGAGCGGATGGCGTTTTGCGGCAGCCTCTGCTTTCTCGGGGGAATTCAGCAAGCCCTGGGCGAGGGGCGTCTGCGTAAGAGATGGGGCGATAACGTTTACACGGATTTGCTGAGGGGCCAGTTCTGCCGCAAGTGATTTCCCCAGGCCCTCTACTCCTGCCTTGGCCGTCGCAACAGAACTGTGAAACGCCATGCCTGTCTGGGCAGCTACCGTACTGAACAACACTACCGAAGCCCCTTTCGCACGCTTAAGCCGCGGGAGACAAAACTGGATTACACGCACCGCTCCCAGTACGTTCTGATGGAAATCGCCAAGGAAATCTGCCTCACTAAGCCGGTTAATCGTCTTCAGCGTAATACTTCCCGGGCAATACACCAGGCCATGAATGACCTCAGGAAGCGATTCCAGGGAATCCAGCGGGTCATGTACGGCATCCATCGAAAAATGGTGCGTATTCAAAGCCGAGAGCTCGGGACTCAAGGTCCGGGAAACTGTATAAGTCTCAAATACCGGTACTGCCATTTCGGCCAAACTTAAGCCAATCCCCTTGCTGGCCCCTACGATCAAAAGATTTTTCATTTTATGAACTGTATTT
>JBMOJO010000431.1:0-2200 GCA_049315745.1 Saprospiraceae bacterium | reverse complement strand
CCGGTGTCCGGAAATGATTTCCTGACACCCGGTGAATATTTTTTGGATAGGGCTTATGTAAAAAGTATTGGGGTTGTGTAAAAAGTCTTTTCATGGCGCTTCGCGCCAAATTTAAGTTTGAAACCGACGTGTTTTTCATGATTTTGCTTCGCAAAATCATGAAAAACACGTCGGTTTCAAAAGAATATTCTGCCGCCGAAGGCGACAAAAACCTTTTTACACAACCCCATATTAAAAACAAAGGTGATGAAAATCTTTTTCCACTACCTCCTCACCATGGTGGTATTTATTGTTGCCGATGGCCTGTACTTAGGTTTTTTTGCCTCTCGTTTTATAAAAAAACAAGCCGGGCATTTATTGGCACCTTCTCCTGACTGGATCGCGGCGGGAATCTTTTACCTCATTTTCATTGCGGGGATATTGTATTTTGCTGTTTATCCGGCGATGGAAAAGGGGGGTATGGGAGAAGCGTTGCTCCGTGGGGCCATGCTCGGTTTGCTCACGTATTCTACCTACGAACTCACCAATAAAGCGCTGATCCGGGACTGGCCCCTCCCCCTGGTGCTGGTAGATATTGCCTGGGGGATATTTCTTTGCACGCTGTGCAGCGCGGCAGGCTACCAGGTCGGACAATTCCTGTGGAAAGATGCATCCTGAGGCCTATGCAACGGACTTTTGAACCTGCTTTTGCTGCTGCGGGCACTTCCGCCCAGCTTTTTGCGCCCCACATCCCTGCGCGCGGAGAACGCATTATCGTTGCCGGCGCCGGCGCTTTTGGTGGCTGGACGGCTTTGTACCTGCTCCGGTCCGGCTTCAGGGTCACCCTGATAGATGCCTGGGGCGGTGGTAACTCCCGGTCAAGTTCCGGGGACGAGACCCGGGTTATCCGCTCCACATACGGGGCGAATGCCCTTTATTTTGACCTCAACGTGCGGGCCCTTGAGCTATGGCAGTCGCATCAGCGGGATTGGGGGCTGCAATTATTTTTTCCTGCGGGCGTACTTTGGTTTTGTCACCGGGAGAACGAGCCTATGGTAACGGATTCCCTGCCTTTTATGGAGCGCCATGGCCTGGAGTACCGCTATTTGGACACGGGAGAAGCAAAAAGACTGTACCCGCATATTTTCGTGGACGATTTGGCATACCTGGTTCTGGATCCGCATGGAGGCTACCTCAAGGCCCGGGAAGGGGCGATTGCCGTTCAGGCAGCTTTTGTCCGGGAAGGCGGCGAGTATCTCCAGGCGAAGGTAAAACCGGGAAAAATACAACACCAGCGTATGCAGGGGATTACGCTCGAAGATGGCCGGACGTTGGAGGCTGAAACCTTCGTTTTTGCCTGTGGCTCCTGGCTGAAAACCCTTTTCCCGGATATTTTGGAGGAATTTATTCAATGTACCCGTCAGGAAGCCTACTATCTGGGAGTCCCCTCAGCATTTGCAGGGCAGTTTGACGATATGCCGGTCTGGATTGATGCGGATGGGGCCGATTATTATTATGGGATTCCCGGGAATGCCCGGCGCGGGTTTAAGGTTGGGGTGGACCGCCGGGGGGCTGCATTTGACCCTACCGATGGCGACCGCATCCTGAATCCGGATGTGCTGGCACACGCGCGTGCTTTTATGGCACATCGCTTTCCAGCCCTTACACACGCCCCGCTTATAGAGAACCGCGTATGCCACTATGGCAATTCCCCGGATGGTAATTTCCTGCTGGATGTACACCCGGAAGCTCCCAATTGCTGGATGATGGGCGGAGGTTCCGGCCATGGGTACAAGCACGGCCCGGCACTTGGGGAAAAAGCTGCAGCGATTATTGCGGGCGAACAAGCTTTGGAACAGGCATTTTTATTGTCGAGGGGATAGGTCCTCAAAACCTTTCGTTATTCACAAATATTGGGGTTGTATCAACAGGCTTTTTTCGGCACTTCGCGCCAAGTAATAATTTGAAACCGGGGTTGTGTAAAAAGTATTTCGCCGCCTGCAGCGGCAGAATATTCTTTTGAGGAACACGTCATTTTCATGATTTCGCTTCGCGAAATCATGAAAATGACGTGTTCCTCAAAATATAATTTGGTACGCAGCACCATCAAATGACTTTTCACACAACCCCAATATTCTTCTGAGGGGTTGTGTGAAAAGGTTTTTGCCGCCTGCAGCGGCAGAATATTCTTTGTAAACCGACGTGTTTTTCATGATTTTGC
>JBMOJO010000135.1:0-9785 GCA_049315745.1 Saprospiraceae bacterium | reverse complement strand
CTGTCCCAATCATGGGACAACAAAAAACCCAACCACCTGATTTCCAGATGATTGGGTTGTGTTGGTTGTAGACCCACAAGGATTCGAACCTTGACAAACGGAACCAAAATCCGGTGTGCTACCGTTACACCATGGGTCTGAACCGACCTTATTTCAAAGGTGGCACAAAAATAAAGTGCTAATCCTTATCGCGCAATACCCTGGAAAAAAAACTTTGTATTATTTTAGCTGCCGGACACAGTTATTTCCTTTTTATGGCCGGATTGCGGGAATGGCACCCCAAATGCAGTCCTCGCCGAAAGGCCCACACTGCCCGACAACTATTCCGCTCGGCCCCGTGTTTCAAAAGGTCGTATGTTTTATCGGCCGGTTGCCGCATTTTGGCACCGGCACGCATGTAGTGCATTGCATTTATAAACGCTCTTTATTTTTTTTGTATGATCGCACCAAAATTTCTTTCTCATTCGACCAGCTTTCATGCCGAGCTGAGGCAGCGTATCAACGCTTATTTCGCAGATCTGGGTACTGCCAGGACCGGCAACTATAAATTGTTTGCCAAAGCGCTTATTATCGGGCTTAGCTTTATACTGGTCTATGTCCACCTGGTATTTTTCACCCCTCCCTACTGGATCGCCCTGCTGGAATGTATCGTCATGGGCGGGCTGACGGCGGCTATCGGCTTTAACATCATGCACGATGGTGCACATGGCAGCTTCAGCCGGCGGAAATGGGTCAACGAACTTGCAGGGCTTTCCCTGAATTTCCTGGGCGCCAATGTGTTTATGTGGAAAACTAAACATAACGTCGTACACCACACGTTCACCAATATTGACGGGGTGGACGATGATATTGACGCACGGCCCTTCCTGCGCCTGTGCGAAACGCAAAAGCGGTATAAAATCCACCGCTACCAGCATCTTTATTTTTGGGCCGCTTACTCATTGCTCTACCTGTACTGGGTTTTCTTTACCGACTACGAGAAGTATTTTACCAAAAAAGTAGGTAATATGCCCCTGAAACCGATGAGCGTCCGCGAGCATTTCGTCTTTTGGGGCTTCAAAATCCTGCATGCGGGGCTATTTGTAGTGCTCCCGATCTATATGATTGGGTTTTTGCCCTGGCTGATCGGTTTCGTCTTTTATGGAATGGTGACGGGCTTTGTGCTGAGTATGGTTTTCCAATTGGCACATACCGTGGAAGATACCCATTTCCCGGTTGCCGTGCAGCCTGAAAACCAGATCGAGGCGGATTGGGCGATTCACCAACTTCAGACTACGGCTAACTTCGCGACTCAAAACCGGGTGATGACCTGGCTGCTCGGCGGGTTAAATTTCCAGATTGAGCACCACCTTTTTCCTACGGTCTCCCATATCCACTATCCAGCGATCAGTAAAATTATCAAGCAGCTGTGCGAAGAGTACGGGATCCGCTATATCGAGTTTCCCAAAACACGGATGGCCGTAGCTTCCCATATCGCCCACCTGCACCAGATGGGAAGGCGCTAAAACGGTATCTATTTAGCAGGTCATTGCCCCGGGAAATAATATTTTAGTCGGGGTTGTATAAAAAGTTTTTGCCGCCTGCGGCGGCAGAATTTTCTTTGGATGGAGACTTGTTTTTAATGATTTCGCTTCGCGAAATCATTAAAAACAAGTCTCCATCCAAATATTATTTGGCGCGAAGCGCCATAAAAAACCTTTTTACACAACCCCGACTAAATAAAATTCTTCGCGGCGAAGCCGCGGATACCACTGGTAAATAGATACCTAAAACGAATACTTTATGTCATTGCAGGGGCAAAACCTTGTCGCCTGCAATGACATATACCGCTTCTCCGGCCTTGGGCCGGATTTCTCCCAGACCGGTAAATACGCCAAAAGCGGGCATTAAGCCCTGTTGGGTGCCGAAATAAAAGCAAGGGAGTTTCAAATATTGTTTGCCTATTCCTTTCAATCGGACGCCGGGATGAATATGCCCTCCTATATTATATGATGCGGAAGCACCATCGGGAAGGGGTTCGTGCGAAAAAATAAATGGCCCTGATTCCAGCACCTGCGGGTGGAGATGGATATTGGCCCGTTGGAAAAAGGCTGCGGGAAGAATATCGTGGTTGCCCTGTACGAGATCAAAACGCGTATCGGGGAAGAGGGCCAACAACCCCTCAAAGGCCTCCCATTCCGGATTGTAAACGCTGTGAAATAAATCGCCCAAAAATAGAACGCGCAAAGGCCTAAATTCCAGCATCAGCGCTATCAGGCGGTCGAGGTTGGCGGATGCGGCCGCATCGGGAACTGCAGCGCCGTTTTTCCGGAAATGCGAAACCTTGCCCAGGTGCAAATCCGCCAGCAACAGGGTACTGGTTTCCTCCCAAAATGCAGCTGCAAGAGGGTGTAAGGTCAGGGTTTGGCCCATCAAGGTAACTTTCTGTGTTTTTTCCACGATGTCGTTCATTTCCATATCATCAGCAGATAAAAGGGTGAAGTGCCCGATTGTTCCCGGATACATTAGACTTGTTGCGATGGAATGCTCATGGGTTAAAAATGGCTCTTTTTCGCCCACACTGCGCCTTTTTTCGGTCACGTAGCATGGCTATGCTCCCTCAAAAAGCCTTCGCGTGGACGAAAAATAGCTCATTTTTCCCACCACGATAATCCATCGCAACAAGTCTGTTATTTTTCGAGCTGTAACTTCATCTTGCGTATCCTGTCCTCCAGTTTTTCTGAGCTCAACCGCTCCCGCAGACGGTCCACGATGATCGGAAAGGAAAAAGGCGTGGCTTTTCCAGGGTGGGTCAAAACGATTTCCTGCCGGCCAATCCGCTCGAGTGCAGCGCGCAGCCGCCCTTCTTCCAGTTGAAACGTCCGGACCTCGTCATAGGCTTGCAGGAACAGCAAATTATCCGGTTCGTATTCCTGGAAAACGCCGAAAAACAACTGGGAGGAGGCCTGCAAATGGCGCTCTTTTTTGTGTTTTCCGGGAAATCCCTTGAAAACGAGCCCGGCAATGCCGGCAATATCCCTGAAGCGGCGTTTCGATAATTCCGTTGCGTTGATACTGGCCTCGATATCTTCCCCGAGGTGTTGGGTGGAGAAAAGTCCGTTCTGTAAGGCTTTTTCTATGGGAATTTCTGAATCGGAGAGGAGTTCAAATCCGTAGTCGTTCATGGCGATGGAGAAAGAGATGGGGCGCAGGCGGGATATCCGGTATGCCAGTAGGGCACTCATCCCTTCATGGACGAAACGGCCTTCAAAAGGATATACCAGCAGGTGAAACCCTTCCCGGCTTTGGAAATATTCGATCAACAGTTCCCCGCTCAAGGGCAATTTTGATCTGGAGCGCTGCACTTCGAAGAGCGGGCGAAGGCACTTCAGCTCCTCGTCGTCAGCGACCCCTCGGGCGGCTTCGTCTATTTTTTTTCGCAAAAATTCGCTGAGTTGGGAGGAAAGCGGCATCCTTCCTCCGAGCCAGGAGGGCACCTTGCCATTTTTCTGGTTGCTCCGCCTGACCTGCACGGTCATATCTTTGATGCGGACAAACTCCAGGCTCTTGCCGCCGAACCAGAAAATCTCCCCAGGTTCGAGCATTCCGGCAAAGCGCTCTTCAATCGTCCCCAGCGTACCACCCCCCAGGTACTTCACCAGGAGTCCGGTATCGCTGACGATCGTCCCAATCTGCAGCCGGTGGCGCATGGCGGTCTGCCTGCTTTCCACGTGATAGCGCCCTTCGGTTAGCTGTACCTTTTTGAACGCTTCATAGGCATCGAGGGAGCTTCCGCCACGGGTGATGAAATCCAGGGCCCATGCCCATTCGGTTTCGCCGATGGAGGCGAAAGAATAAGTGCCCCTGACCTCTTTGAGGATTGTTTTGGCTTCAAAACCGTCCGAAACGGCAAGGGTGACGAGATACTGGACCAGCACATCAAAAGAGCGCAAATAGGGGAGGCGGGCTTCAATGGCATTATGGCCGACGGCTTCCCGAAGGGCGGCACCTTCTATCAATTCCAGGCTATTGGTGGGCACAAAATACATCCGGCTCGTTCCGCCCGGACAATGCCCGCTTCTGCCTGCCCGCTGCAGGCAGCGCCCAACGCCTTTTGGGCTACCAATTTGCACTACGGTCTCCACCGGCCGGAAATCCACCCCGAGGTCGAGGCTGGAGGTGCAAACCACTACCTTTAATATGCCCTCGTGCAGGGCATTTTCTACCCAGTCCCGCACTTCCCGGCTCAGGGCACTATGGTGCATGGCGATGACACCTGCCAGGTCGGGATCAGCTTCGAGGAGTGCCCGGTACCAGATTTCGCATTGGGCGCGGGTATTGGTAAAAAGGAGCGTAGCCTTGCTATTTTCGATGACCGGGAGCAGTTGGGGCAGCATCCGGATGCCCAGGTGCCCTGCCCAGGGATAGGTTTCTATGGCATCCGGCAGGATAGAAATGAGCTCGATATGCTTGTCGGAAGGCGCTTTTACGAGTATATAGCCCGGTTTGGCCGCAGATTCGCCAAAAAGGACCTCCGCGGCTTCCTGCAGGTTGGCCAGCGTAGCCGAAATCCCCCATATTTTCAGGCCCGGCACAAAACCTTTGAGGCGGGAAAGGGCGAGTTCCATCTGGACACCGCGTTTGGAGCCCATCATTTCGTGCCATTCGTCGCAGACAACGCATTTCAGGTTGCGGAAATATTCCGGATATCCTTTTGATGCCAGCAACAGGTGCAGGCTTTCCGGGGTGGTGATCAGCAGCCCCGGGGCATTTTTTTTCTGCCGGGTGCGCTCGCCCGCGCCGGTATCGCCCGTGCGTATCCCGATTTCCCAGTTAATGCCGAGGCCCTCCGCAGCTTCCCGGGCAGCTGACTGGATTTCCCGCGCCAGCGCACGGATCGGGGTGACCCATATCGCCCGTACCCCGGATACCGGCTCCCCGGCGCCCAGGGCCTCGAGGCATATCGGTACCAGTAGCGCAAACGTCTTTCCACTGCCGGTGGGGGCGTTCAACAAACCGTGCTTTCCGTCGAGGTAATGGCCCCAGGTATCCCGCTGGAAACCGAAGGGCTTCCGGGATTTACGCTCAAACCAGGCTTCGGCATGCCGGATCAATTCGTCCCTGTTTTTCATGCTTTGTCAACATACGCAAAGGGAAAAGGTTGCTCCGGGGTCAGCGGCTCAGCTTCAAACTTTTATTCCGAACTTTCACTTAAAAGGCGCGTTTTTGTATTAGTTTTGTCCAAATTAAAAAATTTTATCATTACCTAAATAGCTGCTATTCGGATTGGGGGCAAAAACTGCTGTTTTCCGGAGGTCCAGCCCACAGGCGCTGGTTCTCGCCGCCGGCAGGCGAGGGTTGTACGTTCTGTGCAGTACCCGAGTGTTTTTAGTCCGCGTAGTTGCATAAAACCCAAAGATCATGAGCGCAGACCGTCCATGGACCGCCATCTATCCCGAAGGAACACCTACCGATATCAACCCCGACATTTATTCGTCGCTGGTAGATATGTACGCGGAAGCCTTCCGGAAATACCATTCCAGACCTGCCTTTTCCTACATGGGTAAGTCCATTACCTATGGCCAGTTAGACCAGATGACCCGGCAGCTTGCCGCTTATTTTGCCTCTATCGGTCTGGAAGCCGGCGATCGCATCGCCCTGATGATGCCCAACATGGTGCAGTACCCGATTGCCCTGTTTGGCGCCCTTCGTGCGGGTTTGGTCGTTGTCAATACCAATCCGCTTTATACGCCCCGGGAGATGCACCACCAATTCAAGGATTCCGGAGCAAAGGCGATTATCATTGCCGAAAATTTTGCCCAAAACCTCCAGAAAATTATCGGAGAAACGGATATCCAGCACGTGATCCTTACGAGTGCTGGCGAGATGCTGGGCTTCCCGAAAGGCAACATCGTAAACTATGTGGTGCGCAACGTGAAAAAAATGGTGCCGCCTTACCAGCTTGCCAATACGATTACGTTCTCCAAAGCGTTGAGTGCAGGAAAAAATCTGCCGTTCAGCCCAAGAAAAACCGGTTCGGACGATGTGGTGCTGCTGCAATATACTGGGGGTACAACGGGTTTGTCAAAGGGGGCTATGCTCACCAACCGCAACCTGATTGCCAACGTGCTGCAATTCAATGCAATGGGCGGCAAAATGCTCGATGACGTGGAGGCGCCTGTAGTCCTCTGTGCCCTGCCCTTGTACCACATTTTCGCTTTTACCGTCAATGCGCTTTGCTTTATGTACCGCGGGGGCACGAATATCCTGATTATCAACGGCAGGGATATTGACTCGATCGTAAAGACACTGAAAAAAACTCCGGTCAATATCATCACCGGGGTCAATACCCTTTTCAACGCTATGCTCAACCATCCGCAGTTTGCGAGTCTGGACTTCAGCGGGCTTAAGATAACCGGGGGTGGTGGAACGGCAGTCCAGGTGGCCGTTGCAGAACGTTGGAAGGCGGTAACGGGCTGCGATCTTTCCGAAGGCTTCGGGATGACGGAAACCTCCGCCGTTTCTACCATCAACCCCCTCGATGGGAAAGGCCGCCTGGGCACGATTGGCATCCCTATTCCTTCTACGGAAATCCGTATCGTGGACGATGCGGGGAATATCCTGCCTCCGGGGGAGACAGGGGAAATCCAGGTCAAAGGGCCACAGGTGATGAAAGGATATTACCAAAATCCGGAAGCTACGGCCAGCACCCTTAAAGACGGCTGGCTGAGTACCGGCGATATCGGCTTGATGGAACCGGACGGGTTCTTCCGCATTGTGGACAGGAAAAAGGATATGATCCTCGTCTCAGGCTTCAATGTATATCCCAACGAAATCGAAGGGGTACTGGCGATGCACGATAAAGTAATGGAAGCCGCTGCCGTATCCGTCCCCGATGCCAAATCCGGGGAGGCCGTGAAGGTGTATGTGGTGAAAAAAGACCCATCCCTGACTGAAGAGGAGTTGATTGCTTTCTGCCGGGAGAACCTCACTGGGTATAAAGTGCCAAAAGTAGTAGAATTTATTGACCAGCTCCCTAAGACCAACGTCGGAAAAATCCTCCGCCGCGTGCTCAAGGACGATGCGTCTGCTAAAGTGCAGGCATGAGGATAAAAACATTTTTCGGCATAAAGCCGAAAAATGGTAACTATTTACCAGGGTTATACGCGGCTTCGCCGCGAAGGATTTTATTTGGTATGCGTGCATTCTGTTCGCGCGTCCGCGCGAACAGAATGCACGCATACCAAATATTATTTCTCGGGGCAATGATCTGCTAAATAGATACGAAAAATGTTTTTATCGAGACGGTCTGGTGAGTTGGGGGTTGTGTAAAAAGTTTTTTGCCGCCTTCGGCGGCAGAATTTTATATTGAACCCACGCTTGGTTCATTGATTTTGCGAAGCAAAATCAATGAACCAAGCGTGGGTTCAAATTATTATTTGGCGCGAAGCGCCGAAAAAAGACTTTTCACACAACGCCATATTGTTTTGACACAGGCGTCATTTTTCTGATTTCGCGAAGCGAAATCAGAAAAATGACGCCTGTGTCAAAAATAATACCGTCGCTGCAGGGCCCATGAAAAACAAAATCAAGCGTCTCAAGGGGGGAAAGTACAAGCTTCAGATAGAAGAGGATTTGCGCGCGGTGCTGGTACATGCGCTCGCTGCCGTTATCCACTTTGAAGGGGAGGATATGGAGGACTATCTCTTTGCCCTGCTTGCTGAAACGCTGGAGGAAATCCGCAGCAGGGAAGTCCCCCGGCTGATGCGGAGCCAGTTGCTCGCCCTGGTGCGAAATACCCGTGATTATATTGATGAGCCCACCCAGCTTTATATCATGGGGCTTTTACCTGATTGATTTACCGGCTATATACAAAGCGTACAAAACTGCCGAGCGGGAGTTTTATGCCCCTTCGGTCGGGAATGAAGAGCTCCCCGCATTCCGGAGTAGTAGCATCGGGAAAATGCAGGCGCACGAGGTTTTGTGCAATCAGGGGCGAGAACCCCATAGAATAGAGGTTGAGCAGAAAAAGGCCATTTTCCGGGTCGAGGATTTGCCTGCAATAACCCATCAGCTCATTGAGGTGTTTTTCGAGCAGCCATTTCTCTCCTTCCGGCCCCCGCCCGTAGGCCGGGGGGTCGAGCAAAATCGCCTGGTACTTCCTGCCCCGCTGTGCTTCCTTGCGCGCAAATTTCAAGGCATCTTCCACCACCCAGCGAATTCCGTCCAGACCGCTTGCTTCCATGTTTTGCCGGGCCCAGGTAATCACCGGCCGAACAGCATCCACATGGATGACATCGGCACCCGCCGCCTTGGCAGCCAGGGAAGCGGCCCCGGTATAAGCAAAGAGATTCAGCACTAAGGGAGCGGTAATCGGCGCATGCAGGAGGTGATCGTAGATAAAGTTCCAGTTTTCGGCTTGCTCCGGAAAAATTCCGACGTGTTTGAAGGCAGTAAGCCCAAGCCGAAAATGCAGGTGCATCCCTTTGTAAGCATATTGAATAGGCCATTGCTCCCGAACACCAGGGCGAACCGCCCAGTTGCCATCGTCGCCGAATTCCGGTTGCCTGGCTTTACGCTCAAAGACCGCGTGGGAACACCGTTCCCACTCTGTAGAGGGCATTCCGGCATCCCAAATTGCCTGTGGCTCGGGGCGTTGGAGGAAATAAGGCCCAAATCGTTCCAGTTTGCGGAAGTTCCCACTGTCCACCAACTCATAATCGGGAAACGGCGGTAGGCCGAAAAGTTGAAGTGCTTCCAAAGTCTTCTTTTTGCATTCGGACAAAGGTAAGGAGATTTTGTACCTTTCGGCAAAATCCTTTTGTGCCTATGCCACGACTGATTACCAGCCTGCAGAACCCGCTTGTCAAAAATGTAATGGCGTTGACGGAGAAATCCAGGGAGCGCAAAAAGCAAGGGCTTTTTGTTGCAGAAGGACTTCGGGAGGTGGGTATGGCCCTCAAGAAAGGCTTCCGGGCAGAATGCCTGTTTTATGAGGAAAGTAAAACTTCTCCAGAGGCTCTGGACGAACTTTTTGTCGAAGGGGTTGAAGAGCCTCGGGATTTATACATCGTCAGCCCTGCCATCATGGAAAAAATTGCCTACCGGGCCAACGTTCCCAATGTCGTTGCACTGATGCACCGACGCGATTTGCGCCTCAGCGAGCTCCCGGTTTCCCAAAATCCATTGGTGCTGATCCTGGAAACGGTCGAAAAACCCGGCAACCTGGGCGCTATCCTCCGTACTGCCGATGCGGCAGGGGTGGATGCCGTCATCGTCTGTGATCCGCTGGTGGACGAGTACAACCCCAACGTCATCCGCTCGAGCCTGGGGGCCATATTTTCCGTTCCGGTAGTGACTACCGACGCAGAACCTGCACTGGCCTGGCTGCACCGGCAGGGCATCCGGGTTTTTGCTACGTATCTGGAGGCGAGTGCGCCTTATTTTGCGTCAGACTTCAAAGGGCCTTCGGCTTTTGTTTTGGGAAGCGAAGCGAATGGTATCTCAGCCTTCTGGGTAAGGGAATCTGCTCAAAGGATTATCATCCCGATGCATGGGCAGGTAGATTCGCTCAATGTATCCGTATCCGCCGGAATTGTCCTTTTTGAAGCCTTGCGCCAGCGGACGGCCAACGCCGGGGTATGACTACTTGCTTTTTGCCACCTTTAACGGCAGAATTTTATAGGGGTCGTGTAAAAAGGTTTTTCGGGGTTGTGTAAAAAGGTTTTTTACGGCGCTTCGCACCGAATTATGTTTTGAGAGACACGTCATTTTCACGATTTCGCGAAGCGAAATCGTGAAAATGA
>JBMOJO010000430.1:0-2211 GCA_049315745.1 Saprospiraceae bacterium | reverse complement strand
GTTTCAATATAAAATTCTGCCGCCGCAGGCGGCAAAAGACTTTTTACACAACCTCGTGTCTCTCAAAACATAATTCGGCGCGAAGCGCCGAAAAAACCTTTTTTACACAACCTCAAAACACAATTTAGCGCGAAGCGCAGTGAAAACATTTTTACACAGCCCCGCCAAATTTCGACGTTTACCGGAGCTTTAAAAGCTGACAATATCCTGGGTATATCCTTTCCGAAACCTCAGGCTGCCTTTTTTTCCGCTTACCTCCAGATTCACCAGGTTATTTTGGTCGTCGTAGAGGTCGAGGAGTAGATTGTCCCGGATGTCGAGTTGTTTGGGTTTAGGCAGGTTGGGATATTCGGCATAGATCCAAACGGCCCCATTTTCATATTCTTTCCCGACAAAAACGCTTTTCCCCTTTTTGCCGTTGATTTTCACCTGAAAATGTTCGGAAAGGTAATCTTGCAGGACGGAATCTGCCATGGGGTGTTCCTTTGGGGTGTTGAGGTGCAAGCGGATTTCCTGGCCGGAGGATTTGGCCTTTTCCTCGATGTGGAGCTCAAGGTCGTCCACAAAGATTTTATGGACAACCTGCAGGGCTTTTTCCTTTTCGGAATAGGCGATATCTGTGATTGCAAGATGAATGGGGTGTGCGACGGTGCAGATGGCCAGCAAGATCACCGTTGAAAAGGACATGGCTTTTTTTTTGCAAAAATAAATCATTGGCGGATATCAGGGGTGAAAAATTCGATAAGTGTAAGGAAAACCATGGTGAGTGGGGATAGAATTATGAACGGATGCTGTATATTCGTTCAGGATTGGGAATAGATACCATTCTATAATATATGGAGGGCATACCTTATTTGTTTGGTACCGGGGTGTTTTTAGGTACGGCGGTTTTTCTCCTCGTCCGAAGGACCCTTCCTGCGTTCAAAATTATAGGGGCAGGAGCGGTACTACTTTCTTATATTTCCTTTGTCTCAATGTTAATCATATCCGGAAAGATACCGGATTGGCCGCATCTGTTCAGGACGCAGTCGCCTATTCAGTATCTTGTTGGCCCCATCGGGCTCTGGACGGCCCTTTGGCTGATGCGCCCCGAATTGAAGTGGAGTAAAATTCAATATGTACATTTTTTGCCGTTTTTGTTGCACGCGCTGGAATTGCTTCCCTTTTATACCCTTTCTGGGGAAGAAAAGGTAGCCCTTTATATGGAGTATATTCAAGGAGGGTATGATGGGAAGGGATATGGGATGTTTTCCTATCAGTTTCATGCAGTCTGTAAATCCATGCATCTGCTGGGATATACTTTGGTATGGGCGTACCTGTTGCGGACGGCGGTTGCACGGTCAATTAATCGGCCTTTTCGTCCGTTGCTGGTATGGATTGGTATGGACGTGGTAATGAAAGTACTGGCAACCGGGGCACTTTTTATTTCAAATTTCCAGGGTGAACAGGGATTTCGTTACCTGGTTTTTAGCAGTACTTTGTTCTTGTCAGCTGCACTGTTCAGTGCCCTTTTTCTACTGGTATATCCGAAGATGACCGTTGAGCCGTTGGCGCTTCCGATCCTGGACAGTAATACAGGCGATGAGGAAAATGCTGAAGCGGTCATTGTATTATCGGCAGAGGCCGTAAGGTGGGCAAACCAGGTAGATGCTGTTCTCGAAAGCCATTACCGGGATCCGGGGCTGGATGCAGATCGCATTGCGGGCTATCTGTTTGTCAGCAGGAGACATTTGCACCGGATTTGCAAGCAACATACGATTGGTACTCCGATGGAGCGGTTACTGGAATTGAGACTGAGAAAAGGGCGCGAACAGATCCTGGCCGATCCGGCAAAGCCGCTGGGGAGCATTGCGCTGGAGATCGGATTTTCCTATCATGGTCCCTTTGCGTTACACTTTAAGAACAAGTACGGGCTGCTGCCCAGTGAATTCCAGGAGCAGTGCAGAAGATCCTGAAGGGCGGCATTTGGACGGTAGAGGTTGTGTAAAAAGTCTTTTCATGGCGCTTCGCGCCAAATTTAAGTTTGAAACCGACGTGTTTTTCATGATTTTGCTTCGCAAAATCATGAAAAACACGTCGGTTTCAAACTTAAATTTGGCGCGAAGCGCCGAAAAAAGACTTTTCACACAACCCGTAATGTGAGGTTGTGTAAAAAGGTTGAGGTTGTGTAAAAAGTCTTTTGCCGCCTGCGGCGGCAGAATATTCTTCTGA
>JBMOJO010000429.1:0-2232 GCA_049315745.1 Saprospiraceae bacterium | reverse complement strand
GTTGGCAACAGTTTCTGGAATATGAAGCCGGAATCATGAAAGACCTGGAGCTAAGAGGCGATCGTATGCATTAGTCCTTTCCTGCCTGCTAAAACAGTCGTCTGAAAAACACGTAATCGTCTTTCCGGTAAAGCTCTTCGATATGGGCATATCCCGAAAGCAGACCGGCATCCTGGTTCCTCGCGATGATGTACACGGGTTTATCTGCTTCTCCAAACAGCAACCAGTCCTCCTTGCTGCTCGACGGGTGCGCGGTTGCGCTTTTCCCGGAATAAAACAGCAGTCCGGGGGCCTCAAAGCGGAATGGGAGCAGATAGCAGTCTTCACCTGATTTGGAAAGTGCAAATTCGATTGCCGCACCAGTGGTATTCCTGACGGTTACGGGGAGGAGGGTCACCGAAGCCAGGAGGGAAAAGGCAGCAAAAGCGGCAAACAACCAGCGAAACGCATCTTCTGCGGCACCCTGGCGGAAGTATCGCCATCCAATCAACCCCAGGACGATCAATACTGCTCCGGGAAGGGTTCCGGATAGGCCTACAGGCCTGGGTGCTGCAGTTGAAATGCCCGACAATTTTCCCATTCCCAGGAAGGCAATACCTGCCGGATAACCCGTTAGTGCCCACAAGACGGTCAGTACACTGAAAGTGCCTGCTGTCGCGATGATGGCGATCTGCAGCCAGCGTTCGAACATCTGTCGCTTTTCGAGTATCTGGTGTACTGCCCACGCCGAAAGAAAGGAAAGGGGAAAAAAGGCGGCAAAGGCGTCGAAAGGGGTTTTTGTACTGCGTAGGGTAAAGAAAATCAGCGTCGTCCAGAATAACATCTTCATCCAGCGCCTGAAATCTTTTTGTTCGAAACTTTCGGGATGTTCTTTTTCCCGGATTTCGGAGGGCCGGGCCTGCAGTGCCTGAATAGCAAAGAGGGAGGCGGGGAAACAACCCAGTGCAAAAGTGATCAGGTAGAACCCCCAGAATTGTCCCCGGCCCTCAGGTGCTACCGCGTAAAGGTGCCATTGGGCCGCAGGGATGGCAATAAAGGCATCCGGTCCGTTCAGGATACCGTCAATGCTGAGCCAAATCAACGGCCCAATGGCTGCCAGGGAAAAGAAAAGGAAAAATTGCTGTACGCTGATGTAAAAACGCAAGTTCTTATAAAGCCAATACACGCCCAGTACAATTACAGGAAGGATGACGGCCTCTGGTCCGCGCAGCAAGGCGGCAAGCCCAACAAAAGCCCCTCCACTGTACAAGTACCACGACACAGGCCAACGAAGGCTAAAGCCGGAACCCATTCCCTTCCAATAGAAAAAAATGAGGTGGACGAGCCCAAGAAATATCAGGAGCCCGGACCAGGCCGCTTCCATCCCCGACCGGAAGAGGAATAGCGGAAGCAGGCCCGATAAAAAAGCGGCTACCCAAAGGGTGCCAAAACGATGGCTGTAGAGGCGCGTCCCGAGCTTGTACAGCAGCACCATAGTAAGGATTCCGCAGACTGCGTTCGGCAGGCGTACGGCGAACGCCCCCGGTCCGAACAGCCATATACAGCAGGCCTGTATCCAGGGCAGCAGGGGCAGTCTATCCCATGCCGGCAGGAAATCAAAACGGGGGCGTATATAGTCGCCGCTGACCAGCATTTCCCGGGCAATTTCAGCGGAATAGGCCTCCGCAGCCTCCAGCAGGTAAGTCTTTCCCAAAAGCGGAAGCAGAAAGATGGCGCTCAGCAGCGCGACCTTGCCGGATTTTCGGAACGCTTCTTTCATCCAATACCTCCATTGCGCGGCCATGCGCCCTGAGCCTGTGCTATAAGCCGCTTTTTGGCGTTATGCTCCATTTGATGCGTTGAGCGAAATATTTTTTGAAGAGACCGCCTCCGATCCCTATTTCCTGCCCCATTTGTCCAGTTGCCGGAGCAAAGCATTAAAGTCCTTCGGAAAGGGGCTTTCGACCTCTATCCGGGTTTCGGTGACGGGATGGATGAGCCCCAGGCGCCAGGCATGAAGGGTAAGGCGTTGGATTAATGGCCGCTCTTCTTCGAATTTGCCCAGATGGTAACCCCGGAGCTTAATTTCAGAAAGCATGAGGCATTCCCGCTTGCCATAAAGGGGATCCACGGCCAACGGATGCCCAATGCTGCTGAAGTGGACCCTGATCTGGTGGGTTCGGCCGGTTTTGATATTGGCTTCTACCAGACTGAAGTTACGGTAAGTATCCAGGACGCGGTATAAGGTGAGGG
>JBMOJO010000428.1:0-2233 GCA_049315745.1 Saprospiraceae bacterium | reverse complement strand
CTCATCGCCTGGGATGTCGTTCGGTATGCACAATCCGTGGGGTATCACCATATCGGCAGAGGAAGCGGCGCCAACTCCATCGTTGCCTACTGCCTGTATATCACGGATGTGGACCCTCTTGAGCTCGATCTATACTTTGAACGCTTCATCAACCCCTACCGCGCATCACCCCCCGATTTTGATATTGATTTTTCCTGGGACGAACGCGATGACATCACCGATTATATTTTCAAGCGCTATGGACGGGAGCACGTCGCCCTCCTCGCCACCTATAGCACCTTCCAATTGCGGGCCGCCATACGCGAACTGGGGAAGGTCTATGGCCTGCCCAAAGCCGACATAGATAAACTTGCGGAAAACCCTCACGGCCCGGAAGCACAAATAGCCCCGGGGCCGGAAATCCTTTCCTACGCAAAAAAAATGGAAGGTTTCCCCAACCACCTGTCTATCCATGCCGGCGGTATCCTGATCAGCGAAAATCCCATTTTCCAATACACCGCGCTTCAAATGATGCCTAAGGGCTTTCCGGTCACCCATTTCGATATGCACCATGCCGAAGATATGGGCTTCCACAAATTCGATGTACTGAGCCAGCGTGGACTGGGGCATATCAAAGATGCCGTGGACCTCGTCTATCAGAATCAGGGGCTGCGCATAGACGTGCACGATATTGACCGGATTAAAAAAGACGAAAAGGTGAAAGCGCTCCTTCGCTCCGGCCACTGTATAGGCTGCTTTTACATCGAATCACCTGCCATGCGCGGCCTGCTGCACAAACTGGGCTGCGACAACTACGTCCACCTGGTAGCCGCCAGTTCCATCATACGTCCGGGCGTTGCCCGCTCCGGGATGATGCGCGAATATATACGCCGCTTTCACCAGCCACACGGATTTGAATACCCGCACCCGGTATTCCGGGAACACCTGGGAGAAACCTTCGGGGTAATGGTTTATCAGGAAGACGTAATGAAAATTGTACATCATTTTGCCGGGCTCGACCTCGACGAAAGCGATATCCTGCGCCGTATCATGAGCGGAAAAAAATACAAAGACGATACTTTTGAACGTCTGCAACAAAAATATTTTGACAATTGTCGTTCCCGTGGCTATCCGGAGGGCCTGATCCGGGAAGTGTGGACACAGATCGAGAGTTTTTCGGGGTATTCCTTTTGCAAAGCCCACTCGGCGAGCTTTGCCGTGGAAAGTTTTCAAAGCCTTTACCTCCGCGCACACTTCCCACTCGAGTTTATCACTGCCGTAATCAACAACTTTGGCGGATTTTATGCTACGGAATATTATATCCACGAGGCGCGTATGCTGGGTGCGCACGTACACCCCCCCTGTGTCAACCACAGCCACTATCTCACGACGCTGACAGGAAAAGACCTGTACTTGGGCTTTGTACATCTGCATCAAATAGAACACCAGGCGGCAAACCGTATCGTTTTCCAGCGTGCCCGGAACGGCCCGTTCAAAAGCCTGGAAGATTTTGTTTGCCGGCTGGATGTTCATGCGGAACAACTGGAGCTATTGATACGCACCGGTGCCTTCCGCTTCACCGGAAAAAGCAAATACGAGCTGCTTTGGGAAAAACACACCGTATTTAATCCCAGGCAACGCAATACCGCACAGCCCGGATTGTTTGGAGAAGAGCACTTTGATTTTAATACCGGGGCCTATACCAAAGCAGCCATTCCTGGTGATGGCGCTATGCCTTCCTTACCCGACGGCCTCCATGATCAGGCTTTCGACGAAATAGAATTGCTGGGTTTTCCCCTATGCTGCCCCTTTGAATTGCTGGAAGACCACTGGCGCTACCATGCTGGGGTCACAGCGCAGGATTTTCGCTACCATTGCGGTAGCCGTATAGAAATACTAGGCTATTATGTTTGTCAGAAACCTGTACATACCGTCAAAGGGCAGCGTATGGCATTTGGCACCTGGCTTGACCGGCAGGGGCATTTCTTCGATACAGTCCACTTTCCCAATTTTTTGGAACAATATCCCTTCAGAGGCAGGGGCATTTATGTCATACAGGCTAAAGTCGCAGAAGAGTACGGATTTTACAGCCTGGAAGTTCTGCGTATGGAACGCCTCCCGTGGGTACAGGACAAGCGTTTTACCGAAGGCTGAATGCCGCGCAAAGCTGACCTCGAGCATCTTAGATCCATAACAAGTCAGCTATTTTGTATCTATTTAGCAGGTCATTGCCCTGGGAAATAATCTTTGGGGT
>JBMOJO010000134.1:0-9960 GCA_049315745.1 Saprospiraceae bacterium | reverse complement strand
GGGCACCGTCGCCTTGCAACAGGCCTGCTAATTGCTCAACACAGGGACTTTTTTCATCGTAATCTTCATTTCGGGCTCCACCACGGATTGCTGCTCGTAGTAAAACTCGGTTCTGTACGTCTTGACCACGGCTACTGCCATCACCCGTACACTTACATCAACGACCTCTACCAGGTTATCGTTCTCCAGGCGGAAAACAACTTCTCCCTGGGCACACTCGGTATGCCGTGCATACGCCGCCGGACCGTTGCCTTGGTCTATGACCTTATTCCCACAGCTTACCTGATAGAGGATATTATCGCCCTTGCCGGGCGGCAGGAAAAAACTGACCCCATCCAGGGCCAAAGCGGCCAGGGCGCCATAAGGCCCGGATATGATACTGAAGCTTTTTGCCGCGCCCGAAAGCGATTTGGCCAGCTTGACCGCACGGTTGGCCTCCTGGTACTGTCCCTCCCCTTCTGAGCCGACACCAATCCAATAGACCCAGGAGACGACCTTATAAACCCGGTCCTCTTCTTCCCGGTTTGCGGGCAGCGCCACTTTCAAAATACTGAACGGATCCTCCATCATGTTGCCCCGGGAATGGATCCGCTCCTTTTTATCAATCAAATTCACCAGCGCCGTATCTACCTTATCCAATACGCGCCGCGACCGCTGCACTTGACGATCCCCCACATTGGCAGGACGGTCGCCCACATAGGTGGTATCGTACCGGTCCACCCAGCGTACCCCCGTTCGGAACGCCCGGGTTTTTTCCGCAGCAGGGATCCGGGAAATACGCAGCTTGCAGGTCCGCTCGCCGCGTTCGTTACGAATTGAAAATTTATAGACCCCCGTGGCCTGTACATAGACCGACCTGCCAAGGATTTCTGCACTTTCAAGCTCGCGGTAACGAATATTATCCGGATATTCCGCAACCTCGAAGGCAGCGACCGTGCGCCCCTCTATTTCCCTGAAATCAAAAAGGATCTGATCGCCCGAGGCAAAGCCGTAATACACCTCCTGCACTTCGTTGCCTTTGAGGCGTAGTACGATGTCGCACACTTCTACCGGCGGCAACTGGCTCCACGACCGGGCCGGCAGCAGCGCCATCGCGCAAAACACAAACAGAAGGGCCGGTTTTTGCATAAGGCTGTTTTATTGTTTAGGCATCCGTCCAAAAAGGATCTCCATGACCCTTATCGTTACCTCGCCGAGCGTATAATATGGCTCGATGTCCCCGACTGCTATTTCCTTCGGCGTTGCTCCTTTCAAGCCCTTTGCATCTGCGGCTACCAGCCGCTGCCCGTGGACAGGTTCCCGAAAGGTGTAATACCAGCGCTGCTCCTCCACTTGTTTTTTGCCCGGGCGGCGGTCGCGGAACTGTGTTATACGGCGCTTGTAGAGGTAATACCATTGCTCCACGCCATTGCGCTCGCAATACAGCAGCAGCGGGGTGCCATCGGCACTGGAGTAAGCGGTGCCCTGAAAAATATCAGGCCCTACGGGTACAGGGACAGGGCCCCTGGACGTGAGCCCGGAAAGGACTGCGTCAATCGAATCCCCGTACGCTTTAACCGCTTCCAGTGTCGAAGGGCCTCCGTCGTCCGGCAGTGTCACCTCGACCGGGGCGCTTTCGGATGCCTGCACTTTATCATTTGCCGTTTGGTCGCTCTTGCAGGCAAATAAAAACAAGCCGATTAGAAGGAGTGGGAAATAAACAAGACGGAACATTTTCGTAGCAGTTTTATTTTTTACAATTAAAATTTAAACAAAGTAACCGGCATAACGCCAAATGCACAGGGCAGGGTGAGCCCACCGTCTTCATTGCCGTTGCCAGGTAGCCGCTTCATCAGAAAAGAGGATTACGGCAGAGAAGGGCGGCACGATCAGGTTGTATGCAAAAACCTCCCCGAAGCCCTCCGGGTGTGCAGCGTCAACATTCAGGGCCATCGTCCACTTGACAGGCGGAAGCGGCACCCCCTGGTTTTCGGCGCTGCCGTTATAAATCACCATAATACTCTTCCATTTATCCCCATTGGCATTATCGCTGATCAGATAGGCGAGGACGTTCTCGCTTTTCAGGTCAACAAAGGTAAGGTGTTTGCGGATCATTGCCGCATCCGGCATCCGAAAAGCCGGATGTGCCTTCCGGATCTGGATGAGCGCCTGGATATAATCGAAGGTCTCCGCGTGCTGTGCGCGCCATCCCCAGTTGATCTGGTTGATACTGTCCGGAAGGTCGAACGAATTTTCCGCGCCCTGCTTGGTGCGCATCATTTCAGAGCCCGCGTGCAGAAAAGGTACGCCCTGGGCGGTCAATACCATCGTCAGGGCGAGCCGCTGCATGCGCGCCCGGAGCGATTCCGGTTGTTCCGGGGCAGAAAGGGCAAGCCGGTCCCATAGGGTGTGGTTGTCGTGGCAGGAGACATAGTTGATGCACTGGGCCGGAGATTTCGCCCACGGCGCCCTGGAATAGTTGACCTTGCCATAGTCCACCTGTGGATGGAATACCGCCCCGGCCACGCCAAACTTAACGCTTTCCTTCAGGCCCGCTGCCCCGGAGGCAAAGCCTTTATCGGTAGGGGTGAATACATGGCCCCGGAGCCCGTCGCGAAAATCGTCACTGAAAGCCGCAATCCTGTCCAGTTGGGAAGTGTTTTTCTTCAGGGCGCGCTGATCCTCGGGCAATGGAGACCCGGAAGCCGTCCAGCCCTCGCCATAAATAAAAATAGTAGGGTCAATACGGTCGAGCGCTTTGCGCACCGCGTTCATCGTCTCTATATCGTGTATGCCCATCAAATCGAAGCGGAACCCGTCAATATGATATTCCCGGGCCCAATATTCTGCAGATTCCACGATAAATTTCCGCACCATTGCCCGCTCCGAGGCAGTCTCATTGCCGCAGGCAGAGGCATTGGAAAAACCTCCTGCCGCATCCTGCCGGTAATAATACCCGGGCACCAACTGGTTAAAAAGCGAGGTTTCTGTGAACCCCGTATGGTTATACACCACATCCATGACGACCCGCAGGCCCGCTTCGTGCATAGCCTTCACCATCATTTTGAATTCGCGGATACGCACCGCCCCATCATAAGGGTTGCTGGAGTAGCTCCCCTCGGGCACGTTGTAGTTCTGCGGGTCATAACCCCAGTTAAACCCCGTGCTGTCGCGGGGAAGCCGCTCATCAACGGAACGGAAGTCAAAAACCGGCAGCAGGTGGATATGGGTGACCCCCAGCGAGCGCAGATGGTCCATACCGATGCGCTGCCGTTCCGGGTTGCGTAGGCCCCGCTCGGTAAAGGCAAGATACTGCCCGGGATAATTGCTGCGGGAAGAAGGGTGCGAGGAGAAATCCCGAACGTGCAGCTCGTATAACAGGATATCGTTGAAGCCTGCCAATACCGGCCGGCGGTCAAAGTCCCAGTTCTCCGGATTGGTTTCCCCCAGGTCGAGCACCATCGCCCGCATACCGTTGACGCCCACCGCCCTGGCGTATGGATCGGGCACTTCCATACTCCATTTACCTGAATGCTTTGCCTGAAAAGCATAGAAACGGCGCTTAAGGTTTCCCTGAACGGCTACCCGCCAGACCCCCAAGGTGTCCATGTGCATTTCGTGTACCTGCAGCGGATTGCCACCCTCGCCCGCTGCATAAACCAGCAGCCGCATGGCCTCTGCCGGCGGCGACCAGACTTTGAAAACCGAGCTGTCGTAGCGATAGGTCAAACCTAAATCCTTGCCCGGGTAAAATGGATACTGGTCGAAGCCCATCTCGTTATGCCCCGCAGTTTGCGCCCTGGAAATACCTGCCGTAACAAGCAGCAGGCCTAATATCAGGTATCTCATAACTTATAGCCTTATACACGTTGATTTACCGTTGCTCACGCACAAAGATAGGCAACATCTTCCGTTAAGCCCACTCTTTAACAGAAAAATCCAGGCCATGAAAAGCTTTAAAGAAGGCATTTTTGCCAGGAAGGCCAAATCTTCGGTAAACTTGCTGCCTGAAATGGGCATTGCAGAAGAACCTGGCCGTTTTAACCCCGGCCCCGTACAGATGCCGATACGAACGTGCAAAGGCTCCCCCGAAAGCCTGGCACCGGCACTTTTGCCAAAAAAAAAACGGCCGGTGCCAAAACACCGGCCGTCTGAAGTAGTCCGTACGGGAATCGAACCCGTGTTTTATCCGTGAAAGGGATACGTCCTAACCCCTAGACGAACGGACCGTAGCAAAAATTACGCTTTTCGAAGACGTCTTAGAAACGTTGATTTCTACTAAAGCGGTGCAAATATAGGAACTTTCTTTTAAAGCAAAAAAAAACCTGTATAATTTTGGGACATAATTTGTCGGTTTAATGCGTAAAAACCAAATTTTACGAAAAAATACCCAACAAATTAAAACCGAAAGGCTGGATAAAAAGTTCACTAAATAATTATTGTTACTTTTACACTAAGTGTGCATAGCCCCATGTTTTTCATGAATGTGGCGCAAGGCACGTGCCGTTGAATTTTGCCCTCATCGGTGCAAAAAAAAAGGAAATCGTTCTAAAAAAGTTAAATTTGCCGCCCGGAAGGATAGAAAATCATTCACCATCATAAATTAACAGCGTCCATGGCAAAAAAAATCGCAATCAATGGATTTGGCCGAATCGGCAGGCTGACGTTCCGCTACTTGCTGGAAAACGAGCATATTGAAATCGTCGCCATCAATGATTTGACGGATAACCACACCCTTGCGCACCTGCTCAAATATGATTCCGTACACGGGAAATTCAAAGGCGAAGTCAGCGCCGATGACCAGTTCCTTTATGTCAATGGCAAAAAAATACACGGCCTCGCGGAAAAGGACCCCTCCCGCCTGCCCTGGAAGGAAATGGGCGTTGATATCGTCCTTGAATGTACCGGGCATTTTACCGACAGCGCCAAATGTGGGCTTCATCTGCAGGCAGGGGCCAAAAAAGTATTGATTTCGGCCCCGGCAAAAGGGGACAATATCCCAACAATCGTCATCGGCGTAAATGACCAGCTGATCAACGCAGAACACCATATATATTCCAACGCATCCTGTACGACCAATTGCCTGGCGCCTATGGTCAAAGTACTGGATGATGCCTTTGGTGTCGAGCAGGGCTTCATGACGACTATCCATGCCTATACCGCCGACCAGCGCCTCCAGGATGCCCCGCATGCCGACCTTCGCCGGGCACGCGCCGCAGCTATATCTATCGTCCCGACAAGCACCGGCGCAGCTAAAGCCGTAGGGCTCGTCATGCCGCACCTCAAAGGCAAGCTCAATGGCAATGCCATGCGCGTCCCCGTACCCGATGGATCCGTCACAGATTTCACGGCCATCCTTAAAAAACAGGCTTCAGCAGAGGAAATCAATGCAGCGTTCAAAGCTGCTTCGGAATCTTCGCTCAAGGGTATCCTCGAATACTGTACCGACCCCATCGTCTCTGCAGATATCATCGGCAACCCGCACTCCTGTATCTTTGACAGCGAGCTGACCATGGTAATCGGTACGACCGTCAAAGTAGTCGGCTGGTATGATAACGAATCCGGGTACTCTGCCCGCCTCGCACAACTGGCGACGATGGTCTAAGACCCCCGCCTTCGGCGGCATAATTTTCTTCTGAGGGGTTGTGTAAAAAGGTTTTTTACGGCGGCAAAAGACTTTTTACACAACCTCAAATATAATTCGGCGCGAAGCGCCGGGAAAAGACTTTTTACATCACCCCAGGCAATTGAAAATAAAAGTTCGCCAGGATACTGGAGACGACAAAACCAAAAAGCCGTTGCGGGACGAATTTCGAGTGGTACTTTGATACGCAAAAAGTCATTTAGTATCAATGGCTTAAAAACCGGAATTGCTGAATAAACACACAACTCGATGAAACATATTGATTTCAAAGAAAAAAGGGTCTTGGTGCGCGTTGACTTCAACGTGCCACTGGACAAAAGCTATCGCATCACCGATGATACGCGTATGCGGGCCGCTGTTCCGACGCTGCAATACATCCTCGGCCACGGAGGCGCAATTATCCTGATGTCCCATTTAGGCAGGCCGGAAGAGAAACTCCTTCCGGACGGCTCGATCAATGTCGAAAAATTCACGTTGCGGCACCTGACAGGGCACCTTTCCGAATTACTCGGTGTCCCCATCCGCTTCAGCCCTGAATTTGCCGGCCCTGAAGCCCTGAAGATGGCCGCCGCCCTCAAACCTGGCGAAGTACTGCTCCTGGAGAATACACGCTTCCTCAAAGGCGAGTCCAAAGGCGATGAGGGACCTGCCCGTCAACTTGCGGAAATGGCCGATGTCTATATCAACGATGCTTTTGGATCGGCCCACCGCGCACATGCCTCTACCACAACGGTCGCACAGTTCTTCCCGCCGGATGCCAAAGGCTTCGGCTTCCTCATGCAGGCCGAACTCGACAACGCAGCAAAAGTGCTCGACCATCCTGAACGCCCCCTCACCGCAATCATCGGCGGGGCAAAAGTATCCGATAAAATCCAGCTCCTCGACCGCATGCTGGACTTTGTGGACAACCTCATCATCGGAGGGGGCATGGCTTATACTTTTGTAAAAGCCCAGGGCGGACAAATCGGCAAATCCCTCGTAGAGGACGATAAATGCGCCCTTGCCCTCCGCCTGATCGAAAAAGCCCGCGCCAAAGGGGTCGCGCTGCTCTTGCCTGAAGATTCTGTCATCGCAGATCAGTTCGACAATCATGCACAAGTCAAAACTGCGCCGAGTGATGCCATTCCCGAAGGATGGATGGGCCTCGATATCGGCCCGCAGGCACGGGAAAAATTCGGACAGGCGATCGCTGCCGCTAAAACCCTCCTCTGGAATGGCCCGATGGGCGTTTTTGAAATGCCCAATTTCGCAGCAGGTACCAAGTATGTGGCCGAAGCTATTGCCGGCGCCACCGCTACAGGGGCCTTTTCCCTGGTCGGCGGAGGGGATTCCGTCGCTGCCATCAACCAAATGGGGCTCGATGAGGCGGTGAGCTATGTATCCACCGGAGGGGGCGCTATGCTCGAACTACTGGAAGGGAAAGTCCTGCCGGGCGTCAAAGCTATCACCGGGCAGTAAATCCCGCCCTGCCCCCGCACAATTCTGCAAAAAGTACCTCGCAACTCAAAAGAATACAACGCCCTACATAAAAATAAGGTATATTTGCTTTTATCTGCCGCAACTGATGGCCCCCCAAAACGGGAACCACCACGTGCCACTCGCAGGCGAACGGCAAAATTGTGCCGTCCGGACGAAATTAAAACAGCCAATACATTGAAATTTTCAGCATTCGGACTCAACCAGGCCATTATGGACGGCCTGGACGCCATGGGCTTTGACAACGCGACGCCCGTGCAGGATCAAGCCATCCCCAAAATTATGGATGGCCGCGATATCCTCGCCTGCGCCCAGACCGGCACAGGTAAAACCGCCGCCTTCCTGCTCCCAATCCTCCACCGCCTGACAGAAACCCCCTCCGATCACATTGATACCCTTATCCTCGAACCTACCCGGGAATTAGTCATGCAAGTGGATCAGCAACTGGAAGGTTTCTCCTACTTCACACCGGTCAGCGCAGTGGCTGTGTATGGCGGGCGGGACGGCCATTCCATGGAAATGGAAAAAAGGGCACTCAAACAAGGAGCCCCTATCATCGTAGCAACCCCGGGGCGGCTCATCGCTCATATTGACTTGGGATACGTCAACTTCAGCCGCCTCCGCTTCCTCGTCCTGGATGAAGCTGACCGCATGCTCGATATGGGCTTCGCACCGGATATTATGAAAATCGTCAACCAACTGCCCAGGAAACGACAGACCCTGCTATTCTCCGCTACCATGCCCCCGCCAATCCGGAAAATCTCTAAAGAGCTCCTCCAAAACCCCTTCGAGATCAGCCTGGCCATCTCCAAACCCGCCGAAAATATCACCCAGATGGCCTATGCCGTGGAAGACGAGTATAAAATCCCGCTCACCGAACTTCTGCTCGGCGAAGAAAAAGACCTCAAAAGGGTCATTATCTTCATCAGCACCAAAATAAAAGCCCGGGAACTCGCCGACCGCCTGATCCGCAGGGGCCTCAACGCAATGGCCATCCATTCCGATCTCGAACAGGCCGAAAGGGAAGAACGCCTCCTGGCTTTTCGCAATGGGACCCTGCCCGTGGTCGTCGCAACCGATGTACTCGCCCGCGGTATTGATGTCAAAGGGATAGATATCGTAATCAACTTCGATGTGCCCGGAGACGGAGAGGATTATGTACACCGCATCGGCCGCACCGCCCGCGCCGAGGCCTCCGGCGTTGCCATTACCTACGTCAACCGCAAAGACCGCAAGCGGTTCCAGCGTATCGAAGAACTGATCGAAACAAAAATCGAGCTGCGCAACCCCCCATCCGATATCCCGTCCGTGCCCGTATCCGGCAGAGGCCCTGCAAGGTTTGGAGAAAAGAAATACCCGCCCCGGCAAAAACCTTCGGGCGAAGGCGCGAAAAAGCATAAGCGGAGAAAATACCCGCCAAAAAAGGAACAATAACCCTTTTCCATGCACCGCGCAAAAGGAAATAAATCGGCGCTTTCGCCCACACAAAAGCCTTTCGAGCGTACAAAGCCCGGCTACGCAACCAAAAAAAGCGTAGTCGGGGCGGAATAAGGCCATTTTTACCCCACGAGAATCCCCATCGCAACAAGCCTGATAAACAAAATCGTACCATGCGGAGCTTATATGTCTTTTGGATACTGTCCTCCATGTTGCCTTTCCTTTCTTGCGATAAACCTTCCCCACCACCCCCGCAGGATTGGGAAGCTATCGCGCTCGACGGCAGGAAACTCTACCCCCCAGACGAAAGCCCATCTGCTTTACGCGATAAGGACAGCCTGCTCGCAATCGCCCAGGCCAACTATACCGCCGACTCTAACAACCTCCAAAATATCATCTGGCTCGGCCGCAGAACCGCCTACCGCTCCCGATATCAGGAAGCAATCGAAATTTTCTCGCGTGGCCTCCGGAAATTCCCGGATAGCCCCGAACTCTACCGCCATCGCGGTCATCGCTTTCTTACTGTCCGGTATTTCGAAGGGGCCGTCCGCGACCTGGAAAAAGCAGCCCGGCTCGCCAAAGGCAGGTCCCTTGAAATCGAACCCGATGGGATACCCAACAAACTCAACAAGCCGCTCTCTTCCCTCCAATTCAATATTTACTATCACCTGGGCCTCGCACACTACCTCCAGGGCGATTTCGAAAAAGCCCTGGCCTGCTACGACACCTGCATGCAGTGGTCTGTCAATCCCGATCTCCTCACCGCTACCGCCGATTGGACCTACATGACCCTGCGCCGCCTTGGGCAGGCTGTACCGGCGCAAAAGCTCCTGGATACCATTCGCCCCGATCTGGAAGTCATCGAAAATGACGCATACCTGCAACGCCTCCTCCTGTACAAAGGGCTGATCAGCCCCAAATCACTCCTCGACCTCGACAATACCGATGAACTTATCCGCCTGAATGTGGTTACGCAGGGGTACGGGGTCGGTAATTGGTATCTGTACAACGGCGATACCGCCCAATCGCGCGCCATTTTCGCCAAAATCCTCGAAACCGGACAATGGGCGGCCTTTGGCTATATTGCCGCCGAAGCAGATCTCCAACGCCTCAAAAAAAACTGAAGCCCCACCACGTGCAAAAGGCCGCAATAAGCAGGCTGTACAACGCTAATACCGTTCTCTGATGGATATATTCGCTTATTTCAGATCTCTTTTCCAGCAATCCCGGGAAAGCTCTCCTTCCAAACCCCTGGTGCACGAACTGATCGTGCGCACAGAAGCGGAAAAACAGGACTATGCACGATGGAAAGAAACCCTCGTGTTCAAAAGGCTGCGCGACTGGCTGCAGGAACAGTATGTCTTATTCCTCCATCAACCCGAACAACTCGCTGAAACGGTAGAATTCCTCCATACGCCATCCAG
>JBMOJO010000133.1:0-9978 GCA_049315745.1 Saprospiraceae bacterium | reverse complement strand
GGAGACATCTTTTTCTTGATTTTGCTTCGCAAAATCAAGAAAAAGATGTCTCCATCCAATGAGTCTGAGGTTGTGTAAAAAGTCTTTTGCCGCCTTCGGCGGCAGAATATTCTTCTGAAAGACACGTCATTTTCAAGATTTCGCTTCGCGAAATCTTGAAAATGACGTGTCTTTCAAAATATAATTCGGCGCGAAGCGCCGTAAAAAACCTTTTTACACAATCCCAGATTCTTCACACAAGTCCAAATAAAGCCTTTTTCGGCGAAGCCCATGGATACCAATGGTAAATAGCTATAGAATATGGCTCATCGTGCTGCTATGCCTGTGTGAAGGCATAGCAGCACGAACACAGACCCGTTTTGAATTCAGTCATCCCCAAATGGGTACCGTTTTCCGGCTGGTATTTTACGCCAGTCGGGATTCCGCTGATGCGCAGGTGTTGGCGAAAACCATCTTTGACAGAATTGATGCCTTAAATATGCTTTTTTCCGACTGGCTTCCGGAAAGCGAACTCAATCAGCTTTGTCAGTATGCGGGAGCGACGGGGTGCCAAAAGGTTTCGGTCGAACTGGCGGATATTCTTAAAAAGTCGGGTATGTATGCCCGACAAAGCCGTGGAGCTTTTGATTGTACGGTGGGGGCACTCACCCGCTTATGGCGCCGTTCCAGGAACTTGAAGGAGCTCCCGGAGCCGGAGCGGATTTCCTCGGCACTGGAGACGGTTGGCTGGAGAAATCTTCGCGTGCATCCGCGCACTTCGTGTGTGCGCCTGCGCAAAGCGGGGATAATGCTCGATCTCGGGGGTATTGCCCAGGGTTGGACCGCGGATGATTGCCTCGGCATCCTCCGGCAAAACGGGGTCACCATGGCCCTGGTGGATGCCGGTGGAGATATTGCCTTGGGAGAACCTCCCCCGGGAAAGGAAGGCTGGCAAATTGAAATCCCTTCGGCGGATGGAAATAAGCGGATGATCCTAAAAAATTGCGGGATCACGACCTCCGGAGCTGCCTACCGATACCTCGAGCTGGATGGAAAGCGCTACGCGCATATCCTTGACCCCCGGACCGGGCAGCCGCTTACCCACCGCACTCAGGTAACTGTACTCGCTGAAAATGCCACCACCGCAGATGCGTGGGCTACTGCCATATCCGTTATGGGGGAAAAAAAATGGAAATCTTTGAAAGGTAAGCCGGGGATAAAAGTTTGGATATCCGAATCGCCGCTTTAAATGATTGCCTTGGAAATAATAATCGGTGGGGTTGTGTAAAAGTCTTTTTCGGCGCTTCGCGCCAAATTATCTTTTTAGAGGCGCATCATTTTTGCAATTTTGCTTCGCAAAATTGCAAAAATGATGCGCCTCTAAAACAATTTTTTACCGCCTTCGGCGGCAAAACTTTCTGCACAACCTCAAATAAAATCTTTCACGGCGAAGCCGCGGATACTTTTGATAAATATTTACAAATTACCGCTAATGAAAAGAAGAAATTTCCTCCGCAACAGCCTGATCGGGGTAGCTGCCCTGGCCTCCAGTCCTGCCGCTGCAACCGCAACAGCACCCATGTCTAAAACAACAGCCGGAACGCCGTTCAAACTCAAATACGCACCGCACGAGGGGATGTTCAGGTATTCCGCTGGGGAAGACATCCTCGATCAACTGCGCTTTATGGCCGATCAGGGCTTCGAAGCCTTCGAAGATAACGGAATGTCAGGTCGTGAACCCGCCACTCAGGAAAAAATGGCCTCCCTAATGGCCCGTCTGAATATCCAGATGGGGGTTTTTGTGGCACATAAAATTTATTGGTCAGAGCCGAATCTGGCCAGCGGCAAAGCGGATAAAAGGAAAGAGTTCCTCGAAGACATCCGAAAATCTGTCGAAATTGCCAAAAGGGTGAATGCAAAGTGGATGACCGTCGTGCCCGGCTTTCAGGACCTCCGGCAGGATATGGGGTTCCAAACCGCTCATGTGGTCGAGTCTTTGAAGCAGGCCTGCGATATCCTGGAACCACACGGACTCGTAATGGTCCTGGAGCCCCTGAATTTCAGGGACCATCCCGGGCTCTTCCTCACCGATGTGCCACAAGCGCACGTCATCTGCAAAGCGGTTGACAGTCCGTCCTGCAAAATCCTCTACGATATTTACCACGCACAGATCCAGATCGGGAATATTATCCCAAATATTGACGCCGCTTGGGATGAAACAGCTTATTTCCAGATTGGCGACAATCCCGGAAGAAAAGAACCGACCACCGGGGAGATTAACTACCGCAATGTATTCAAACACATCCATGCCAAAGGGTTCACCGGTATCCTCGGCATGGAACACGGCAACTTTTTCCCCGGTAAAGACGGCGAAATGTCGCTCATCAAAGCATACCGGGAAGTGGACGCGTTTTAGACGGGGTATCAGCGGCTTCGCCGCAAAGGATTTTATTCGGGATACGAGGGTTTTGTGCGTGCGGACGCGCACATAAAACCCCCGCATCCCGAATACCATATACAAAAGCAATGAACGGATAAATACCCACAAAAAAGATGGCGTTCATTTCACCGAAAAGACCATGCGGTTTTTCAAATATAAAATACTAACTTTAGCTGTCATAACCATTGGGGCAATTTCATTTTCTCACAATCCCTACCCTATTACACCATGGATTACAACTACATCATCATCGGCGCAGGAAGTGCAGGCTGTGTCCTCGCCAACCGTCTCTCTGAAGACCCTTCAAATACGGTGCTCCTGCTCGAGGCGGGCGGCCCTGACCGCAAAATGGAAATCCACATCCCTGCCGGATACGGCAAGCTGCACCGCACCGAGGTGGACTGGGGGTTCTGGACGGAGCCGCAAGCGCATATACTGAACCGAAAACTCTACCAGCCAAGGGGCAAGACGCTCGGCGGCAGCAGTTCCACGAATGCCATGGCCTACGTTCGGGGCAATCACGCGGATTACGACGAATGGGCTGCCCTGGGCAACCCGGGCTGGGGCTACCAGGACGTACTCCCCTATTTCTGCAAGTCGGAATACAACGAAGATATCCGCAACGAATACCACGGGACGAGTGGTGAGCTGCAGGTAGGGTTTGCGAAGGGCTTCCAAACCCCTTTTGCAGATGCCTTTATAGATGCCTGTGCACAAAACGGCTTTGAGCGCAACGCCGACTACAACGGCGCCAGGCAGGAAGGCGCGGGCAGGTTTCAGTTTACGATCAAAGACGGGCGACGGCATAGCGCTGCCGCAGCTTTCCTGCGCCCGGCCATGCAGCGCAAAAACCTCACCGTCCTGACCCACGCCCTGGTGCACCGCGTGGTCGTGGAAAAAGACCGCGCAACAGGGGTGGAAGTGGCGATCAAAGGCGATACGCCCCAATATTTCAAAGCCTCGCGCGAGGTCATCCTTGCGGCAGGCGCATTCGCCTCCCCTCAGTTGCTCCTGCTCTCCGGGATTGGGGATGCTGAAACACTCAAGAAACATAGTATTGAGTGCCTCCACGAGCTGCCGGGGGTTGGAAAGAACCTTCAGGACCATCTGTTCTACGGTGTGAGCGCGCTGTCCACCGTACAAAAAGGCATGAACCACCAGATCCGCCCATTCAACCAATTACTCGGTCTGGCGCAATTCCTGCTCACCCGCAAAGGCCCGATGACTACCAGTCCCCTCGAAGCCGTTGCCTTTGGCAGCTCTTCGGCCAGCCCGGAACGGGTAGATTTCCAGTTCCACTTTGCCCCGCTCCAGATCGGAGATGATTATACCGTGGACTTTTATGACCTCACGACTTTTCCCCCCCACGACGGTTATACGATCCTCCCTACCCTGCTCCGGCCGAAAAGCAGGGGCTATGTGGCGCTCCACAGCAAGCGCCCCGGGGACGCCCCCCTCATCCAGCCTAATTTCCTCGAAGTGGAAGCAGACCGGACGCTCTTAGTAGAAACGGGCAAAAAAGCCCTCGAGGTGATGCAGTCCGATGCTTTCGCCCCCTACCAAAAAGCCATTTTGACACCGCCCGACCGAAGTTCGGACGAGGCCATCCTGCTGCATATCCAAAAGCAGTTGGAAACCGTCTATCACCCGGTGGGTACCTGTAAGATGGGGAGCGACGAAATGGCCGTAGTGGACAGCGCGCTGCGCGTCCACGGCATCGGGGGGCTGCGGGTGATTGATGCCTCTATTATGCCCACGATCGTCTCCGGAAATACCAATGCACCCGTTTATATGATTGCAGAAAAAGGGGCAGCAATGATTTTGAACGGTTAATATACGATAACAATATGGGAACCCCGCGTTCTTTTGCCCTGGATGCCCTGCGCGGCGCAGCTATTTTCATGATGGTGTTTTCAGGTGTCCTGCCCTACGGAGGCGCGCTGCCTGCCTGGATGTACCACGCCCAGGTACCGCCCCCTGACCACCTTTTTAACCCAAACCTTCCCGGCATCACCTGGGTGGACCTGGTGTTCCCATTTTTCCTGTTCTCCATGGGGGCAGCAGTACCTTTTGCCCTACCAAAACGCCTGGTGGTGGATGGGGCTGCCTGGACCTTTGGGAGCGTGCTGCGGCGCTTCACCTTGCTGCTGTGCTTTGCGGTCGTTTCCTTTAACTTTGCTCCGCTGCGCATACCCGAGACCGGGCAGTGGGCCTCCACTTTTGGTATCCTGGCCTATATCGGGCTATTCCTGGCCCTGGTATATTACCCGGCGCTCAGATATCCCCGGTCTTTGGTTTTCCGGTTGTGCGGTTGGGGGCTGCTCGTAGGGTTATCGGCCGTTTTGCACTTCCGGTTCCAGGCCTTTGATCCTGCAAAAAACGACCCGATTATCCGGGTGCTGGCCAATGTCTATCTTGCGGGCACCGCAATCTGGTGGCTGTCGCGAAGGGACCTCGTCCTGCGTGTCGGCTTTTTCCTGCTGACCCTCGCTTTTTACCTGGGCAGCCTCGAAAAATCTTCCTGGGTGGCTACCCTTTGGAACAGCCACGGCCCCTGGAACCTGGTCAGCCCCATGTTGCTCAAATATCTGTTGGTCTTTCTGCCGGGTACCTTGCTCGGCGACTGGCTGGCAGAAAACCATCCCGGAAATAATATCAAATGGCCGGTATCGGTGCCGATACTTGTCGCAGCGATTAGCGGGATTGTCCTTTGGGCTTTATTTTCCCGACAGGTGGAAGCCGGATTTGCCCTGAGTATCCTCCTGAGCGTGGCCCTGTGCATCGTTCAGCGTCAATTCAGTATCGCTCAACATATCAGTATGACCGGCGCTGTGCTGCTTGTTGCGGGGTTCCTGCTCGAACCGTTCCAGGGCGGTATCAAAAAAGACCACGCGACTTTGAGCTATTTCTTTATCACTTCAGGTCTGGCATTTCTCTGGGTAGCTGCATTTTCTATCCAGGGGCGCGGGGTATGGCACAAAATACTCCAACCCCTGGCCCTGCTCGGACAAAATGCCCTGCTCGCCTATCTCCTGGCCGGATTTGTGCTTTCCCCTGCCCTTGAAATCTCCGGAATCGCATCTCTGATGGGCGGGGGTCCAGGAGGCGGACTGCTCAAAGCCATATTGATTACAGGTTTGATGGCATGGATCAGTATAACATTATCGGCGAAGAAGGTGTTTTGGAAAGTATAGCGCACCCTCACTCACCATACCCAGTGTGGCCCGGTGGCCGCCCCACCATATACCAGGACATCAAAAACGACGTGGTTGGCTGCCGACGGCAGGACACTGCCACTGAAATGCCGCAGCGCCCCGAGGATCAAACCGGCGAAAAGGGTCCAGCAGGCAACAGGCAGTAATTCCACCGAAGGATAAGGCGCGAGCAAGGCAAGCTTGTAGGCCGTATGCGCTAAAGCAGAAAAAAGGATAGCTAAAAGAGGCCCCCCCGGCTGCCACATTCGGTAGAGCAACCCGCGGTACACCAACTCCTCCACCAGCCCTACTGCAAATGCGCTTAAGGCAAAAAAACCAATCCCGGGCAGCGGTAATGCCTCCCCGGGGATCAAATAATAACCTACCCAGGCGATTACCCCCGTCGCCAGACCAGCGATCATCCACAAAATCCCCCGGCGTTCAGGAAAATGTATCCCAAAAAAATCCAGCCCCTCCCGGAGGTCGGCTACATAGCGGGCCATACGCCAGGCGCACAGCGCCAATAACAACAGGCCGGCGTGCAGGGATTTATAAGACAAAAACCCGAACACCACGAGCAGCACGGCAATCAGTACCCCTTCCCAAAAAGCGGCAGATCCTTTAAGCGCTAACTTCCTGTCCTTTCGAAACATGCCGGCGGCTTTTTATATATACCATCAAAAAAAACAGGGGAAGCAGCAAAACCAACCAGCCTGAGCCCAGGCATGCCCCCCAGAAGTTCTTTCCCTGCCCATACACCATCGTACCCGGTGCCTGCCCCCGAATGACCTGCAGCACAGAATCTCCCGCCGGTGCCCCGACGTAAGGCACGGACCAGTTCTCTGTTTCTGAAAAATCCGGGCTGGCCACGGGAGGTATTACAAGGCCCTGAAGTTTGGAAAACTGTTTAAAATCCGGGAACTGCTCCAGGGTATCGGTCGTTAGGCAGAGGTATTGTAAACCCGGGTTCCGGGCGAGTACCCCAAATACCGTGGCGCTGTCTGCTTCCAGACTAAGAAAACGCAGCCCTTTAACCGCATCCAGACCAAGCGGGGCGGTATCTGCCGTGACCCCCAGCCGCTCTATGGACTTAAGTGGACCTAAAATACCAAAATCGCGTACCGGATTGGAAAGAAACAGGGATTTCAGCTCCGGCCAGGCAGCCAGGGTCGTAGCGTTTTCGATCCCCCCATTTTCGACAGCCAGTTCATCGGGGCGGGTCTTGGAGAGAATCTTGCGGATTTCCTGCTCGGAAAAGCCATCCAGCCATATCCGGCCACCAGGGGGCATTTTCGCCAGCGCATCCAGATAGCCCGGGGCGGGAATCGAATCTGCCTGTTCCAGATAAACTGCCTTTGCTGCACGCAAATCCGCATATATCGCTTGGCTATCTGTACCAAAAAATAATTCGGGCATGGTCGCTTTCCACAGGCCTTGCATCAGGACCAGGTCGCGCTCCGGGAGCTCAGAAAAATTCTCCGGCAAAAAGCTTACGGAAGGGTTGATTTTGGCTAATTCAAAGATGCGGGGAAACCATTCGACGGGAATCCCCTCCCCAATGCTCACTGTCCGTAGGCCGGAAAGCGATTCCGGGCGATAAGCCTCAAGCCAGGATGCAGTGCGTGCGGAGGAGTCGAGCGCCACGGCCATCAGCAGACCGTTTACCCGCAACTCGCCCGGGCGAAGGTCCACATCCAGGCGGTAGCCATCTTCTTTTTTATAGCATAAAAAATGAGCATCCTCGTCTTTTACGAGATATAACAGCCCATTATCCTCCAGCGGGAGCGCCGCCCCGGAAGGGTTTACGATGGTATTGATCTGGCTGCCCGGTTGCATCGCGAGCAGCGTATCACCATAGAGTTCTACCATCGCAAAAGGATAATTTTTGCCCAATGGAAGCTGCTTCCCGCCAAAGGCCCCTTCACAATTTTGAAACAAAAAGGCGGCCAGGAAAACCGCAGGCGCCAACAATAGCCGCACCTTACCCTCTTTTATTTTTATCATATCTACAAATAATTAACGAATGGGTATCTATTTGCCAGGGGTATCCGCGGCTGTGCCGTGAAGAATTTTATTTGAGGTTGTGCAAAAAGGTTTTTGCCGCCTTCGGCGGCAGAATATTCTTCTGAGCGACACGTCATTTTCACGATTTCGCTTCGCGAAATCGTGAAAATGACGTGTCGCTCAAAATATCATTCGGCGCGAGGCGCCGTAAAAAACCTTTTTACACAATCCCTCAAAATATCATTCGGCGCGGAGCATCGAAAAAAGCAGCTGCTCCGCGAAGGATTTTGAGGCTGTCATCCAAGGGTTTTCAAAACATTCTGCAAATACCAAAACCGAGCGTCGAATACTGCAAATCCAGAAAACCCTGCTGAACGGTAATTTGCCCATTCCAGCTTTTTCCTTTAAAGCAGAAGCGCACGGCTGCAGCCAGGGGATCATCGCCCCTGCCCATATAGCCAAGATAGCCCCGAAAGCTCAAATCTACCTGCAAGGGGCCGAACCCACGGGAAACCCCCGCACCGAAAAGAAAAGCATCGTTCTGAAACTGGTCGTCGCGGTTGGTCTGCCAGACATATAGCCCGGCCATAGCGGCCAAACGCCAATGCCCACCCAATTCGACACTTTTGGAAAGATCCCCATAAAAACCCGGCGCATCGGTAAAGCGCGCAGCACCCTGCATATTCGAAGCCGGCAACCGATGCCCAAGCCGGAACATAAATCCTTCGCCCTCTGCTCCTTTCAATAGCTGTAGGGTCGTCTGCACATAAACGTCTCCACTGGCCCAGCGACGTTCGTAGAAGCGATGAAAAACCTTTCGCGCTGTCTTGTTTTCATGGCTCACGACCGCATACTCCACCGGAAGCCAAAATGCTTCCAAGGCTATCTTCCCCGGGGTAATGCTGTACACGCCCCGCAATATCGCATTGCCCGTGCGGTCGCCTTCCATAAAGTGCCCCTGCAGTTCCCAACCCACCGACGAGCGCTCCGCTACCTTGCCCCAACTCAGCTCGGGGATCGGCAGGGCATTGGGCCCAAGGTACTTCGGCATGGAAATAATATAGGTACTCCAGTGGGATTTACCGTCCCATTGTACATTATCCGCCCACCATTGATGATCCTGCGGAAAAGCTTCCCGTGCGCAGATCATCAAAATAGCAAATACAAGAAATTTCAGATTAAAAATTTATTTTTTTAAAAATATAAACTATTGAACTTGAATTATTTACATTTAAAAGGCTTTTTATGCTCGACCACAAGGCCACCAGCATTGCCCGGAGCATCCCCGGCGCCCCACTTCCTTTGTACTTTTCACTCAGCAGCGCCACATAGAAGGGGTCCAGTGGTAACGATTTTCGCCGATGCAGGGCAAATCCATGTTCGGATACCAGGCGAACCAGGGTGTCCGGACGGAAATGCCAGAGGTGGCGGGGAACGTCGTACCCGGCCCAAAACCCGCCGTACCAGCGGGCATCGAAGGCAGTGAAATTGGGTACTGCAATGAGCAGGACGGCCCCTGCGGGAAGCAGCTCCCCTGCCCTTTTCAGATATAGATGGGGGTCGTGAACGTGTTCGAGTACATGCCACAGGGTAACCGCATCAAAAGGGCCCTGTAAATCCCCACGCTCCAACACCTGCGGGGGATGTACTTCCAGCCCAAAGCGCCCGATAGCCAATGCCCGCGCTTTAGGGTCAGCTTCTACGCCTGTGGTATCATAACCATGTCCTTTCAAATGGTGCAGAAAGTACCCTGTCCCGCAGCCAATATCCAGAACTCGCCGGGAAGGCGTTGCCGCAGCCACCATCCGCCGCTTGACGCCCAGCATGAAATCTCTGGCGATATGGTAAATTTTATTGATTGACCCCTCTCGGGTATCGCTGTGGGAAACATAGGCTTCGCTCTGGTAATATGCCCCTATCCGGTCAGTCGGAGGAGCCGGCATGGTAAAGCGCAAGCCGCACGAAGCGCAATCCCACAGCGAAAATGTTTCACCGGATACGGAATAATCCTTTATCACATTTTCCCCTCTAAACACTGTGCCCTCACAGAGCGGACACTGCCGGGGAATGGAATTGTCCATTGACATCTGCTGGTTTTAAGGCAAATATAACAGGATTGGGCAAAAAGAATACGTTTAGCCTGCCACAGGATATTTTATTTGTATCTATTTAGCAGTTCATTGCCTGGAGAAATAATATTAGGTTTGCGTACATTCTGTGCGCGCGTCCGCGCGCACAGAATGTACGCAAACCTAATAAAATCCTTCGCGGCGAAGCCGGGGAGATACCCCGTAAATAGTTATTTTGTATCTATTTAGCAGGTAGCTGTCCTGAGAAATAATCTTTGGTGGGGTTGTGCAA
>JBMOJO010000132.1:0-10002 GCA_049315745.1 Saprospiraceae bacterium | reverse complement strand
TTTAAACTCTACATTGTTGGGGTACGACTCGTAGAGTTCTTTTTCCAATTGGTTGAATTCTTCAAAGAATCTGAGCGCCTGTTCCAGGTTACCGAGGTCAGCGTTCGTTTGCCCAAGTTTTTCGTACGAAATGGCCAAGCCGTTTTTAAACTCTACATTGTTGGGGTACGACTCGTAGAGTTCTTTTTCCAATTGGTTGAATTCTTCAAAGAATCTGAGCGCCTGTTCCAGGTGGCCCAAGGAGGTGTGGGTATTCCCCAGAAACTGGTACGAAATGGCCAAGCTATTTTTAAAATTTACATTTTTGGGGTACGACTCGTAGAGTTCTTTTTCCAATTGGTTGTATTCTTCAAAGCATCTGAGCGCCTGTTCCAGGTGGCCCAAGGAGGTGTGGGTATTCCCCAGAAACTGGTACGAAATGGCCAAGCCGTTTTTAAACTCTACATTGTTGGGGCACGACTCGTAGAGTTCTTTTTCCAATTGGTTGTATTCTTCAAAGAATCTGAGCGCCTGTTCCAGGTTACCGAGGTCAACGTTCGTTTGCCCGAGTTTTTCGTACGAAAGGGCCAAGTTGTATTTGTAAAAGGCTCTACTTGGATCGGTATTTAAAAGTTCTCGATAAGTTTTTTGCGCAGCCAGAAAAGCATTTAACGCAGGCTCAAGTTGCCCGATGGCCCTAAACATTTCACCCATATTTGCATGCGCATTTGCCTTTTGCCATTCTTCTGTATTCGGATGGTAAATGATGAGCGGAAAGGCTCGGAGCGCTTTTTCATAGAAATGATTTTCCCGGTAAAAATCAGCGCACTCCTGGAGTATTTCCAGATTGGTGCTGTCCAGGAGGATTAGCCGGTCGTACAGGGCTTCCGCTTTCCGGGGCTGGGCATTCAGCACATAGAGTTGAGCTTGCAGTTGCAGGGCTTTGATATCCTCTTTTATCCCTGCTTCATTCTGGGCCTTTTGGCTGGCAATCTCCTGCTCTGCCGCATAGATGCGCTCCCGTTCCTTCAGGCGTTGATCGGTGCGGCCCAGGAGGTTGGCGCTTTCCAGCTTGGCGATGGCTTCGTTGATCCGGCCGTCTTTGAAGAGTTGCAGGGCTTCCTGGTAGAGGGCGCTCACGTCGTCGAAGTTGACGCGGGCAAACTTGTCGGCGAGCTGGTCGAGCTCTTTTTGCTGGGTGTCGAATTGCTTTTGCAGGGCTTCGAGCTGCTCACTGAATTGCTCCTGGGAGATCCGGGCTTGCTGGAGCTGCGCCCGAAGGGCCGCTTTCTCCTTTTCGAAGCCCGCCTTCAGGGCCTTGTCGGAGATGGCGTAGTATTCCTTTTTGGCGGCTTCCAGCACCCCGGCTTTGGCCAGGATGACATCCGTACCCAGGGAGTCGGTATTGCCGAGCTTGAGCTGCTCGATCTCCTTATTGTTGACTAGTTCGTAACCGGCTTTCTGGATCTCAGTCAGAAAGACCCATTCTCCGGCTTTTTTGTTCTGAAACACGAGCCGGAACCGACCTGCCTGGTCGGAGGTGGTGGGCACGGCATCGCTGAAGATGACCTGGGCGCCCGGCACGGGCTTGCGGCCTGAATTCTGCTCGCGAACCATGGCGTGCTGGATCTTCTGGGCAGTGCTGGAAGTAAGCGCAATCAAAAGGATGGCTGACAGAAGAAGGGTCCTTTTCATTTTTCCAAGGGTTTATTGACGTACCAGAACAATACTGATCTCTTCATGCTGGAAAACGGGGCTTTCGTAATCCCAGGGTTTGAAGCCCGGCTTATGGGCTTTGACCCTCTGGGATTTGCGCTGTTTGTCGAAGGGTATCTGCAATTCGAAATGGCCGCCTGCCCCGGAGGTGGTGACAAGGTCTTGCACTGCGATCTGCGCACCCGGTATGGGGCTGCCCTGCTCATCCTTCACGGTGCCGAAGATGCGCCCGAGGCTATTGTCGCGCCAGACAGGCAGGATGATGCGGTTGTCGGAGAGCGGGAAGGTGGTGTCGATGGGCGTAAACCCAGGCGCTTCAAACCGTACGATCACGGGTTCTTTTTTAAAATTGGCGGGAATGCCTTTGAAAACCGCTTCTTTTTCGATGGCTTTGTCTTCCGTTTTGTCGCCGTAGATGAGGGTCACTTTTCCGTTTTCGAAGGGCAGGTAGGCATTGGGCGTTTGGTTGTCGAGCAGGACGGTCAGGCTCAGCGGCTGGTCTGGTTTGAAAAGGGAAGACAAGCCGAATACGCTGGCCAGGGTAATCACACCCGCAATTACACCCACCAGGTTGTTGGAACGTCCGATCCACTCCCAGAAGCCGGTTTTTGGGAGTGTTTTCTTTATCTGCCCAGGATCATCTGCGTCCTGCGGCCCTTTTGGACCGATATGGATGGAAATCTGACTATCCTGAATGTCGCTTAGAGCAATATTACCTGTGCCGGTAATGACCTGCGAATTGGAGGATTGGGTGTCGGTCAACGAAGGCTGGCCAGGAGAGGGTGGCGGGGGATCTCCAAGTTGGTTGATAATACTTAGCACCGAATTGGTGATCTTATTCAAAGCCCTGCTTGCTTCATCGTGGCTGAGGATGCCCTTGATCTTGTCGGCACGCAAATGGCGAAAAGCAGCCGATTGCTGGGCGGCCAGATCGTGGATATGGCGGTAGGGAACCTGGTCGCTGAACTCCAGCAACCGCCGGATGGCTTCTTCGAGCTCGCCTCTGGCGATGAGCTGCCGCAGCGCGTGTTGCAGGTGTTGGAGTTCAGACATAGGCCTGTGGTCTTTAGATGTTTCCGCTAAAATAATATTTTCCGGGTAACTAGTCTATGGTATTTTTCCAAAAATAAGTTAAAATCCCAAAAAACTTTCTATCCATTCGAAATGAAATTTGAAGCACTGGAACGGAAAATGGAATTGCTTTTACCGAATCTGGGTCCTGAGGGTCAGATGCTGGTAGAGCTGTGCTGTTGCGGTCTTTTTTGCTGATCGGCTCGCAGCCCATTGGCAATCCGGTTTTCAGCCCGGGCTTTACTACTACGGCAGCCAGCAATGAATGAGCATAATATTTCGCCCCTTCGCGGCTACGCCCTTTTCGTACCGGGCAGCATTCACAGTGTACTTTCGACGAAGTAAAAACTATACCCCGTCCATTACCGTCAAAAGGTGCCCGTCTGAAACCGTAAACGCATTCAAGCTCCCGTTAAGCCCCAACCGTTCGCAAATAGCCCCAAACAACGGATCTAACTCATCCGGCGATATTTCATCCAACGTCTCCCGCATCGCCATATCCAAAGGGATTGTCCCAATCCGAATATCTCTCGCAAATTCTTGTTCTCTGCTTTTGTCCGCCCTTAATCAAGCGCCGGAAGTGAAGGGTATTTTACCTGAAATATCGCCATCGCCGACAAAAAATAATCCGCCGGCCCTATCGAAGCGTTATATTTTGCTGTTTCTTATTTCTTCAATTCCGCAACAATTACAGGCATAATAGGAGGAAATTTCTTTCGATTCCACCTTTGGCTGTAATTTGCTGCAATACTCGTTTTAAGATCTGGAATATAGATGACCTGGGTCCCCCAAAAACCTGAATGGGTATAAGCCTTTAAACCCTCTATTTCGGTTTCCCAAATTCCCATCCGATAATCAAGGGGTTGTTTTTTGGAATATTGGACCGGCTCAAGCATTTTCTCCAAAGTAGATTCTTTGCGGAAAACTTTATTTTCGAACAAATACATGAAAAACAGGCTTAAATCCCTCGCAGAAGCCAACAATCCGCCTCCACCATATAAATCAATAGTTGGATTAATAGCATAGGTATCCTCCCCATCCAGATATTGATGGATTCTATCCGTACCGTATTCTCCATTAGGATTTTCGAAATGAATAGACTTTAAACCTAGTTTCTTTAATCTCAATAATTGTTCAACGCCTGCCCCCAAGGATTTTTTAGTAATATTTTCAATTATTTCACCCAGCAAAATATACCCCGAATCGGAATAAGAAAATTGCTGACCCAATTCTCCAACGGGTTTAGTAAAATTTATTAGTTCCAATAATTGTTCGGTCCGAGTCCAGGAATGATTGGTCTTTAGATAGGGCATTTGATATTTTTCCGTTTGCGTGTGCTCTGCCATACCACTTGAATGCGTAAGTAGGTGGTAAATTGTGATTTTTGCAGGATCATAGCCACCTTTTTTCAAAATATTGGTATGCTCAGCGCTGATATATTGGCTTATCGGATCCGTGAGTTTCAGCTTTCCATCTTCCCATAATCTCAAGATAGCGGCAGCTACAAAAGTTTTGGTGACACTGGCTATCCGGAATGTTTGATGGGGCAAAAGGGAGGTCTTGTTCTCTTTATCGGCATACCCTGCAGCACCGCTCCAATCCATTGCTTTCCCTCTGGAGATAACCGACACTAAAACACCTGGCGTGTTTTCTTCAGTGATCTGATTATCCAAAAATTGTTGGAACGATGCAGTTGTTTGGGATTTAATGCCAGGTAGGCCAAAGGAGAAAACGGCAATAATCAGCAAAGTTGGTTTCAGCATACGGATCATCAGGTGCAATAATTTTATTGTTTACAACACGTAAATAGTCCGGACGGTTGATATCGTGGCTCGGTGGTTTAGACGAATTGCGGCTGTTCCGGGCCAATTAGTCCCTTAGCGCTTTATTAGACTTGTTGCGATGGAATGCTCGTGGGTTAAAAATGGCTCTTTTTCGCCCACACTGCGCCTTTTTTCGGTCGCGTAGCATGGCTATGCTCCCTCAAAAAGCCTTCGCGTGGACGAAAAATAGCTCATTTTTCCCACCGCGATAATCCATCGCAACAAGTCTAATCTAAAAGGAAAAAAGGATTCCCGTGCTCTAAATATCAGGCAAATGTTTCACGCAAAGCCGCAAAGCCGCAAAGGGAGAGCTTATTGCATTTTGCGTCTTGGCGTCTTGGCGAGAGAAAAATAATTTCACGCAAAGCCGCAAAGCCGCGAAGGAAAAGCTTATTGCATTTTGCGCCTTGGTGTCTTTGTGAGAAAAAAATAATTTCACGCAAAGCCGCAAAGCCGCAATGATGGCACCTTCCCACTTGAAATGCCCTTAAAAATGTGTATTTTTGTAGCATGGAACGCTTCTTCAATACGACCGGCCTGTGCAACCCGCAAGATCACTACATGGTGGAGCCCTTCAGGCACCGCTATGAGGATATTTTGCACCTGATCAGGTCGAAACAGTACTTCCTCGTCCATGCCCCCCGGCAGACGGGCAAGACGACCTTCCTGCATGCCCTGGCCCACCGCCTCAACCGCGAAGGGGATTATGTCTCCGTGGTCTGCTCGCTGGAATCGGCGGGCTATCCCAGCATATCGGTGGAAAGCGCCAATGAGGTGTTTATTCGCTCGCTTTTCCAAACGGCCGCGGTGTTCCTCGATGAAGACCAGATGCCTCCAGACCCGTATTCCTATGAGCAAGGCCCGCAGTTGTTCCGCCAATACCTCACCGACTGGTGCCACGCACTCGACAAGCCACTTGTCCTCCTGCTCGATGAGGTGGACTCCCTCTACGACGATGTGCTGATCTCCACGCTGCGCCAACTGCGCGACGGTTTCCAGTCCCGCCCGCAGCATTTTCCGCAATCGGTTGCCCTGGTGGGGCTGCGCGACATCCGCGAGTACCGTCTGCGTGCCCGCGCAGACAACCCCTCCATCGGCGCCGGGTCGCCGTTTAATATCAAGGCCGAGTCCTTCTTCCTGCCCGTATTTTCCCGCGAAGAAGTGCGCAGCCTGCTCGACCAGCACACCCAGGACACCGGGCAGGTGTTTTCGCCAGAGGTCTTTGAAAAACTCTACGAGTACTCCGGCGGCCAGCCCTGGCTGACCAACGCTCTGGCTAACGAGATAGTCTATAAAATGCTCAAAAATGATTATTCCCAGGCTATCATCCCGGGAATGGTCGAAACGGCTAAAGAGCGCCTGATCGAGCAGCGCCAGACCCACCTGGACAGCCTGGCCGACAAGATTGACGAACCACGCGTGCGGCCCATTGTTATGAGCATCATCACCGGAGAGGCGCCGGCCTTCGACGGCTTCGATGACGCACTGCGCTATTGCCGCGATCTGGGGATCATCACGGGCGGCAGTCCTATCCGCTTTGCGAACCCGGTGTACCGGGAAATCATCACCCGCATCCTGAACTCCTCCATGCAGCAAGGTATTGACTCAGATATCGCACAGACGACCTGGTACCTCCACCCTGACGGCTCGCTGGACATGGATAAGCTACTGGCCGCTTTTACGGATTTTTACCGTCGCCACTCCGAATCCTGGCTGGAGCGCTTCCAGTACAAAGAGGCCGGCCACCAGTTGCTCCTGATGGCTTTCTTACAGCGAATCATCAACGGCGGTGGGCGCATTGAGCGGGAAATGGCGGTGGGCAATGGACGCACCGACCTGGCGGTAATTTGGAAAAACCAGGTGCTCCCTATCGAGATCAAAATGCACCACGACAAGTGGTCAGAGCCTGACGGACTCCGACAGCTTTCCCGCTACATGGACAAGCTGGGCCAAAAACTGGGCTACCTGGTGCTGTTCGAAAAAAAGTCCTCCGAAGAACTGCCCTGGGAACAGCGCATCCGCCACGAAACGCATGTCGTGGACGACAAGGAGATCGTGTTGTTGGGGATGTAAAACTGAATAGAAATTCAATAGGAATGGGCTTCAGCCCATTCACAAGATTAGACCATCCAAATTGGCTTTAGCCAAATAAACTAATAGTTCGGCTAAAGCCGGGGTGGGGGACTGTGCTATTCAAGGGTCCTCCATCTGAAGCTGGAGGCTATTTAAGGGTGGGGTAGTGTATAAAGGTTTTTTACGGCGCTTCGCGCCGAATGATGTTTTCAGAGACACATCATTTTCAAAATTTCGCGAAGCGAAATTTTGAAAATGACGTGTCTCTCAGAAGAATATTCTGCCGCAGAAGGCGGTAAAAACCTTTTTACACAACCTCTCACAAAAACATAATTCGGCGCGAAGCGCTGTGCAAATACTTTTTACATAACATCAGCATGCATGCATACCAAATAAAATCCATTTTGATCCCTTCTAAAACCGGACACCTGGATTAGTTCAAAAGAAACCGTTCATGGAAAAAGCATATACCCTTGGCGAAATAGATGCTGCGGTCAACAAGTTTGAGCCGGTAATGCCCGATCATCCATTTTATGTAAACTTTGAAAATGTTCGCGGGGATTTTCAGGAACAGGAACTGATGAGTATGCTGAACGTCCGTATGCAAAACGGACAATATAAGTTCGATTACAGGGCCTACCAATCCAACCAGACCATTTTGTTTTTGGCCGGAATGCGGGGCTCTGGTAAAACCTCTGAGCTGGCGAAATATGCCCGGCGTCTGCACTCGCCGGAATGCTTTTTTGTCGTTACCTGTAATGTGGACGAACAGTTGGATATGGACAACATCCAGTACATGGATATTGTCATTTTCCAACTGGAACAACTGTTAGAAGCTTGTCAAAAACAGGGACTTGCCCTTAGCGACGATATCCTGAGCACCATGAAACGCTGGTTTGACGAACGGGTTTTGGAAATAAACCGAGGCTTGAAAGCAGAGGGTAGCGCAGAAATAGAAATGGGGAACGATAAGAATTTGTCAATCGGTTCGCTGTTGGGGCAGTTACTGGGTTTGACCGTAAAGCTAAAAGCCGGTCTCTCCGGAAGTGCCGAGCGCGCCATTAAAATCCGCCAGAGCTTCCAGAACCGGTTTGGTGATTTTTCCAAACAGTTCAACACCTTTATAGCCTCGGTCAATGAACAACTTCGACGCCACAACAAAGGCAAGGAGGTACTCTTTATCATTGATGGGCTTGAAAAAACCATGAGTGCCGAAACCCGGCGCAAAATAATCATGGAGGAAAGCAAACGCGCCATCGAAAAACTTGGCAACAATACGGCCAGGTATCTGGAGGATACGGATTTCCAGGTGCTAAAAACCATAAAAACCGGCTTGGAAGCAGTCAGCCCCATCGGTTTCAACCATAATATCCAGAACCTTTTAGAGAAAGAAATCATTTTCGAGTACAACGATGGGACTTATAAACGGGTCAATCCGCTGCTTGAAGTTTCCAAACTATACCGTCATCATGTACTCCAAACTAGCGAATAACCCTGCATTTGAGGACGAGCTGCGCCTGCTTTTCAACGCGCTGCGTGTAGAGTCTTTCAAATTGATTTTAATCTCCCACAACCATCCGTCAATCTATCCCGAGATACGGAGTGCATTAAGTGAACACTTCGGCCGCAGCAGAAAAATTCATGAATTTTCCTTTAGAAACATGACCCCATCTGATACCAGGAATGCCGTAATCCGCTTGGATAAAGGCATCCTGCTGATGCGGGACGTGGAATACCTGTTCAGAGATGCGCATAATTCCCTCTGTACATACTTCAATCAACGCCGCGATTTTTTTGCCAAACACGATATTGCCTTTCTATTTTTCATAGAACCTGGCAGTTTCAAGAGAATTGCCCAGAAAATGCCGGACTGGTGGTCGCTGCGCTCCCTGGAACTCGAGTTCTCCATACCACTGGATAAGGATAGCGGAATGGCCTTGGAATGGAGTAAAAGGGGAAGTTCCCCTTATGCGAATTGGACCCAGGAAGAACGCAATGCCGAAATCGCTCGTTTGGAGCGATTGATCGGCAATACGGATCCGGAAGACTTCAAACTGCTCGGATGGTTATATTTCGACCTCGGCGAGGTATTTGTTTGTTCGAATAATACAGGGAAGGCAATAGAAAATTATACAAAATGCCTTGCTCTTTTCAAGGATATCGGCGACCGCGAAGGCGAAGGCGATACCTTGAACAACCTTGCTATAACAGCCTATGCCAGAGGCGACTATGACCGCGCGTTGGGCTATTTGGAACAATCTTTAGCCATTCAGCAGGCCATCGGCGACCGTAAGGGTGAGGGTACCACCTTGAACAACATAAGCCAAATATACGATGCCAGAGGCGACTATGACCGCGCGTTGGGCTATTTGGAACAATCTTTAGCCATTCAGCAGGCCATCGGCGACCGTAAGGGTGAGGGTACCACCTTGAACAACATCAGCCAAATATACGATGCCAAAGGCGACTATGACCGCGCGTTGGGCTATTTGGAACAATCTTTAGCCATTCAGCGGGCCATCGGCGACCGTAAGGGCGAGGGTGCCACCTTGAACAACATCAGCCAAATCCACAAAGTAAGGGGCGACCATGACCGCGCGTTGGGCTATTTGGAACAATCTTTAGCCCTAGGTCAGGCCATCGACGACCGTCGGGGCGAGGGTACCACCTTGAACAACATAAGCCAAATATACGATGCCAAAGGCGACTATGATCGCGCGTTGGGCTATTTGGAACAATCTTTAGCCATTCAGCAGGCCATCGGGGATATCTCCGGATTGGCAACCACGCTTAATAACATGGCAGCCATCTATCTGCAACAGAAAAACGACATGGTACGTGCAGTTCATTTGTTTTATCAGGCCTATCGAATATTGGAACAGTTAGGGTCACCGGATATCCAATATCCCACTTCTTATCTCCAGGCCATTATCGGGCAAATCGGGGAGGAAAAGTTCAAGGAAATAATTGCCGATATAAGCCGTGAGGGCCAATGAATGCTATTTTTTTTGATCTGGTAATATGAATGATATGTTAGCAACCCCCACCAAATACAATTCTTCGCGGCGAAGCAGCGGTTAAGCGGGTCGACTGGTATAAATTTCATCGTTGGAGCAGGAATCCCTTCACTAAAATCAATTTTTTCAAAAACGGTTGCCTTTTATTTATTTTATCCTTACATTTACGGATGTAAACATAAATAGTACTGTCTAATAAGTCGTTGTTTGGCGCAAAGCGCCAAATTATATTTTGAAGTTGTGCAAAAAGTCCTTTGCCGCCTTCGGAGGCAGAATATTTTTTTGTGAGACACATCATTTTCGCGATTTCGCGAAGCGAAATC
>JBMOJO010000427.1:0-2248 GCA_049315745.1 Saprospiraceae bacterium | reverse complement strand
CGCGATTTCGCTTCGCGAAATCGCGAAAATGACGCGTCTCTTAAAAGAATATTCTGCCGCCGCAGGCGGCAAAAGCCTTTTTACACAACCCCGTGATGGGGACATCTTTCTCCTGATTTTGCGAAGTAAAATCAGGAAAAAAATTTCCCCGGGACGGGGCTTTCTATGTTAAATTCGAAACGCGTGCTTTGGCCGAACGTTCCGATGCCTTTGAGGTACGCCTTGCACCCGGCATAAAAGTCGAGCAGTGGCCCGATCTCTGCGGTAGGGACTTCCACTTGAAAAATCTCCTCGGCAATTGCTTCCGCCGCCCGGTCATCGCGCGGCGTTGCGGTGAACCTTTCTGCCGCCCCGAGCTGGATTTGCAGTCCGCCGCCGTTCCAGGGGAAGTGGTATTGTTGCGACATCTGTCCGATGATATCCGGGGTAATCTTTGCAGGCCGGAGCCAGTCGTGGTTCAGGGCAAACACGATTTGCCCGTTTTTGATCCCGGATAAACCCTTGTAGTCGGACCAATTCAGGTTGGCGCTTTCCGATGCGACAATCAGGCAGCCATGGTTGTCGCCGGCGGGGTCATAAGCGGCAAAAGGCAGGTCCAGAACTTTCGCCAGCACCCGGCCAACAATTTCCGAGTCGCGGTCTTCGAGGGCGGCAACCCCCTGCAGCGGGATTTCGAGCCGTTGTACGAACTGTCGCAGCTTATCCGCCAGGGACCTGATCGTTGTGCGGGTACCCCAGGATATCGCATACCGGCCCCCGGCCAGATAACCCTCCCCGTCGTCGTGAAAATCCAGCACCGCCCCTCCGTACTGAATAAACTGCCAGTCGCGGATATGGGTCTGGACGTTCGGGACTACGGCAAATCGCTCGATGCCTTCCCGCAACTCGGCAATTTTTACCATACAAAGCGCCAGCTCTTCGGGATCGCCGATATGATTTTTAACCGATGTTTCCAGGTTATCCAGCCAACCTGATTTCAAGAGGGCCATACCCTCCTCATCTGCGGATAAAATACCCATTTTGCACAACATGTACGACTCCCAAAAGTCGAGCGTATTCGCCCTTAACAACCCGAAACCCGCCACGGCATCGGCTATGCGGAATTGCCTTGCCCGGGACAAGACGAGGTCGTGGACGGCGGAAGGGTACTCCGGATCGAGGTCCAGGGTTTTTTCGTAAAAAACTTCGGCCAGGTCGTACGTATATTCGGCGAAGAAAAATTCCCCCAGTTCGTAAAAGGCTTCGGCATCGTGCATATTCTTTCCGGCGCGGTCCAAGCGCTCTTGTACGCTGTACGCGCCCATCCTGCCTGCCGCATCGGCGGCAAGGGCGTAGAGTGGCCGGTGGCCTGCGTCCTTTTTCAAGCCCGCGATCGCGGACTGGTAGGACTGCTGGAAATCCCCGGCATTCAATAAGGCTTGTGCTTTTTCAAAATCTGCTGTGGCAGGCGAAGGCGCTTGCGGGAATTCAGGAGAATCAGATGGGTGCAAGGAAAAGGATTTTAGTTAAAGAAACCCGCGAAAAGGTTGCCGCCCAGTGGGCGAAGGCCCAATCCAACGGTGCGGCGATCCGCGATATATCGTATGGTTTGCATATTTGAAGCGTCCAACGCGGGCAGCGCCGGGAAAGTTCCATGGGCAGCAGAATTTTTGCAACGGGCCGCATCGGGTTAGTTTTACCGCCCGTGGCGGCTGAATATTTTTTTTAGAGACACCTCATTTTTGAAATTTCGCTTCGCGAAATTTCAAAAATGAGGTGTCTCTAAAAAAATAATTCGGCGCGAAGCGCCGTGAAATGACTTTTCACATAACCCCTCAAAAAAAATTTGGTGCATTGCGCCGAATATTTTTCCTCAGGCCGCCCTCCATGCTGCGCCGTGCGCCTGCTCCGCGCGCACGCTTGCATGTCGCGCGACCTTCCCTCCCCCCGTTACCCGCCTGCCTGACCTCCTTGCTCACACGCACCCGAATCTGCATCAGAACTGGCGGGCGACCCGAAACCCGCCGCTGCTGAACCGGTACGACGGGGCGGTGAGGCCCCGGGCCGAGACCCGGCAGAACCTGGCATCGCTGTCCCAGCCACCGCCCCGGAGCACCCGGTTAACGCCCGTAGCAGGGCCTTTAGGATCTGTTTGCGCATCGGCAGGATAATCCCCATACCAATCCCCGCACCAATCCCAGACATTCCCGCTCATGTCGTACAAGCCCAACACATTCGCCTGCTTGTGACCGACGGCCTGGGTTTCCTG
>JBMOJO010000131.1:0-10020 GCA_049315745.1 Saprospiraceae bacterium | reverse complement strand
CGGCGGCAGAATATTCTTCTGATAGACGCGTCATTTTCACGATTTCGCGAAGCGAAATCTTGAAAATGACGCGTCTATCAAAATATAATTCGGCGCGAAGCGTCGTAAAAAAACTTTTTACACAACCCCACATGAAATTTCGCTGCCATAGGCGGCAAAAAAGACTTTTTACACAAGGCCAAGTATTCTTGAGATGGGGCCATCTATTGCGCCCTACATCACAACACTGCACTTCATCTGATAATTTTTTTCTATAATATGCCCATGCTTTGAGCAGATAAACTTAACTTTGAGCATAGGACCTAAGCCAGATGGTGTTATCAATAACACTACTAAATACTCGTGAAAATATGTTAATCAGTCTCTACGCATGCATAACCGCCCTGATCCTTTGCTGCGTTGCCACCCCACAAATTATCCTCGTAGCAAAGCAACGGCGTCTGTTTGATCCCCCCAACCCGCGGAGTTCGCACTCCCGGTACATCTCGTCCCTGGGCGGGATAGGTATCGTCACCGCTGCTTCTGCGGGAATGGTCTTGTGGATTCCCGCGGAAGAATTCTTCCAGCTAAAGTTTATCATTGGGGCCTCCACCCTGCTCTTTGTGGTTGGCCTGCGGGACGATTTGCTCCCCATGTCGGCGTCCAAAAAAATTATCGCACAATTACTTGCTGCAGGTATCCTGGTCTTTTTTGCCGGCATAAAAATCGAACACTTGCATGGGCTCTTTGGCATATACCAGCCCTTAGGCCCAATATTCAGTCCAGTCATCAGCCTGATCCTCATCATCGGGATCATCAATGCCTTTAACTTCCTGGACGGCATTGATGGCTTGGTGGGGTTTATAGGGGTCCTGATTTCCGTCTGCCTCGGCGCCTGGTTTGTCAGCGTTGGCGACAACACCTTTGGTATCATCGCTTTTTCTACTGCCGGCTCGCTACTGGGTTTTTTGGTATTTAATATTTCCCCTGCAAAAATTTTCATGGGGGATACGGGCGCCCTGCAGGTTGGCCTAAGTATAGCCGTGTTGGTTATCCAGTTTATCCGTGCGAACGATGCCCTCCCTGCCGGCAATGCGTTGAAGTTCCAGGCGCTCCCTGCCATGGCGCTGGCTTTGCTGATCATCCCCGTTTTTGATATGGCGAGGGTGCTGGCCACGCGGTTAGCCCGGGGCGTTTCCCCTTTTCGTCCGGACAGGCGTCATATCCACCATATTGCGGTGGATCTCGGCCTTTCCCATCTCCAGGCGACAGTCCTGCTTTTCACGGTACAGGCATGCTTTATACTGATGGCTTTCCTGCTCGACGATATTATGGAATTGCACCTCTTGATCGGCCTCCAAATCGCACTCATGGCCTCCATCACTTATACCTTGCACAACATCCTGATCGCGCGTAAGCGCTTTGTCCAACCCGGAAAAACGAAGCGACGGGTGCTGCAGAGGGAAATGGTGCAGGATATCTCTACTTTATCTTAAGGATATAATGATCCCCTCTTCCGTCTCCAGGAAATACACCATTTGGCAAATCGCCACGGTAGCTTATGTCGCGGCAGTATTGCTGCTGCATGTCCTGCCCGCTTTCATCTTCCGCCCGATACAGCCGAAACAGGAATGGGCAATCCGCCTGGATTCCCTTGTACATATCGCGATATTTATACCCTGGATGTTATTGGACGGATATTTCTTTACGGGGAGAAGGGCAGAGGGCCGGCAGCAAAAGCTTCGTTGGCTGGTCTATGGCGCGGCGGCCTGTACAGGCTTTGAGGCCTGTCAGTTGCTCACCGCTTCCCGTGCTTTTGATTTGTTCGATATGGCCTGCAATTTACTTGGCCTGACATTAGGCGCCCTGCTTGCCCGGATAGGACAGATCATGCGCTAGGCTCCCCTCGTGGCGGGCCTCACTTCAATCGCTGGTCAATGATATATAAGGCGTTGCGCCGCAGGGATTCCTCCAATGAGATCCCCCTTTCCTTCGCCTGCTTGCCTACGGATTCCAGCCATGCGGCATCCGCCCGGATGTTGGCAATTTCTGCCTGAACGACATCCTCCGGAATTTGTATGATCCCATATTCGGCCTGGTGCTCAAAGAGGAAGAAGCGCGCATCATCTTTGAGCTGGATTGGCACCGGGACGTTCCCCACGGCAGCTTTATCCTTGATCTGCTGAAACCAGGCTGGATCGGCCTCGATTATACCGGCCATTTTTTCAACCTCGGCGAGCGGGATAGCATTCATGTCCAATTTTGCAGGAAGGTTATCCGCTGGTGTAGCTTGCGGCGTCTGTGCCGGTGGTGCATCCGCAGCAGAAGGGGCTTTTTTCCCGGAGCAGGCAGAAAGGGAAACAAGTAAGGCCCCGGCCATCAAAAAGAAAATAATCCGGTTCATGTAGGTGTGATTTAAGTTTCTGCGGTCGGTTACCCCAGAGGTTTTTGGCCATTCATCGGCAATCATGGAACGCGCGGTTTTATATTCCGCAAATATCATATAAAATATTACCGAAACAACCCTTAACGCCACATAAAATTTGTCCCCCCGGAGGGGCTGTAAAAGTCTTTTGCCGCCATCGGCGGCAGAATTTTATATTAAAACTGGGGTTGGGTTCATTGATTTTGCTTCGCAAAATCAATGAACCAACCCCAGTTTCAAATGATTATTTGGCGCTTCGCGCCGAATCAAGACTTTTTATACAACCCCGGACCATAGACGCATCTTTAGTTTGATAAAACCACAAACTCCGTCCGGCGGTTACGGTCGCGGTTTTCGGGCGTATCGTTAGGGACTAATGGCCTGGACTCTCCGAAACCCGCGTACTGGAGCCGCTGTGACGAAACCCCGTTTTCAACCAGAAAACGAAACACAGCTTCGGCGCGGCGTTCGGACAGGAGCAGGTTATCGGCTGCTGTACCGACGTCATCGGTATGGCCATTGATTTGGATGTGCATCCTGGGGTTGTCCTGAAGTAATTTTAGCAAGCGTTCGAGTTCAGGAAAGGAAGCCGGCTGTATTGCCGCAGAGCCGGAAGCGAAGAAAATATTTCTCAGCACGACGGGCGCAGTCGCTGTGGGCAGCGTATCTACGGGTTGGGGTATAGGTTGGAGCGGGATTTCCAGCAAATAAGGATCTGACGCTTCGCGCACCTCGCGAAGGCCAAAAAAATCGGAGAAGAACAAATAGCCTGGATGCTGTACGCTGAAAGCATAATCCGCGCCAATCGGAAGACAAACCAAAAAGCTGCCATCCGCAAGGGTGAGCAGACGGCTGGCCGGTCCAGCGGATCCGAGTGCTGTGACCTGAACGGCTGCCTGTAGTGGCTGCCGGGTATCTGCATCCAAGACCCTGCCGCGCGCATAGGTGACGGGGGTAGGGCGCGCATCCGGATAGAGTGCAAACGTCCAGATATCGGTAAGCGGTATCCCGGATTGGGATTTTTCTTCCTGGTCTCTTGCAAAATAGGCGGTTTTGCCATCTGCACTTACAATCAGCGCCCCTTCATTGCGGGAAGAATTGATCGGAAAGCCAAGATTTTTTGGAGGATCCCAGTCCCCCTGGGCGCTTTTTCGTGCCACATACAAATCGAACCCCCCCATACCCGGATGCCCTTTTGACATGAAATAGAGCGTTTGCCCATCTGGATGGAGAAAAGGGGCCTGGTCGTCCTCAGGCGTATTGATCGCAGGCCCAAGGTTACGGGGCTTCCCCCATTGGCCATTTTCGTCTTTTTCCGATTGCCAGAGATCATTACTGCCGAAACCACCGGGGCGCCGCGCAGTAAAAATCAGGATGCGCCCGTCTGCCGATACCGAGGGCTGGGTTTCATACCCTTCGGAATTAATCGGAACACCTAAATTTTGGGGAGCCGTCCATTGTCCATATTCGAGTACCGAGCTATACAGGTCACAACTACCCTTTCCTCCGGGACGATTACAGGCCGTGAACACCAGGGTAGTGCCGTCTGCCGAAAGGCAATGCGCCCCCTCGTTCAGAGGCGTATTCAGGCTTGTCAGGGGCTGTGCGGGTTGCCAGGGGGCAGTTGGACTTTCCCGATAAGCCGCAAAAAAATCCTCCTGGTTGTCCACTACCCGGGTGAAGACCAGGGTCTGCCCGTCGGCACTGAGGGAGGGGAGGTACTCCGGAACCAACGTATTGACTGCCGGGCCTAAACGCTCGGGGGAAAAGGGTACCGGGTTACGTACCGCCTCTGCGGAGAACAAGGCCCTGCGCAGCAGCTGCTCCGCGCTGGCCCGCTGGCGTTCATTTTTTGGTTGAAGTGCCAGAAAAGCCCGTAGTTTTTCCACGGCATCTGCATACCGGCCCAGGTGCATCGCTGCTGCCCCTGCCGAAAACCATATCAACTGACGCGAGACCGGATCAATTTCCAGCGCTTTTTCATAACTTTCCAGAGCGCCCGCCAGATCGCCGCGGCCCCCCAGTACATCGCCCAGCTTTGCCCAGGCATCCCTGTACCCCGGCGCAATACCGATTGCCTCCCGCAAGAGGGTCTCTGCCCGGGCCGGATCGTTTTCCTGAAAAGAAAGCGCTTTTGTATAGATCTTCAGCGCTTTTTCCGGTATAGCAACGGAGGGTTGGCCAACCGCACATGGGCGGACGGCGAGCAACAAGCCCAGCAGCAACAGCAATCCCCTGACGGACAAGCAATCCACCGGCACCATTATATTCAGGCAGATTGTTTAACGGCCCGCGCATCTTTTTTTGGCGCGGCCTGATGGGTATCCAACGCTTGCTGTGCCTGGCTGCGGTAGAACAGGCGTTCCGAAGAAGAGATCGTATCTTTTGCCGTCTCGATAAGTATGGCCTGATCGAAAGCATCGAGTGCCTCATTACACTTTCCGGTTTGCAGCAGGGCACGGCCGTAGTTGAAGAATGCCTTTCGCCGCCAACCATAATTCGGATCTCCGGGTTGAAAAGACCGGTTGAGAAAGAAACGCAATTCCGCTTCTGCCATCTGGTACTCTTCGCGTTCCAGATGGGCTTCCCCTTTCAACCGCCTGGCCTTCCAATAAACAGGCTGGTGCGGAATAGACGACTTGATGGCGAGTTCCAGGTCCTCCAGCGCGGGCTGGAAGCGGTTCTGCGTCATCAACACCAGGGCACGTCCCACGTATGCCTCCGGGTTATGTGGGTTGATCCCGATGCTTTTGCTGAAATCGTAGTGTGCATCGCCCAAGTTGTTGAGCACGAAGTTGACGTGGCCTCGGCGTTCGTATGCCAGGGCATGGCGCTCGAACTTTTCGATCGCCTGGCTCAGGACTTCCTTTGCCTCTCCCTCTTTACCCTCTGAAATGAGCTCGCGCCCGCGCAGGAAAGACTGCACTGCCGACTTGTCGCAGTTGGGTTCCAGGAGGATTTGTGCTACGAGGGTACGCTCCTGTAGCTTCCAGATGTGGATATTCCCTGCAACCGCAAACTGCGCAATGCTTTCGAACATCCCGACCGTGTTGCGCCAGGTCTTTTCATTTGTCTGGCCAATAAACCGGGGAATATCGAGCGCCGTCTGCCCGTCCACCACGTTTTCGTCCAGTTTAAAAAAAACATCCTGTTTGTAGTACGTTTCCAGCCGTTGTTTGTACGACTGGAACATTTTCTCATAGCTGCGGCTGTTTCCGAACTCGAGATGACCGGAAACAATTACTTTGTAGTTCATAAAGGGGGGTGTTTGTACATATTTGGAATCATTTGGCACCTTGAATCAGGAATCAGGGGGAGCCTTACTATTCACCTTCATTTCATCCGGATTATCCGGGAGCGACGCCAGAAGTGCCACCATTCAAACCGCCCTGCTTCGATGAACCTGGTTCACTATAACCGGAAAGATGAAACGCCTGCGCAAGGAAAAAGTTCTAAAAAAACGTAACATACGCGAGATCCCGCCTGTCATGCCTTTGACACACCAACTGATACACCTTGGCAAAAAGACGGCTCGGATGATTGTTCACATGGCTGTTTGCGTTCCCTTAGGGCATGGGGCACGCCTATTCATGGGCAGGGAAATCAGGCCCAGATATGTTACTGTGGCGAAATCAACGTATTTACAAAGTTACGGGGAAAGTCGGCTCATTGCAAGTGTCGCAAACGATTAAATATCCACGAACGGCACGAAGTTTTCCACAAAAAAATGTGGAAAACTTCGTGTTTTTGAAATTGCGTTGTTACACGGGTCGTCAATCCTTCCAGACGCTGCACCCCTCGCTGCAGTTTGCGCAAATATCTATGGCCTTCCGGCCCTGCAGAAGTTTTTTCCTGAACCGGTCGTAGGGTTGCCCATGCCAGACCTGGTGAAAAGTTTCCGTCTTCAGATCCCCGAGCAGGTGTTGAGCATCTTTATCGAAGCAACAGGGGACGACCATGCCGTTCCAGGTAATCACGCAGGCATGCCAGAGCTTCCAGCAATGGTTGAGCAAGGCGTTCTTTATCCGGTAGGACCCATCGGGCAGCGCTTGATATCGGGAATATTTTCCGATAGAAGGGATCAGGGGGTTGCCTGAAGCGTAGTCATAAATCTGGGCGGTTTTGAGTTTGACCTCGTCCACGCCGATTTCCTTTGCCAGTCGGAAAATATCGCCGATCTGGTGTTCGTTTGGGCGGACAACGAGAAACTGGAAGATGACATGTGGGTGTGATTTTCCCAGCAGCCGTTTCCACTTGATGACATTCCGTGCCCCCTGGAGCACAGCTTCCAGGTTTCCTGCCCTCCGATACTGCTGGTACACTTCCTGGGTCGTACCGTCCACGGAAATAATGAGGCGGTCCAGGCCGGAGGAGACGGTCCTCCGGGCATTTTCGTCATTCAGGAAATGCCCGTTGGTAGAAGTGATCGTATAGATGCGCCTGTTGTGGGCGTAAGCGACCATATCGAGGAATTCCGGGTTGATATAGGGTTCGCCCTGGAAATAAAAAATGAGGTAGAGGAGGTCGCGGTGCAGCTCGTCGAGGGTCTGACGGAAGAAATCACCCCGGAGATTGCCGGTAGGACGCGAGAACGACCGGAGTCCGCTGGGGCATTCGGGGCAGCGCAGGTTACAGGCGGTAGTCGGCTCGAAAGAAACGGTGAAAGGTTTTCCCCATACTACGGGGCGCCTCAGCGCCCGTGTCAGGAAGTAGGCGAGGGTTACTGCGGCGACATTGGCGATTTTTCGCGGGCTCAGTTTTTGCAGGAGCCTGAAGAAATCATGCTGGTACAGTATGGGCATGCCCGGTACGGGTTAATTTTTGGTATCGGGGTTTCCATCCATTTTCAGGACCTTCACTTCTGTGCGCCGGTTAAACTGGTGTTCGCTTTCTGTACAATTCACCCCGTCCACACAGCCATTTCTGGGTACGCTCTCCCCATAGCCTTTGGTCGTCACGCGATCTGCGCCGATGCCTTTGCTCACCAGGAAGAGTTTAGCGGCTTCGGCACGTTGCCTGGAAAGCTCCAGGTTATAATCTGCGGAGCCCCTGCTATCGGTATGGGCACCGAGTTCGATCTCCATTTCGGGGTACTGTTTCATCAGTGCGGCGAGCGCCTCGAGGTCTTTAGCCTGCCCTTTGCGGATCACGGCCTGGTTAAAATCATAATAGATGTTGTCGAGCACAATCACCACCCCTTCGGCGAAAGGCATTTTCGAGGAGACGTTACCCGTTGCAGCCGTCGGGGCTGCGGGCCCCGGGAGGGAGAAATTGATATTAAAGGCAGGAGGCAGGCTGCCCGACTTCAGTGAAAGTGGCGTTTTTTGGGGCTGGTACCCTTCTTTTTCAGCAACCAGCACGAAATTGAACCCCATTTCGAGGCAATAGGCATACATACCCCTGTTGTCGGCCACGACGATCTGCTCCTTATCGCCGTCAAGGCGCACGATCCGTACTGTCGCGTTGCCGACAGGCTGGTTTCTATCTGCCGACAAAACCTGCCCGGAAAGCGGGATACAGGTGCTGCGGGCCATTGGCACTTCAAGCGGTACGCCGGGGGCGATTGCTTCGGGAGTAAAGGGTATCTCGACCGTAGCGAACCCCTCCCGTGCGACGAGAATAGTGAAGTCCGTATTCGGGCGCATTTGCAGGATTGCATTCCCTGACTTATCGGTAATGGCATCGGGCTTGCCCAGCGTGTTGCGGGTCCTCAGATTCATCCGCAGCGTCCTGTCTGCCCCATCGGGCGCCAGCTCGACCGTATAGGCCGAATCATTCATGATCAGCCCATCGGGGGAGCGTTCGAAAAGAAAAACAGCGGCACCGGCAAGCGGCTGGGCCGGTATTCCGTCGTGAACATTAATCCGGACCGTAAGCACTTCGGGTCCTTTCATGCCCGGAAGGCCCCGGGGCGCATGAAAAGCATAGATATCGTCTTTGCCCATACCCCCTTTCCGGTTAGAGGAGAAATACCCTTTTTTTCCGCTATCGTCCATAATGAAGCCGAAATCATGGGAGGCCGAATTAATCGGCTCCCCGAGATTGGTGAGCAGGCCCCACCGGGAGCCACTGAGGTCTATTGAAAAAACATCCATCCCTCCGAGGCCCTTATGGCCGTTCGATGAAAAAAACAGGGTCCCGTTTTCATGGAAAAAGGGGAAACCCTCCTGCTTGGGGGTGTTGATCTCCGGCCCCAGATTGATCGGGGCCGACCACTGGTTTTTTATCCTGATGACCATATAGATATCGGTGCCCCCATAACCCCCAGGCATATTGGACGCGAAAAACAACTTGCTCCCGTCGGCGCTGAGCGAAGGGTGCATACAGGTGTAGGCATCGCTGTTAAACGGCAGCGCCTCCACCCCTTCCCAGTCGTAGATACCGCGTATAGCGCGATAAACCTTGAGCCTGACGGTCCCGGTCTCATCGGCTTTTCCCTCCCCGGATTCCTGGTTGCTCCGGGTGAAATACATCGTGTTCTCCTGCTTATCGAACGTGACCGGGCCTTCGTGCAGTGCGGAATTGATTTCTATTGAAAAAAGGCGGGGCCTGGCCAGTTGTCCATTGGCACCGAAAGGGGCATGAAAGAGCTCGTAGTATGTTTCCCCCGTCATTGGGTTGACAAAGCCGCCTCTGTTCCTCGAACTCACAAAGACGAGCCCGTTGCCATAATAGGTAGGGGAATAATCCACGGCCGGCGAATTAATTTCCCGGACGTTCTGAATACTGACAGCCATCTCCGCCTTGTCCTGTGCGAATGATACAATGGCCGGCAGTACTGCCGCAACCATGAGCGCCCCCCTGTGTCTAAACCGCTTGCTCATGTTTTTTGCCGAAAATTAGAAAAAAAATCTCGGATCGTCAACGCTATTGCCCGTTGAAGCGGCTTTTCGTGTCAAAAAGTAGCGCAGGACAACTTCCAGGGAACCATTGTTGTACCGCCTCAACTCTGACAGCGAGGCATCGTAAGAGAACCCCACCAACATCCTTCCGGCCAACTGCGCGCTGAACATGAGCGATACCGACTCCCCCAGCCCTTTTTCCTTTGACCCCCCGGTCCGATAACTTGCCCCTGCGATAAACCGGTCCATAAAAATCAGGCTTGCGTTGATATCTGCATCGAAAGGCGCCCCCTGTACATATTTGAACAAAGCCTGTGGCTGGAGCTTTATGACATCCGTCAGGGGCACGATAAAGCCCGTCATCAGATAAGTATGCCTGACCTCCCGCGAAATCACCCCGCCATCGTCGTTGAGGTCAATATTATTTTGAATCAGGCGGGGCACCGACACCCCCATATAAAAATTGTCCGTGTAATAGTACAACCCGGTACCGAAATTAGGCACCAACCTCGACTGCAGGGTAGTTGGCAGCGCAGGGTCCTGCTCGATCGGCTGGGTGCCGTTGAGCTTCGAAAAATCTGTGCGGATCATCCGCGCAGAAGCCTGCAGCCCAAGGTTGAGATAGCCCCTGGGTACCGGAATCCGGTAAGAATAAGCGGTTTCCAAACCATAATTTGAAGTCACCCCAATCGTCTGGCGGAGGATATTGGCCCCTACCCCGACATTCTCGCCCCAGGCAGGCATAGAAAAGGAAACAAGCTGCGTCTCGGGGGC
>JBMOJO010000426.1:0-2264 GCA_049315745.1 Saprospiraceae bacterium | reverse complement strand
GAGCCCGCTTTGGGGTGGATGGCCAGCGTATTTTTTCCTGTCCAGCCATTACCGCTCCTCCTGGCCCAGTCCCGCTCCAGGACCGGGGCAGAATCCACGAACCCGCGCCCCTCGACTTCCCCAATATGTTCCCGGATCGCCTGCAGCAAGGCCCGAAGTTTATCTCGCAGAACGAAGTGATAATCTTTGCCATAGGCATAGCGGGCAATTTTAGGTGCCTCCGGGTCGTCCTGACCAGCGGCCGGGGCATAGTTGAATGCCAGACTGAGCACGGATTTTGCCCCGGGAAAGAGTTTGCGCGGATCGGTGCGCAGGTCGAAATAGTTTTCCATATACCCCATCTCCCCCTGATAACCGAGTTTTAGCCACTGTTCGAGGCGATGCGCCTCCTCATCCATAAACTCTGCACGCGCGATGCCCACATGAAAGAACCCCAGGCGACCGGCTTCTTCCCGGATGAACGGAGCGTATTGGGGGGGAGCAAGCTGCATTTCTTTTTTGGGTAAAAATATCGGATTTTTTTTGCAAATTCGGCCTTTATGCTGCAAGACTTTGTTGTGACGGGATTTCCATGTGGTAAAAGTGACGGTATGTCAAAAGTCTTTTGCCGCCTGCGGCGGCGAAATGTTATATTAAACCGAGCTTGATTCATTGATTTTGCTTCGCAAAATCAATGAATCAAGCTCGGTTTTAAATTATTATTTGGCGCAAAGCGCCGAAAAATGTTTTGACAGACACGTCATTTTCACGATTTCGCGATGCGAAATCGTGAAAATGACGTGTCTGTCAAGAGAATATTCTGCCGCAGCAGGCGGCGAAAGACTTTTTATACAACCCTCATAACCCTTATGAATACATATAAAATTTAATAAAAATCAAACGGCACGCAAAATGGAAACACCTGACAACTTAGAGGCAGAACGCCTGCTGCGGAACAACACCCCAATTGATGACTTTTTGGGGATGACACCTTCTGAAGTCCATGTACTGCTTTACGATACCTTTGGCAACAAATCGCCCATTCAATTCAACCCCGGGATTGACGATGGCATCCTCGATCAAATCCCGCTTTTCCGTATAGCCGAAGCATATTTAAAAATCGTACAACGCGACAAGCAGATTAAACTGACACCGCTCGGCGCGTTGCCCAAAAAAGTGATGGTCGAAATTTATGCGCACCGATTCCTGCCAGATGAAGCGATTGAGCATGGCATCGTAAAACTAACAAGAGAACACGATTGCATTTCCATTCAAAGTGCGCGACTGGCATTGGAACTGGCGGGGCTGGCAAAAAATGTACACGGTAAAATAACGCTCACCAAGGCAGGGGAAAAACTCCTCCAGACCAACAACCGTGCCCTGATTTTCAAACAGCTTTTTCAGGCATTTACCAACAAGTTCGATTGGAGTTTCAACGACGCTTGTCCGGAGGAACCGATTGGACAATTTGGCTGGGCCTTTTCATTGATCCTGCTGGACAAGTTTGGCGACCAACCCCGGACTGCCGACTTTTATGCAGAGTGGTACCTCCGTGCATTTCCAAATCTGCTCTCCTTCTCCCGCCCTTCCTATACCTTGACAAAAGAGGAGGTTTTTACCCATTGCTACGCACTGCGCACCTTCAGCAGATTTTTGGTCTGGTTTGGTTTTGCAACCATTGACAAACAGGGCAGGATCACCGATTTAGGCAGAGATCAAATCACAGGAACAGATTTGGTAAAGAAGGTATTTAAGATAGATGCCGGATAAGGGGGGGTTATGGATTGCGGCTTCCGTATTTTGAGGACAAGCCCTAATCAAAATTGCAATTGCCGGGCTGTCCACCTAAAGCTACGAGAATATCTTGCCATCTTCGGCGCATAAATATTCTGTTTCGGCAAAATTTTTATCTGAAGATAAAAACCTTATGAAATATCCCGGATGAACACTATTTTTAAGAATTCAACCTCTCGAAGGTAATCTGAATAACGTGCTAACACTGAATAATGAAATTTACCCCGTACCATGCTAAATATTTCGCCCATGAACTGACAAAGCGCAGTGCCTCTGACAGTATGCAAAAACTGGCAACAAAATTACCCGTTCGATCAAAGAATCCCTGGAAGCTGCACCCAAGATTCTGCTTATGGCAACGCCACTTCAGAACTCAATTTTGGAACTGTATGGGTTAGTGAGCATCATTGATGATTACACATTTGGCGATCTTGTATGGGGTGGTCTAATTTTCTCGGACAGTTACTTAAGAGATTTAACAGCCAATCTTC
>JBMOJO010000130.1:0-10108 GCA_049315745.1 Saprospiraceae bacterium | reverse complement strand
CTGATTTTGCGAAGCAAAATCAGGAAAAAGATGTCTCTATACAAAGAATATTTCGCCGCCGAAGGCGGCGAAAACCTTTTTACACAACCCCAAAACATAATTTGGCCCGAAGCGCCGTAAAAAACCTTTTTACGCAACCGCTTACTTACGGGACGTTACGGCAAGGATGTGGGTTTATTTTCCCTTGCGCGGAGAGAGTCCGATTTCTGCGGCTTTATTCAGCATGAGGGTGAAAGCGGCATCGTAGGTGTTGGGGATAATACCATCGAGGATTGCTTCCCTTATCGTTGTTTTGATGATTCCTACTTCGCGGGAAGGGGGGATATCAAAAGTTTCCATGATAATTTCCCCGGTTATCGGTGGCTGCCAATTGCGCAGGTGGTCTTTAGACTCCACTGCTTCGATGCGTTCCATGACCAGCGCATAATTTTCCAGATATCGTTTGACTTTTGCCGGGTTTTTGGAAGTAATATCCGCCTGGCAGAGCAGCATCAGGTCGTCCAGTTCTTCCCCGGCATCCACGATAAGCCGGCGGATTGCGGCATCGGTGATATTTTCCTTCGTCAGGCCGATGGGGCGGAGGTGCAGTGCCACGAGCTTTTGGACGTACTTCATTTTGTGGTCGAGGGGAAGTTTAAGGCGCTTAAAGATCGCGGGCACCATAGCGGCCCCCAGGGCATCGTGTCCGTGGAAAGTCCAGCCCTGTTCGGGGTCAAAGCGTTTGGTCGGGGGTTTGGCGATATCGTGGAGGAGGGCTGCCCAGCGTAGCCAGGGGTTGTCGCTTTGTCGGCACAGGTTTTCGAGCACTTGTAGGGTATGAAAAAAATTATCCTTGTGCCCCCGGCCATTTCGGACTTCGATTCCGTGCAGTGCTGCCATTTCGGGCAGGATAATCTTCAGGAGGCCGGAATGGAAGAGGAGCAGGAAACCTTTTGACGGACGGGCGGAGCTGACGATTTTGTTGAGTTCGTCCACGATCCTTTCCTGGGAAACGATCGAGATCCGGTCTTTATACTTCGAGATAGCTTCCAAGGTTTTTGGTTCGATCGTGAAATCCAGTTGGGTAGAGAAGCGGATCGCACGCATCATGCGCAGGGGGTCGTCGGAGAAGGTTTTTCCGGGTTCGAGCGGGGTGCGGAGGATCATTTTTTCCAAATCTTCCAGCCCCTGAAAGGGGTCGCTGATTGTGCCGTAGTCTGCTTCGTTGAGGCTGACGGCCAGGGCGTTGATTGTGAAATCGCGGCGGTTTTGATCGTCTTCCAGGCTACCTTCTTCGACGGCCGGCTTGCGGGAATCATGGCGATAAGATTCTTTCCTTGCGCCAACGAACTCGATTTCCATGTCGCCATGTCGGATCATCGCCGTACCGAACCTTTTATAAATGGTAATACGGGGGAGGGGCCGAAGTGCTGCGGCGACTTCCTGAGCGAGAGCGATACCGCTGCCCACGCAAACGACGTCCACGTCCTTGCATGGCCTGGAGAGGAGGCGGTCGCGTACATAACCCCCTACCAGATAGACGGGAAAGCCGAGTTTTTTAGCGGTATTACTGATCAGCTGGAAAATCCGGCGCTCTTCTTCGTTAATGTTAAAAAGCATAAATCAAGCATTGGCGAATAACATCGGCTGAAGCTTAATACGGGGGGGTAAAAGTTTGGGGTTGTGTAAAAAGGTTTTTGCCGCCTGCGGCGGCAGAATATTCTTCTGAGAGACACGTCATTCTCACGATTTCGCGAAGCGAAATCGTGAGAATGACGTGTCTCTCAAAACATAATTCGGCGCGAAGCGCCGTAAAAATTCTTTTCACACAACCCCATATTATCTTGAGAGACACATCATTTTTGAAATTTCGCTTCGCGAAATTTCAAAAATGATGTGTCTCTCAAAAGATAATTCGGCGCGAAGCGCCGAAAAAAACCTTTTTACACCACCCCTTGGGCGCAGGCTATGGGTTCACGCAGCAGAGCTAGCGTTTGTACTGAAGACAAACCCCTCGTACTGCTGTTCGATTTGATCGAAAATTTCGAACAGGGTCTCCGGGATTTCCGAGGTGACCAGTTCCTGCCGGAGGGTTTTGATGCCGGGCAGTCCCCGGAAATAATTGGTATAATGCCGGCGGGTCTCCAGGATACCCAGCTTTTGGCCTTTCCAGTCCATTGCATGGGCGAGGTGTTGCCGTGCCGCGTCCACGCGCTCGCGGATAGAAGGCGGGGGCAGGGTTTGCCCGGTGTCCAGGAAGTGTTTGATTTCGCGGAAGATCCATGGATAGCCGATGGAGGCCCTCCCGATCATAATTCCATCCACACCGTAACGGTTTTTGTATTCCAGGGCTTTCCATGGGCTGTCAATGTCCCCGTTGCCAAAAACCGGGATCTGGATGCGCGTGTTGTTTTTTACCCTGGCGATCCAGCTCCAGTCGGCTTCCCCTTTGTACATCTGTGAGCGGGTGCGGGCGTGGATTGTGAGGGCTTTGATACCGACATCCTGGAGCCGTTCGGCAACTTCTTCGATATAGATGGAGTCTTGGTCCCAGCCCAGTCTTGTTTTGACCGTTACCGGAAGTTGGGTGGACTTGACGACTGCGGCGGTGAGGGCTATCATTTTGGGGATATCGCGCAGGATACCCGCCCCGGCCAGTTTGCAAACGACCTTTTGGACCGGGCATCCGTAATTGATATCGAGTACTTCGGGCCTTGCGGCTTCGACGATTTCGGCTGCCCGCATCATTGAATCGAGCTCGGCGCCGAAAATTTGTACCCCGATAGGCCGTTCCTGATCGTAGATATCCAGTTTTTGGACGCTTTTTTCTGCGTCCCGTATCAGGCCTTCGACAGAAATGAACTCAGTGTACATCATATCTGCCCCTTGTTGCTTGCATAATGCGCGGAAGGGAGGATCGCTGACGTCTTCCATAGGGGCGAGCAGGAGTGGGAATCCGCCCAAATCTACATTTCCAATCTTGACCATTAGTATGCGGGATGCTTTGTCAAATAAAGGGCAAAATTAGGGTAAAAGGTTCATAAACGCCAACAATTTTTCCCGGCTTGCAAGGGGGTAGTGGGCTTGTATTGAGCTCAACGAGTCTGGATTTGTTGTTTTTCGACGTTTAGCGGGGTTCATAAAGAAAATTAAAGTTTATCGAATCGAAAATATTTTATTTTTACGCCTGATCGCGTAAACACTTTACAATCCTATTTACAAACCAATAAAAATTTTGCAATTATATGATTTCCCTGTTGCTCATCTGCTTTGTGGTCGGTTACGTAATGATCGCTATGGAGCATCCGCTGAAGCTGGATAAATCGGTGCCCGCACTGTTGATTGGGTCCCTTACCTGGGCCTTGATCTCGTTGGGTGGACTGGAGGTCCTTAACCACCATGGTGAGCCGGACAGTGTGGAGCGGGTTTTGCTGCACCATTTGGGTAAGACTGCCGAGATCCTGATATTTTTGCTTGGAGCGATGACTATTGTCGAGCTGGTGGACTTGCACAAGGGTTTCGGTATCATTACCGGCAAAATCAAGACGAAGCGCAAGTATGTTTTGCTCTGGACGGTGGCCCTGTTGTGCTTTTTTCTGAGTTCGGTCCTGGACAACCTTACGACTACTATCGTCATGATATCTTTGTTACGCAAGCTAATTGCGGACAGGGAGGACCGGATTTGGTTTGCTTCCATTATCATTATTGCTGCCAATGCCGGGGGTGCCTGGTCGCCGATTGGGGATGTGACCACGACAATGCTCTGGATCAGTAAGAAGGTCAGTGCAGTAGGCTTAATGGTACATTTGTTCATTCCATCCATTTTGTGCCTGGTGGTTCCGTTGTTGATTGCCCGATTTATCCCCAATTTTAATGGGCAGCTGGAGCTGCGTGGGGGGCAGGAGGATTCTGCAGGGGATGAGGGTCGCCTACTAAGCAGCAAAACCATGCTGATTGCCGGTCTGTTGGGGCTTATTCTCGTTCCGGTATTCAAATCCCTGACTCATCTGCCGCCTTATATGGGGATTATGCTTTCTCTGGGGGTTATCTGGGCCATATCGGAGTATATCCATCCCGGTGAAGACTTTAATGGAGGGAAGCAGATGTTGTCCGCGCGCCATGCGATGTCGCGTATTGAGATTTCCAGTATTATCTTCTTTCTGGGCATTCTTATGGCAGTCGCTGCTTTGGAGTCGGTTTCGGTGAGTGGGTTGGGCGGTGGGAAGACTGGGTTACTGCAAAATGTCGCGGAGAACCTGCAGCAGGCCATTCCCAACCTGGACTTGGTCATCATTTTGATCGGGGTCCTCTCCGCTGTGATTGACAATGTCCCGCTCGTAGCTGCAACGATGGGGATGTACCCGATGGACGTCTATGCCATGGACAGCAAACTTTGGCAGTTCATCGCTTATTCGGCAGGTACTGGGGGGAGTATGCTGGTTATTGGCTCTGCTGCGGGCGTGGCTGCTATGGGTATGGAGCGCATAGATTTCATTTGGTACCTCAAAAAGATTTCCTGGATTGCCTTTGCAGGGTTCATTGCAGGGGCACTCGCGTTCATTGCGATTTATCCTTTCCTGCCGGATATTCACATGTAACTGACAAACAAACAGATTGCTTTGGGGTTATCTAAAATAAAGAAAAGCTGATGGTTGCACTGATTATGGCGTGTTTTGTAGTGGGTTATTTGATGATTGCGCTGGAGCACCCGCTCAAGCTGGACAAGTCGGTGCCAGCGCTGTTAATTGGTTCACTTTGCTGGGCTTTGGTATCTTTAGGCGGCATCGAGGTGCTGGACCATCACGGGAATGCCGGCAGTATCGAAGGCGTGCTGCTGCATCATTTAGGCAAAACTGCTGAAATCCTGATTTTTCTGCTGGGGGCGATGACGATTGTCGAACTGGTGGATCTGCACAAGGGTTTCAGTATCATTACCGAGCGGATACGGACCAAGGATAAGTACGTTTTGCTTTGGACGGTTTCTATACTTGCTTTTTTCCTTAGCGCGGTGCTGGATAACCTCACCACGACAATTGTAATGATTTCTCTGCTGCGGAAAATCATAAAAGACCGCGAAGACCGTATTTGGTTTGCTTCCCTGATTATTATTGCAGCGAATGCCGGCGGCGTCTGGTCGCCGATCGGGGACGTGACGACCACCATGTTGTGGATCGGCAAAAAAGTATCTACATTTGGATTGGCCACACACTTGTTTGTCCCGTCTATTATTTGTCTGATCGTTCCGCTGTTAATTGCACGTTTTATTCCGAGCTTCAACGGGCAATTGGTGCTATTAAGCAACAACGGTGGGGAGGACGAACGGGAGCGGCGCCTGTTGAGCAGTAAGACGATGCTTGCTGCGGGGTTGACGGGGCTCATATTGGTGCCTGTATTCAAGACGATCACCCACCTGCCCCCTTACATGGGCATCATGCTTTCTCTTGGGGTGATTTGGGCGATATCGGAAGTTATCCATCCCGGCGAGGATTTTGGCGATGATTCAAAGCACCTTTTTTCCGTTCGCCACGCGATGTCCCGGATCGAGATGTCGAGCATCATTTTTTTTCTGGGCATTCTGATGGCCGTTGCTGCGTTGGAATCTATCGCGGTCATTGGGACGGGCGGGGAGGAAAAAATTGGGTTGCTGCGCAAGCTCGCAGAAAATGTTCAGGTGGCCGTTCCAAACCTGGACGTGGTCATAATTTTAATTGGGGTACTTTCTGCGGTTATTGACAACGTCCCCCTGGTAGCGGCCACGATGGGGATGTACCCGATGGATGCATATCCCCTTGACAGCAAGCTGTGGCAGTTTATCGCATACACTGCGGGAACGGGCGGCAGCATGCTGGTCATCGGGTCTGCTGCAGGGGTAGCCGCGATGGGAATGGAACGGATTGATTTTCTTTGGTATTTGAAAAAATATCCTGGATCGCTTTTGCCGGGTTTATTGCCGGCGCTTTGACATTCCTGGCAATTTATCCATTTTTGCCGGTGGTGCACAATTGAGCCTTATGGAATACGCTTTCAATGGCAGGCAAACGATCACCTTCTGGCTTCTTTTGACCTTGCTTGCGTTGCCCGGTAAAATATATGCTGTTCATACCGGGAAGTTGGATTCCCTGCACGCTATTCTCAAGAAGCAGCCTTCAAAATCTAGCGAGGTAAAGGTTTTGCTGGAATTATCGAAAATTTATCTGCTCGAAGATTTTAAGCTTTCACTGGATTATGCGCAGGCTGCGATCAGCAAAGCAGAGTCGGCAAATATGCCTTTTGAATTGCGCGAGGGCGTCCGCAATGCCGGAAAGGCCTGTTTTCATGCCGGTCTCCTGGAAATGGCGGCCCGTTATTTTCACCGGTATCTGAATCTGATCGGCGAAGATGGGCCGAAAAACGAGCTTGCTTTTGCCTATAACAACCTGGGGGCGGTCAGGCTTTTTCTGGAAGATTTCGATGCCTCGAGGACTTACCATTTGAAAGCCCTTCGTTTGCTGGAGTTGTATGCCAAAGAGCAGGGGGATTCCATATTACTGCCCAATGTTATTCCTATATACAATAATCTGGGTATAATTTTCAGGACACAAAAAGATTATACCGGGGCACTTGGATACCTGGATAAAGGTATTGCGATGGCACGAAAATTTCCGGAATATGCCACTAACCTGACGAAGCTGCTGAACAATAAGGCAATCCTGTTTCAAATGCAGGGAAGGTATGCAGAAGCCTACAAAATTCTGGAGGAGAGCCTCGCTTTAAGCAAAAAAATCAAAGATGTGCCGGGTGAGTCGGCAACAATGCTGAACTTGGGGAAATTATTTCACGAACAAAAAGATTACCCCAGGGCCATTAAATTTATGCAGGGTTCCTATGCCCTCTCACTGGATTGCAACGGGATTGACCTGGGATACAATTCGACTTCGGCACTTTACGGCTTGTACCAGGAAGTCGGCCCTTCCGACTCAACCCTGAAGTACATGACCTTATCCCAGGATTTGTTGAAACAGATCAACATTGCCAAGGCGAGAGAAGAGATGACCCGTCTGGAACTCGAAAGGTATTACCAGAATAAATCAAGGGAATCGGCTGTAAAAGAAAGGCAGCGGAGGCAGCGCAACCTAAGCCTCCTTTTGTTTACGGTACTTGTTGCTTCAGGGTGCCTCTATGTTTACCTGGGCGATGTAAACAAGATGCTCAGGAAGAGCCAACAGGAGAAATCCGTTAAAGACGAAAAGATAGATGAATTACTGCTGGAGCGCGAGAACCTGTCGGCAAATCTCGAATATAAGGAAAAACAACTCGCCGTTGAAGCGCTCTACCAGGTCAGGCAACAAGAAGTCGTGGACAATGCTGCAGGTAAACTGCTCGGCCATTTGGATACCGGTAGTGATGAAAGCAGGGCCATGATTAAAAAAGTGCTCCGGGACCTTCAGAAAACAAAAGACCGCCACGCCTCGTTACGTCAATTCGAAGTACGATTTCTGCACGTTCAACAATCTTTTTTTGAGAAACTGACTAAAATAAATCCTCATTTAACCCCGAATGAACGGAAACTCGCGGCTTTTTTGCGTCTGGATATGTCTTCTAAAGATATCGCTTCTATTACCGGGCAGTCAATCAACAGTATCAATGTCGCGCGTATCCGCCTTCGGAAAAAACTCAACCTGACGAATTCTTCCACCCGTTTAGTTGATTTTTTATCCAATCTATAGCCAGGCACGGCTTCCTTAATAGGCCTTCGCGGGACAAAAAACGGCTGTTTTCTCCTACCGGCACAGCCTACCGCAACAAGTCCAATCAATTCTCCCATCGCTTTTTAAGGGTTGTGTGAAAAGTCTTATGCCGCCTTCGGCGGCAGAATATTCTTTTGAGAGACACGTCATTTTCACGATTTCGCGAAGCGAAATCGTGAAAATGACGTGTCTCTCAAAACATAATTCGGCGCGAAGCGCCACAAAAAGACTTTTTACACCACCCCTTTTACAGGCTTCAATTTTCATTTTGCAGTTTTCAAACCAGTTTTTGCCGGATTATTTAGCCAATCGTCAAGAATTTAGCGTCGTAAAAACAAGATAGGTTGACCTTCTCGGGATAAGCCTCGGGTAGAAGCGAATAATACCGAAGGTCGTCATTTATGGTCTTTTTTAACCGAAACTAATCATGCCTTTATGGACTTAGCGCTACGATGTATAAAAGGTTTCAGCATTGTCTGGATGTTATTTTTGCTGCCCTTTGGGGTATCTGCCCAAAACCCTTCCTGGGCACCGCCCAACCCGTCGGCATTTACGTTCAGTACCAACGTAACAGCAAAGGTCACCTTTGACGGCTCGGCGGTAGCTTCGACTGCAGATACGGTGGCGTTTTTCGTTGGGGGGCAGCTCAGGGGCCTTGCCGTGCCTACGGCTCTTGGGCCGGCGGCGGTATTTCAGATGGCCACGGTCTTTTCCAATTCAGCCATGGACACGATGGAAATTCGCTGGTATCATGCAGCGACCAACCGCGTCTATGTCGCCCAAAACAAGTTGATATTTTTGGCCCAAACGCCAACAGGGGATTTTGACGCCCCGTTAGAAATCCTCGTGTTTAGCTCCGGGGATTCACCGGTGGGCCTGGATTCCATCCCTGGGCAATGTACCTTAATGGATGTCCCTTTCGATTCTGTGCGGCTGATTGATTTTCTCGTGCAGCCAGACGCGAGCGCAGTGAGCTGGACGGTGGCCCCTAATCCCGACTTGGTCGTCACCAGAATAGATTCCGTCTTGAAAGTCAGCCCCCGACCAGGCTTCGTCGGTTCTGCCGATCTGGTTGTGCGTGTCACCGAGCAGACGGCCAATGCCTATTTTGCTGAAAGGAGTATCCGCTTTAGTGTCTTTGCCCGGCCCGAGCGTCCCGGCTGGGACAGCGTCCCGGGACAGGGTATCCTCAAGGGGCAGGCCTTCCAGAATTTTAACTTAGCGGATTATGAAAATAAATACCAGGGTGCCTGCCTGGAATTTGATTACCTGCCCGTGATGGTGCCTGCCAACCCCCTGGCCCCCCAACCTGCATGGGCGGTCGCCGGGACATTTCTGACCACCATGACGATTATCGCCAGCCCGGTTTATACCCCTGGCTATGTGTTCAATCACCCCGATGACAGGCTTGCCGCTTTTATCGGTGGGCAGTTAAGAGGGGTAACAGGCCCCCAGGTACAGGGCAACGGCAAGGTCTCCTTTTTCCTGCTTATCGGCAGTGATCAGCCAAACGATGAGATTACCCTGCGGTTTTATAGCGGTGCTTTGGGAAGAATATTTACCGCCCCGCAGAAAATCAACTATGTTGCCGCAGCTACACAGGGCACTGCGGATTCACCGCTGGAAGTTGATTTTTCCCCGATAAGGCCAACGGTCGGAATGTCGGGAATGGTGCAAATTCAAATCCGCGATACTGCCTGGACAGGGGAACTCGATTTTTATTTCATCGCACGGGATTGTGGCCAATCCTGCCTCAGCAGTGCTTCCCTTCCGTTGCTTGAGGCGGGCACTTATGCCCCTTTCTGTATAACGGGAAATAGCAACGACCTCTATACTTATTATAAAGATGCCGATGGCGATGGCTTCGGGGATACGACGAAGGTACAGATTATCTGTGACCCCTCGGCACCGGTGGATTATGTGACCAATAGCCTGGATTGCGACGACAGCGACGATGCGATCAACCCCTTGCCATCTGTTGCGGCAACCCAGGACCAAACCCTCTGCCATAAGGCCAATACGATGGCGATCAATTTTGTACGTGGTTATAATGGGGTGAACTCCCTCTCCAGCAACACGGTCTATAAGTGGACGAACAGCAATACCGCAATCGGCCTTGCCGCTTCGGGCACCGGAAATATTGGTGCTTTTAATGCGCTGAATATCAAAAATGTACGTGATACGGCCCAGATTATCGTGACCCCTGAAATCAATGGATGTACGGGGCCCAGAGATACCTTCCTTATCATCGTCAAGCCCCAGCCGGATGTTGTGGCGACTGCCGACCAGGTACTATGCCACGACCAGACGACTGCCGCTGTCAGCTTTACAGGTCAGGTGGCCCAGACCCTCTTTTCCTGGAGCAACAACAATACCGATATCGGCCTTGCCGCTTCGGGCAC
>JBMOJO010000129.1:0-10124 GCA_049315745.1 Saprospiraceae bacterium | reverse complement strand
GTTTCAAATTATTATTTGGCGCGAAGCGCCGTAAAAAACCTTTTTACACAACCCCCATACATAGAATCTGAGGTTGTGTAAAAAGTCTTTTGCCGCCTACGGCGGCAGAATATTCTTCTGAGGGACACGTCATTTTCAAGATTTCGCGAAGCGAAATCTTGAAAATGACGTGTCCCTCAAAATATAATTCGGCGCGAAGCGCCGTAATAAACCTTTTTACACAACCCCAGATTCTATACACACCCCCAACTCCGGATTGAAACGAACGGAGTTTTACTCTCTTCTCATAACGCAGGCACGCGCACCATGTAGTGACGCGCGAGCTGCTGGAGCATATCCGAGGTCATAGCTTCCAGGTCAAAGCGTGGTTTCCAGCCCCACTCGCCGCGGGCGGTAGAATCATCGATGCTTTCGGGCCAGCTATCGGCGATTTGCTGGCGGAAGTCCGGGGCATAATTGACCCTGAAATCCGGGAAGTAGCGGCGTATGGATGCAGTGATTTCTGCCGGGGTAAAACTGATCCCGGCGATATTATAGCTTGTACGACATTTGATCTTTTCCGCGGGGGCTTCCATGAGCTCCAGGGTGCCGCGGATGGCATCGTCCATATACAGCATGGGCAGCCGGGTATATTCGCTGAGGAAGCAGGTGAAAGTATTGCCTTTGATCGCTTCGTGATAAATCTCTACCGCATAGTCAGTCGTTCCCCCTCCGGGTAGAGACTGATGGCCGATAATCCCAGGATATCGGACTGACCGCACGTCCACGCCGTAGCGCTTGTGGTAATACTGGCACCAGTTTTCCCCGGCCCCTTTGCTGATGCCATACACCGTAGTGGGCTGGGTAATAGTGTCCTGTGGGGTCATCACCCTGGGGGTGGAGGGTCCGAAAACGGCAATGGAACTGGGGAAAAATACGCTGAGCGACATATCCCGGGCCATTTCCAGGACGTTGAAAAGCCCGCGCATATTGATATCCCAGGCTTGCTGCGGATGTTGCTCGCCTTTTGCCGAAAGGATTGCTGCCAGATGATACACCTGGGTCACCTTATATTTTGTTGTAAGCTCGCGAAGCTTCACAGGATAGAGGACGTCGAGTATTTCGAAAGGTCCTTCCTGAGCGATGGGCCGGCGGATGTCGGTAGCCAGCACGGCATCGGTCCCGTATGTATTGCGCAAGGACGCGGTCAGCACAGAGCCGATTTGCCCGTTGGCACCAGTAACTAAAATCATTTGCTTTGTTTTTGAGTATTTTAGACTATTGCGGCACAGGGCTATATGCGCGGCGCAGCGGGATAACCGGGTACTTCGGGAAGGTCGTTTATCTGCCGCCCCTGATAGTCAAGATGACAACAGTAGGACTGCTGCCCATTGGTCATCATCAGAAAAGGAACCTGCAGGGCGAGGTTGTAATTGGCTGCCTGTAGAAAGACCTCCGTACCGAGGGTAATATCTGGAGCTTTGCATTCGATGAGCAGAAATGGGTTGCTACGGATGGAGAAAGCGACGATATCACAACGCTTTTTCAAATGGTGGCCACGGAGGGTTTTTTCTACAGCAAGTGCGCTGGCAGGGTACCCCCTTTCCTGGATCAGGTAGGCGAGCGTAAGCTGCCGGACAAATTCTTCGGGCAGCAGCGCCACCCATTGTTTGCGTACGGGGTCCCAGACCTTTTTTTTACCGTCCCGGGCCTGGACTTTCAGGCCTGCAGCATAGTCCATGAGCTTCAGATCGAGCATACTTCCGGTGATTGTCGCAGGTTTTTCTGAAAATTTAGGGCCTTGTGCCGGGCGTTAAATTTCATATTTACTGAGTTGTATGAAAAGTGGTTTCTTCTTCTCCGCCCGCGAGCTTTATTTGTCCGCGTGGGGATAATCATCCGTAGGCATTACAGTGGATTAGATTTTTTATGGACTTGTTGAGACAGGTTATCCAGGTAGGATCATGAACTGTTTTTCGTCCACACGGGGACTTTTTGAAGGCGCATAGCCATGCTATGTGATCAAAAAAATTGCAATACGGGCGAGAAACAGCATTTTTTCGCCATGAGCGTCCCATCGCAACAAGTCTTATAAACTGTTGGGGCAAAGCATAATCATTTGACCCCCCCTGCATTATCGGAGTCAGTGGAACAGCAACTGCTGCGTTGCCTGTGCTGCTCCGTGGCGCAGGCGCAGGAGGTAATATCCCGGAGGGGCCTTGAACGTGCTGCGGTCGAGGTTGAATTGGTGTTGGCCCTCCTGCAAACGACCTTGAAAAACCGTATGGATTTTGCGTCCGAAGACATCGAAAAGTTCTAAAGTCGTATTACCGGCAGGTGCGGGCAGGTTTAAGGTAACCAACGCGCTATTGGAGATTGGATTCGGAAAGACCTTGAATCCCTGCAATAACTTTGCATCCATTGTGCTCGTCACTGACACACTGATCTGGCCGGTATAGTTCAGGTTGACGAAATCGAATTTTGTGCCGTTCTTTTTCCAGATGATCCCGGCGATGATGAGGTTTGCCGGATTATAGCCGGCCGGGAGGGGGAAAGTAGTGATGACCCCTTTGATGGTCCCTTCTGCTGTATTACCACTGGAGATCAGGTCACCGAAGGGGTTTGCATGCAGGGCGGTGCGCATTACGTTTTGGTGGGTTTCACTGGAAGAACGGGCAGCCTGCGAGGCGGTTACGGTTTTTTCCAGGAGATAGATGGCATAATGGTATTCGCCTTGCTGTGGTTGAAAAAATTCTATACGCGACTGAACGACCAGCTCCCGTGTGCCTGGATCGAGACGTGCGACGAGGCCGGCCTGGGCCTGAGGTGCAGCCTTATTGGCATTATTGACATTGTTTGTGATATTATTGACCATCGTCGTCCCGCTTGACCCTATGCGGCTGGTATTATAGAAAAAAGTTGGGTGGCTCAGGGATTGCTCAAAATTCTGGATCAGTTTTTCTGCGGTAGGGCTATACAGGGAGCTTGAGGTACTGGAATGCCCGGCCATCACCAGCGCTTTGGTATTCAGGCTGCCGACGAGGGATTTGTAGTTGTCCCATGCAGTACTTCCGCAGATACTGCACCAGGTTGCGGTCATTTTGGTTACCAGCGAGTTTTGTACGCGGGGTACCGTAATATCTTGAGCCCACAGCATGCCGGACAGGTAGGTGAAAAAGAGGGTAAAGGTCCAATTTTTCATAAGCTTTTGGTTTTTGCGATGATCGTGAAGCGATGAATTTGTCAGAATAAAAAGGAGAAACATCTGATTTAGAACATAACAAATTTACACAATTTCGGTTGGGAAAAACCGGATTTCCAAACAAGAATCCGGTTTTGTGGCCAAACAAGTAAAATACTGGTCCTGCCGGATGCCGATTACCCAGATGATTTTACCGTCACCGTTCTCCAATACCCAGATACGTTGTTTGCTCAGGCGGTCCAGGCGCAGGTCGGTGAGTAGATCCTGAATTTTTTTATGTCTGCCGCCCAGTCCGGAGGGGCAGAACCTGTCGCCGGGACGCCATTTCCGGAGCATAATCGGATAGGAAAGGTTTGCTGTCGGGATAACTGCAGTATTCTTGTCTCCGGGCCTTTGATTGGTATGTGCGCTAAATTGGAGGCGGCCTTCCGGGAAAAGGACCTCATGTGTTTCAGCTTCAATAGCGATTGCCTGAGGGAAGGTATTTTTTTGGGGTTCGAGGATAAAATGGTTGCGGTCAATCACGAGGATATGGGTACTGGAGGAAAACGATTTGCCGGGCTGCCCGCTGCGGATCTCCCAGGCTCGCCGGCATTGGACGGCATTGAAGCCGAAGGGGGCAAGGAGTTCAAAAAGGATAGATGCCGGGGCGGGAAAGGGTTCTATTTGTGACCAGTCAATGACGACGCGCTGTGCCGCAGCCATGCAGGCAGCGGATCGTATTTTCTCCAGTGTATGGTCATAGAGGAGCGAGGCATTGTGCAGGGCTTCAAAGTTCTGGGCGGACTTTTTGAGGATACCCGGTTCGATTTGCAGGAGGACCGGGACGATGAGATGCCGGACTTTATTGCGCAGGTAATCCGTCTCGGCGTTGGATCTGTCCTCCCGGTGTGTGAGGTGGTAATGCTTGTAATATTTTTCCAGGTCTTCACGGCGCAACTGAAGGAATGGCCGGATTATCCGTTCGTTTTTTGCAGGGATACCGGAAAGCCCGCGCAGGCCTGTGCCGCGGATGAAGTTGATCAAAAAGGTCTCCAGGGCATCATCGAGCTGGTGGGCGGTCGCGATCCAGTCATAACCTGCTGTACTGCGTACGCTTTCGAGCCAACGGTATCGCAGTTTGCGGGCAGCCATTTGAATGGAGATGCCGGATTCCCGGGCATGTGCACGGGTGTCGAAGCGTCGAGCAAAAAAAGGGCACGCGTATTGGTTAGCAAGTTGGCCGACAAATGCCTCGTCCGCGTCTGAATCGTCGCCCCGCAGGCTGAAGTTACAGTGGGCAATACCAAATTCGAGGTTGTTTTGCATGAAGGCGTGTGCCAGTACGACAGAGTCCAACCCACCGCTCACTGCGAGGAGAAAGCGCTGCCCGGCGGGCTGGGCCCCGGTCAGCGCAATCAGCGATGCCTTCAGGTCAATATCCATTTGAAAAAATATTGCGCTGTTGCGACCGTAGGATGTCGGGTTGGGATCGCCCCCTCCGCCGGACAGACCTGCGCAACAAGGCCGGGTCAGATAATATCTTTTGCACTCGGCAGTGGTACGGCCCGCCGCTGCATGACCGGCAGGTCTTTGACGACCATCTGCATATTTCCGGTCGTCCGCTCTTCAATGAGCACCATTTTTCCACGGCGGAGATTGACCAGGACATCTTCCTGGTAGTGGCGAACCGTATATAGTTCCAGCCCCCGCTCGATGACCACCTTGAACTGCTCCTGGATACGTGCCGCAAAGCGGTCCACCTTATCGTCAATATCGTTTACACAGACGTTGAAGCTAATCGCGGAATTTTGCATCAGGTTGACTTGCAGGCGCATTTCTGCGATCATATTAAATAAATAACTTATATGATGTTCTGCGACAAAGGAAAAGTCGCGGGTGGAGATAAAGAGCAGGGCCTGATTGCGTTCTACGGTCACAATTGGCGGGTAGCGTTCTTCTGCTTCATCAGAGATACAGGTACCTTGCCCGGCAGGGTCTATAAAAGACTTGACAAATAGGGGAATACTTTTATTTTGGAGCGGTTTTATGGTTTTGGGGTGGATTACTTTGGCGCCATAGTAGGTCATTTCGATCGCTTCGTTGTACGAAAGGCGATCAATTTTTACGACGTTTTCGAAGAGGCGCGGATCGGCGGTAAGCACGCCGGGCACATCTTTCCAGATGGTCATACTCTGGGCGTTGAGGCAAAAGGCGAAGATGGCTGCCGTATAATCTGAACCTTCCCGGCCGAGCGTAGTGGTGAAATTTTCGCTGGTACTGCCGATGAAACCCTGGGTCAGAACAAAACCGCCTTTTTCGAGCATGGGGTACACATTGCGGGCGATGCGTTCTTCTGTTTCGTCCCATTGTACCCATCCTTCCCTGAAAATATCATCGGTCAGGATTGCATCGCGGGCATCCAGCCACTGGCAGGGGAGGCCCGAGCTGTTGATAAACGCATTTACGATCCGTGAGGACAGCAACTCGCCCACCGATACGACCTGGTCGTACATATAGTCGTAATTGGGGTGCGGTTCTTCGTCGAGGACCCATTCGATTTCTACGAAAGTATCGTTGACGAGGGCATAGATTTCGTGTTGCCCGGGGAAGAGTGCCCCCATAACATGGTGGTGGGCTTTGCGGATATCGTCGAGTAATTCCTGTGCCTTGCCGTTTTGTTTGGCATGTGCTTCTACTACTCTTTCCAGCATATTGGTGGTATTGCCCATTGCCGAAACGACGATGACGAGCGGTTCTGCCCGGAAGCCCTGCAGGATGCCTGCTACATTTTTGATTCCTTCGGCATCTTTGAGCGAAGCCCCGCCGAATTTAAAGACTTTGATATTTTTTTTCATATCGGGATACTGCGTTTTTTGTACTTTAGTGTTTTAAGCGCTGCATAAAGTTTCTCTTCCGGTCTGCAAAGATACAGGGATAACACTTTTATTATGAAGAACAAATTTATTACGTGTGCCATTGCACTGTGTATTTTCCTGCTTGGGGCTTTTTCAGGGCCATGGCTCGCGGACCGGCTCACACCGGACGATATTCGGGCGGCTGCCCGGGTGATGGACGTGGAGTTTACCCAGGCGGAGATTGATTCGTTGTTGCCCGATGTGGAGGACAACCGCCGGGCGTTTGCTTCGCTGCGGCAGATGCCTTTTGACAATGCCGTTTCACCTGTCCTTACGTTCAACCCCATGCCGATGGGATATGTTCCACCGGTAGGCCAGCGGCCCGTCGTTTTTTCAAAACCCGGTCAGGTAGGGCTACCTGCGGATATGGAGGACCTCGCCTGGTACTCTGTGCGGCAGCTGGCAGAATTACTGCGCACCCGTAAAATCAGCTCTGAAACCCTGACCCGTTTTTTCATCGAACGGCTCAAAAAGTACGATACCCGGCTCCAATGTGTAATTACCCTAACGGAGGACCTCGCCATTGCGCAGGCCCGTCGTGCCGATGCGGAGATCAAAGCCGGCAATTATAAAGGGCTGTTGCACGGTATTCCTTACGGGGCAAAAGATTTACTGGCAAAAAAGGGCTACAAAACCACCTGGGGCGCCATGCCGTATAAGGATCAGGTACTTGATTACGATGCCACAGTTGTCCAGAAGCTGGAAAAGGCCGGGGCGGTCTTAGTGGCCAAGCTCACCCTCGGCGCATTGGCCTGGGGGGACGTCTGGTATGGCGGCACGACTAAAAACCCCTGGGACCCCGATACCGGCTCAAGTGGCTCTTCGGCAGGCTCTGCCGCAGCCGTATCTGCGGGTTTGCTCCCCTTCGCCATCGGTACCGAAACCCTCGGTTCGATTATCTCTCCGGCAACGACATGCGGTGTCACCGGTCTTCGCCCAACATTCGGAAGGGTAAGCCGGCATGGCGCGATGGCCTTGTCCTGGTCAATGGACAAAATCGGGCCGATTTGCAGGACGGTTGAGGATTGTGCGATCGTCTTTCAGGCGATTTATGGCCCGGATGGCAAAGACCGCGCTGTCGTGGATGTCCCTTTTAATTTCAACAGCGACGAAAATCCGGCAAAGCTGCGAATCGGCTATCTGAAGCAGGATTTTGAAAGGCCGTACCCTTTCAGAAAACAGGACAGCCTCTCCCTGGCCCGGTTGCGTGGGCTGGGTTTTGAGTTGATTCCAGTAGAGCTCCCACCATTACCAGATATTCGCTTCATCCTGGAGGCAGAGGCGGCAGCGGCATTTGACGACCTTACCCGTAGCGGCAAAGACGACCTTATGGTCCGCCAGATCCGCAATGCATGGCCCAACGTGTTCCGCAGCGCCCGGTTTATTCCTGCAGTTGAGTACATTCAGGCCAACCGTCGGCGCGCAGAGCTTATCGAGGCGGTGCATCGGGAGGTATTTTCCAAAGTAGATGTCTATGTCCATCCCTCCTGGGGTAGCAGCAGCCTCACGATTACCAATTTTACGGGGCACCCCTGCGTGGTTATCCCCAACGGCTTTCAGGCTAATGGCCGCCCGACGAGCATTTCGTTCACGGCCAGGTTGTACGAGGAGGGCATGGCGCTTGCGGTGGCAAGGGCGTTGCAAAATGCTACAGCGCACCATTTGGAACGTCCAAAGCTCCAGGCGCAGTAGCCGCTGCCGTAAATCTTGTATGCTGACCGCCGCTTCTTCAGAAGCTGCGCGGGGTTGTTTAAAAAGTCTTTTTTGGGGCTTTGCGCAAAATAATCGCATGAAGCCTCGCTTGGCACATTGATTTTGCGAAGCAAAATCAATGTGCCAAGCGAGGCTTCAATATAAAATTTCGCCGCCGAAGGCGGCAAATTCTGCGAATCTACTTGACGATGGCCGCCATATCGGCTTCGAGTGATTTTTGCGGGTACTCCGTGATCCGTCCGATTTCTTTTCCATCGCGGAAGAAAATGAACGTAGGCACATATTCGATTTTATAAGTTGCCGTTTCCCCGCCGGGGGTAGTTTTATTGCGGTCAGGGTGATTGTCCACGGCATATACCTGGAGGTTTTTTTCCGGAAACTTCAGATAATCGAGTATGCGGTAGAACTGGGGCACTTCGAGCTGGCTATCGCTGCACCAGGTGCCCATAAATACGGTAATACGCACGTTTTTCAGTGCATTTGAGACCCCTTCGAGGGCGCTCTCGCGGGGCTTGTAATCGGCGTAGCCGGGTTCGAACCAGGCTTTGAAAGGGGCTTCCTGGAAACCGGAACGGTTGACCGACCCCAGCATCATCGGTTCGCCTTCAAAAGAAGTGACGCGCTGGTTGAGGACCGAAGTGGACGATCCTGCAAGGCTTTCGCCCGTCCTGGGCGTGCAAGCGACCAAGGAGATCAGGATAGTGGATAAAACGGGAAGATACAGGTTTTTCATACGGTTGGTTTATCGCATTTTTGCAGGATTAATAAATTTGGACAGATCGCATGGCGGGGATAGCTGGCGCTAACTGTAAGGCTTTAAACACTGTTGTTAAATGGAATGTTTTCCGCGTAAGTTCAATGCCGTTTTCAGCAGTCGCCGGCAAGAAAAAAAATGGATTTGACTGCCGGTCTTCCGGCAGCGATTAGTTCCTTTTTTTTCCTAATTTCGCCCACGCACAAAGCGGGTAATGCGGTTGCCTGCTCAAAGATAAATTAACATCAGGAATACGCGTTATGGAGTATCATCCAAAAGGGTTTGAACCCAGGTGCAAAGCAATCTGGAAGGCTGAGAAAATTTATAAAGTCAGTAACGGGGGCGACCGTCCCAAGTATTACGTCCTGGATATGTTCCCTTATCCCTCCGGATCGGGGTTGCATGTAGGGCATCCACTGGGATACGTCGCCTCGGATATTTATGCAAGGTACAAGCGGCTCAAGGGCTTCAACGTGCTGCATCCGATGGGTTATGATGCTTTTGGATTGCCGGCAGAGCAATATGCGATCCAGACCGGTATTCATCCGGCAGCATCCACGGCGGCAAATATCGAACGCTACCGCCAGCAGCTCGATAACCTGGGCTTCAGCTTTGATTGGGACCGGGAAGTACGCACCTGTGATCCGGCTTATTACCGGTGGACACAATGGATATTCCTGCAGCTTTTTCATCATTTTTACGATAAATCGCGCGCTAAGCCGCGTCCGATCAAGGAGCTGGAGGCCTTATTCGACCAGCACGGCAGTACAGGGGCTAATGCTGCGTGCGGTGATGAACTGGAGTTCAGTGCGGCAGCATGGCGTGCAATGTCCCCAAAGCAAAAATCTGATATCCTGATGAATTACCGCCTGGCCTACCGAAAGGAAAGCTATGTGAACTGGTGCGAGGCATTGGGTACCGTACTGGCGAACGACGAAGTCAAGGACGGGGTTTCGGAGCGTGGGGGGCACCCGGTGGAGCGTAAGCCGATGTTGCAATGGTCGCTGCGGATCACGGCGTATGCAGAACGCCTCCTCCAGGACCTTGGGGAGGTAGATTTTTCGGATGCCATGAAGCGTACCCAGGCAAACTGGATTGGTCGCTCGGAGGGTGCACAGATGTTTTTTGAGGTCGTAGGCTCCGACCGCAAGATCGAGATTTTTACCACACGTCCGGATACTATTTTCGGCGCGACCTACATGGTCCTTGCACCCGAGCACGACCTGGTCCCCGAGCTGACGACAGATGCCATGCGGGAAGGGGTGGAGGCATACCTCAGCTATGTGCGCGGCAGGTCCGAGCGGGAACGCATGGCAGAGGTCAAGGAAGTTACGGGGGCATTTTTGGGCAGCTATGCCATCAACCCTTTTACCCAAAAGGAGATCCCGATCTGGATCGGGGAATACGTCCTCAAGGATTATGGCACGGGAGCGATTATGGCCGTTCCGAGCGATGATGACCGGGACTGGGCTTTTGCCAGCAAATTCGGGCTGGAAATCATCGACGTAATCAACAAATCCAAATATCCCGGGGCAACGCGGCAGGATAAGCTCGGTATCATGATCAATTCAGGCTACCT
>JBMOJO010000128.1:0-10140 GCA_049315745.1 Saprospiraceae bacterium | reverse complement strand
TAAAACCATTCCGATGCGCATTCAACGTTTGAACATGGACAATAGCTGGTATTTTGCCATCAACGGCCTGGGTCTGTTGGTGGATCCCTGGCTGGAAGGCGAAGAAGTTGATTTTTTCCGGTGGTTCAATACGCAGTGGCACCGCACACCGCCGCTAAGGGTTGAAGAAGTCCCTGCTCATGACCTCGTACTTGTTACGCAAAAATACCCGGACCATTTTCATCGCCAGACGCTGCTTCGGCTTAACCCGCGAAGGGTTGTGGGGCCGGCGTCAATTGAGCGGGAGCTGCGCAGCTTATTGCCAAGCGCAGAAATCATCCCTTTGGGAAAAGATCGCCCCAGGGTTGAATTCGGGGGTGTTTCTATACAGTGGTACCCATCAACCCGCCCCTTCGGCCCGGTATATGAAGCTTTCGCGATTTCCGATCAGCAGGAGACCGTCTTTATCGCGCCACACGGGTACATTCCCGGAAAGGGCTGGAAAGCGCCTGAAACGCCGGTCAAAGTGCTGGTCAGTACCTTTAATGATTTCCGATTGCCTTTTTTTCTTGGTGGGACGATCGCTCCCGGGGTGGAAGGGCTTTCGCGTCTCGTGGAAAAACTTGCCCCGGCCCGCATCGTCGCGACCCACGACGAAGACAAACACGCGATCGGATTGGTGATGAAACTGGCTAAAGTGCGCAGGATTTCCGCCGCTGATCTCGGTATATACCCTCAATTTAAAGGTCGTGTACTGGAGCTCGACGATTACCGTTCGGTAGACGTCTGATCTCTTTTCCCGAGCATTTCATATTCCCTCAGCAATTGTTGTTTATTGACCGGGACGACACCGAGGTGCTCGCATACCTGGCCACCGGCGAGGTTGGACAGGGTGCCCAGCGCGTCGAGGTCCATGCCCGCTGCGAGTCCGAGCGCGACGATTGCGATGACGGTATCGCCTGCCCCGCTGACATCTGCGATCGCGCGGGGCTGGGTAGGGATGATGCGCGCGTGTTGCCCGTCGTCCAGGAAGAGCCCTTTTTCTGACAGGGTGATCATCGTGTTGAGGTTGTTCAGCCGCTTGCGCACTTCTGCGGCGGCGAGCTCCAGCGCAGTGGTTTCTGCCGGCACCGGAATTCCGACCTGGGCGCGGATTTCTTTGAGGTTGGGTTTGAAGAGGGTCACCCCGGCAAATTCCCAGAAATTATGGAATTTAGGATCTACCGCCGTCGGCAGCCCGCGTTTTTGTGCTTCTGCGATCAACATCCGGATATTGCCCGGAAAGAGGACGCCCTTGTTGTAGTCCTGAAAAATGACAACATGGATGTTCTTGTCGCGGAGCAGCCGGGAGGCTTTTTCGGCGAATAAACCGGCTTCTAAGGTATCGAGCGGGGCCACGGTCTCCCGGTCAATCCGCAGCAATTGTTGGTTGCCGGCCATCACCCGGGTCTTGACCGTGGTGGGCCGCTGTTCCGACCTTGTGATGCCCAAGGCGCTCAGCCCGTGGGCGGGCAGAAGGTCGAGGAAACAATCGCCATCTTCATCTGCCCCGATCACGCTGCACAGATAGGGGGTAGCCCCCATGGCTTTTATGTTTAGGGCAACATTGGCGGCGCCTCCGAGCCGGTCCTCTTCGCTGTTCCACTGCAATACCGGCACCGGCGCTTCCGGGGAAATGCGGTTTACTTCGCCGGAGATGTAGCGGTCAATCATCACATCCCCCACGACCAATACATTGAACTGGGAGAATTGTTTAAACAGCTCGGTGGCAGTCATCGTTTTTTGGTTTTGGTTTTTCCTGAAAACGATTACGATCAGGATAAAGACAATTCTTTAGGCTTTATGGCTTAACAAATGTCCCTAAATCAACAGTTTTTTTTGAATTTCCTTCAAGATGACTGCTGTGGCACCGGAATGCTGTGCGATGTATTGATCAGCGGCGCCGGCAGCCTTTTCGTAGTTTTGTTCCGCTGAAAGCAAGGTGAAAGCAGAGACAAGTTCACCGGCATCTTTCACACTTACTGCGCCCCCGCTTGAGATAAGCTGTGTGGCCTCCGGGAACTTATGATATACCGGTCCAAAAAGAACAGGCAGGTGAAATGCGATCGGTTCGAGCGTATTGTGGAGGCCGCTGCCAAATGCCCCGCCGATATAAGCGAGGTCTCCGTAGCGGTATATCGCAGACAGGATACCTACATGATCAATGACGAGCATGCCCGCCGGGCTGATATCTCCTTTCAACAGGGCTGAATGCCGGCAAGCAGTAAGCGGGATATTGGCTTCGAGCGAATCAATCCTTTTCGGACCGACGTCGTGGGGGGCGATAATCAATTTCCAGCCCTGAAAGCAGGGTTGGGTAACGAGACGGGCGATCAGCGCCTCGTCGGCCGGCCAGGTACTGCCCGCGATCAATACGTTGTGCCCGCTGCAAAAATCGGCAATTTCCCGGAATGCCCGGTTTTCTTCCCGAATTTGCATGACCCGGTCCACGCGGGTATCGCCGGCTACTTCGGCATCTACGCCAAGTTTGCCCTGAAGTGCGGGCGGAAGGGGTTCCTGAAGGAATATTTTGGAGAATACCCGCAGCTGTTGGCGAAACCAGCTTCCATAATATTTGAAAAAGATCTGATCTGATCTGAACCGGGCGGATACCAATAATGCGGGGATACTTTGCCTCCGCATTTCGGCAAGCAGGTTAAACCAAAACTCGTACTTGACGAATATCGCGAGATCGGGTTTGAAAATTCCCAGAAAATCGCGGGCATTGCGTGGGGTATCGCCCGGAAGATAAGCTACGGCATCGGCATAGGCGTAATTTTTTCGTATTTCGAAACCGGAAGGGGAGAAGAAGGTAAGGAGAATAAATATTTCCGGATGGGCTTTTTTAATGCCCTCGATGATCGGGCGCCCTTGCTCAAATTCGCCGAGGGAAGCACAATGGATCCAGATACGTTTGCTGTCGCCGGCATTTTTTGCAAGGTTGCCGAGGGCCGTGCGCCAACCCCTGCGGCCTATGCGCCACTGCCGGGCCTTGAGATTAAAGCTGGAAGCAAAGTAAATGGCGCTCAGGTAGGCGAAAACAAAAAAGGAGTAAACCAAACGCATGTAGAAACTATTTTTTAGCATTTCAACTTCGCCGGATCAGGATGGCATGGAAGGGATGGTTCAATACCAGATGGTCCGGCCCTTTCCGCTGTAAAGCGGCACCACCCATCCTGCACGGATGCCCCACAACAGATCCAGGCGTTTTTCCAGATACGGCCCCTGCAGGTCAAACTGAACGTCCCGCCGTCCCCGGGTGAAAGCCTGGAATCCTTCGAATCCGAGGTATAGGTTAATTTTTCCGTCTTTGCTAAAAACCTGATATCCAATCCATTGATAAATGCAGGGGCCTGAAGCATAACGATCGTAGCCTTGGGCATAGTCGCCCTGCACTTGCTGGACAGCCCGGAGCGGATCCTCCTGAATTCGGATGCGGTGTTGTAAAATTCCGGCGCCAAGGCTCGTCCGGATCCCGGATCTGGGATTGGTAGGGGATACGCTCCAAAGCTTCCCGGCCTGGACCCCCAGGTACCGGCCTCTTTTCCTTAGCTGGATATCCGCCGGGTTGCGGTCGTTCCCGATAATATAGCCCTCTTTGGTGCGAAGACCGGACAACACGTCTTCCCGTACGTCGCTGCCGAACAAGAACTGGCCCTGCACGCCATACATGAGGTTCCCTTTTTCGCTTAAACGCTGAACGGCTGTCCCGATACCAAAGCCTGGTCCAAAGCGTTTTGCCATATCTCCGCCCGGCAAATGGGCGCCATAACTGAATTCCGTCAGCCACGCCGACCCGTCAGCCTGGGATTTGATCTGCGCTTGAGCGGAGCCGCTCCCAAGGACAAACAGGATTCCGAGTGTATAAACTACCTTGTTTTTCATAAGCACAAAGGTACTTTAGATGGGGCATAAAAAAAATATACGCTTACGCCACAAAAAGGCCAATTTACCATGGATTTAAGTACTGTTCGGACGCTAAAGGAAACGTAAAAGGGTGGATTATCTTTTGTTGTACATGGCTATTCAGCCTGCTTTAAATAGACTTGTTGCGATATCTCTAACGTGCGAGAATATTTCGACGCTGAATGCAGCGAATGACTTTTGACGCTGCCCAAAAAAATTATTTACTTAGGCAATGATCTGTTAAATAGAACTGAGACAAGTTGAATTGATTTTATTTGTAAATCAATTGCTTACCATTAAATTGATTCGAAATTGCCACATTTAACCGGTGGTACAGCACATGGAAAAGGTGGCTTATTTTAAAAAGCATGGTGTTTTATCTTGCATCATGAAAAACAGTAAAACTAAACCCCACGACAATTTTTTCAAAGCATTGCTGGAAGATATCCAGCGGGCAAGGGTCTTTCTGTCTCGTTTGTTGCCTGTGGAGCTCACAGGGCACTTTGACATGGAAACCCTTACCCGTGAAAATACTTCCTTCATCAGCGAAAACCTGAAAGCCTCTTTTTCAGATGGGCTATTTTCCGTCCGAATAAAAAAAAGTGAAGATGGAGAAGCCATTGTGGCGATTCTGCTGGAGCATAAAAGTTATCCTGACAAATGGGTGTCCGTACAAATGCTGGCCTATTTGTCCGAGGGCTATCGCATGCAGGCTGAAAAGATCAAATCCCGGAAAGCCGGGGAGCCTGGCCCCAGGCACCTGCGGCCCATCATCCCTTTTCTTTTTTATCACGGAGAACATAAATGGTCCTTCCGGACGTTAAAGGAGCTTCTGGGTAGGGAGTATAGTCCTTTCTTAAATTATGTACCTTCATTTTACCCAGTATTCATCAGTTTGCCTGAAATGTCGGACGAACAGATTTCCGGCCTTGGGGAAGGCTGGCTTAAAGCTGCCTTGATGACCCAGAAATACAGCCATGATGCCGGTAAACTTCAAGATAATTTGGTAGGTATTCTGCGAAATATCTATAGAGATTTGCAAGGGAACTTTTTACAGATCTGGTCTGTTTACCTTACTAGTGCGATTTCCATTGAACCATCTGAATTTACTAAAATTATAGAAACTTTTCCATCGGATATAAACCCGGAAATTATGATTTCGCTGTATGACCAACTCATTGAAAAAGGGCGTAAGGAAGGATTGGAGCAAGGATTGGAGCAAGGATTGGAGCGGGGTTTGGAGCGGGGTTTGGAGCAGGGTTTGGAGCAGGGTTTGGAGCAGGGTTTGGAACTCGGAATAGAGAAGGGATTGAAGGAAGGCCTTCAACTAGGTCTTCAGGAAGGTATAAAGGAAGGTATAAAGGAAGGTCATGAAATAGCCAGACGGGAAACTATCCGAACAGGTTACCATAACGGAATCCCCATTGAGGTCCTTTGCCTGTTGACGGGGTATTCAGCAGACCAGGTGCGCGAAATTATTCTGAAAGGAAACTGAAAAATTAGCATACTCCGTGAATAAGCGCGTATATTTGGGCTTCCTTGGTCAATAATGTCCTGGAATAGCTCATCAACAAGTCCTCAAAATGAAGCGCGTACTCATAACCGGCGGTGCTGGTTTTTTAGGATCTCACCTCTGTGATAGGTTTATCCGGGAAGGTTTTAAGGTGATCGGGATGGATAACCTGCTGACGGGGTCGTTAAGAAATATCGAGCACCTTTTCAAGCTCAGGGAGTTTGAATTTTACCATCACGATATTTCGCGCTTCGTACACGTGCCCGGCAAACTGGACTACATTCTGCACTTTGCCTCGCCTGCCAGCCCGATTGATTACCTCAAAATGCCGATACAGACCCTCAAAGTCGGTGCATTAGGTACGCATAACCTTCTCGGCCTGGCGCGGGAGAAGGGGGCGAAGATTTTAGTCGCTTCAACTTCGGAGGTTTATGGGGACCCGCTGGAACACCCCCAATCAGAGGCGTACTGGGGCAACGTCAACCCGGTCGGGCCACGTGGGGTGTACGATGAGGCGAAGCGCTTCCTGGAGGCGATTACCATGGCCTACCACCGCTATCATAAGGTGGACACCCGTATCGTGCGCATATTCAATACGTACGGCCCAAGGATGCGGGTCGAAGACGGCAGGGTATTGCCGGCTTTCTTTTCCCAGGCAATACGAGGGGAAGGGCTTACGGTCTTTGGCAACGGGGATCAAACCCGCTCTTTCTGCTATGTGGACGACCTGATCGAGGGGATTTATCGCCTGCTGATGAGCGACTACCACCTCCCTGTGAATATCGGTAACCCGGATGAGATCACTATCCTTGAATTTGCCCACGAAATCCTCGGATTGGTCGGCAATCCGAAAGCATTTATTGACTATCGCCCTTTGCCGGAGGACGATCCCAAGGTACGCCAGCCGGATATCCGGCTGGCCAGGAAAATCCTGGGCTGGGAACCCGTGGTGCCCCGTTCCGAAGGGCTCGAAAAGACCTTTGCCTATTTCAAAAAAGTTGTTCACTAAATTGTATGCCGGACACGCTCCCCAACAAGTCCACTAACTAATATTGCCATGGCTATGTATCGCAACCTCCTGGTGACCGGCGGGGCCGGGTTCATCGGCTCCCACCTCGTCAGACGGTTGGTAACCCGTTATCCTGAGCTGCGGGTGATTAACCTCGACTTGCTCACTTATGCGGGTAACCTGGAAAATATCGGCGACCTGGAAGATGCCCCAAATTATGTGTTCGAACGAGGTGATATCCGGGACGCCGGCGTTGTGTCCGAGCTGATTTCGGGATACGCAGTGGACAGCGTGATCCACCTCGCTGCCGAGTCCCATGTGGACCGCTCCATTGACGACCCCCTTGCTTTTGTTGAGACGAACGTCCTCGGTACGGCGGCGCTGCTCAATGCCGCACGCAACGCATGGAAAGGGAATTTTGAGGGAAAAAGGTTTTATCACATTTCCACCGACGAGGTGTACGGCTCCCTCGGCGATACCGGATTTTTTACGGAAGATACGCCCTATGACCCGCGCTCCCCGTATTCCGCTTCCAAAGCGAGCTCCGATCATTTTGTACGGGCATATTTCCATACCTACGGCCTGCCGGTCGTCCTGTCCAACTGCTCGAACAATTATGGGCCGTACCAGTTTCCTGAAAAACTTATCCCGCTGATGATCAACAATATATATCATAATAAGCCCTTGCCGGTATATGGCGATGGGAAGAACACCCGGGACTGGCTGTGGGTCGGGGATCACGCAGCGGCGATAGACCTGATCCTGCATAAGGGAAGGGCAGGGGAGACGTACAACATCGGTGGAAACAATGAATGGAAAAATATTGATCTGGTCCGACAGCTCTGCGATACCATGGACGAACTCCTCGGCCGCCCTGTAGGTGCTTCCCGTGCACTGATCACTTTTGTGAAAGACCGCCCGGGGCATGACCTTCGTTATGCGATTGATGCCTCCAAGCTGAAAAATGAACTCGGCTGGGTGCCTTCCGTCCAGGCAGCCGAGGGCCTTCGGCTAACGGCCAGTTGGTACCTGGAAAACCAGGCGTGGCTGGAAAAAGTAACCTCCGGGGCTTACCGCAGCTATTACGAAATGCAATACGGCCAGCGTTGAACAGACGGATTTTGACACCATCCCTATGAGGCCGCTTTCTTTTTGTACGCGCTGAACAGCACCTTTAACCATCCTGCCGCGATGACCAGCATCAACGCGAGGGCAGGTACCCCACCCAGGTTAGAAGCCATTTTTATTCCGTCAATCCCTGCATAGGCAACCATCACCCACGCGCATAAGCCAATTGTACCGCCCCAGGCAATTTTTATCCACGGCGGGGCTTCCGGGCTCTCCGGGGAGATTCCGCCGATACAAAGACCACCCATGGCAGAGGTATTCGCGTCTGCCCCGGCAACATACGATAAAAAGGCGGTCAGGAAAAATGCAATTCCCACCGCCCGATGCCAGGGAAAGGTGTCGAGCACTGCATACACGACGTGCTCCGGACCTTTCGCCTGGAGAATCCCGTACAGGTCCTGATCCCCCGAATAATAGTCCACATACAGGGCGTTCCCGCTGAACACCCACATCCAGAGGATTCCAAATGAAGCAGGCAGCAGAAGGTTGAAATTGATGAACTCCCGGACGGTATAGCCAACGGCCAGCCGCCCGAGAAATACCGCGGTGACGGGTGTCCAGGCCAGCCAATTAGCCCAGTAAAAGACCGGCCAGCTGTCCGACCAGCTTTTTTCCACGCCGAGCCCAAGGCTGCGGGGGATAAAGGTCTGTAAATATTCGACAAGCCCCTCCAGGCCGATGGTAAAAAGGGAACGCACCGGCCCGAAAACCAGGGCAATACCGGCCAGAATAAAAAACATATACATATTCAGCCGTGAAAGGGACTTGATCCCGCGGGTCAGCCCGGTAATGGAAGAAATTACAAAGGCAACTACCACTGAAAGGGTAATCCCACCAAGGAGCAGGGGGCCGCCTGCCATCCCAAAATACCGCTCCATGCCACCCGAAATGGTCAGCACACCGGCTCCCAGGGAAGCAGCCATCCCGGCCACCAGGCTGCACAGGCTGATGGCATCAATCCAGTTGCCCCAGCGGGCAGATCTTGTTCCGAGTACCGGGAACAACATCGCCCCGATACTGAAGGATTGTCGGTGGTTATAATATGCTACGGCGAATGCCAGACTGGCCAGGGTATATATGCTGTAAGGGGTGAACGTCCAGTGCATAAACATCGTGGACATCGAAAAACGGGCCGCCGCATCCGTGCCGGGGGAAATGCCGATGCCGGCAGGCGGCGCGTGCAGATGGTATAACGGCTCCGCTGTTCCCCAGAACAAGATACCGATCGCAATGGTCGTACAGAGGATTACACTGAACCACTGCTGCTTGCCCAACAAAGGCAACGCACCTTCCCCGCCGATCCGCATTCGGGCAAGCGGGGAAAAATAGATCCATACACAGAGGACGAAAAAGAAAAAGGTACCGAAAGAAAATAAACGGCTAAAATGCCCCAGGACCCAGTCGTTCATTCCCTTCACCGCATGAAGAAAACCGCCCGCGTCCCAAAGACTGTATGCCATGGCGCCCATTAAAAGAAAGAAGGGGATGAAAAATACCCCGGTTTTGAGTTTGTCCGCAACCACGATGCCCGGTTTATTTGCCGAAGGTCGGGATTTATCTCCGGTTTTACAGATTTTTGTCCCGAATTATACGCCTTGCCCTTACAAATTATTCCGGCGCATATAGGTAGAAGGGGTATGGCCGGTAATCAGTTTGAACTGGCGGTTGAAGTTGGAGATGGTATTGTAACCGCTCTCGAAAGCGATTTCGGAGATTGCCGGTTCACCATTTTCCTGCAGGAGGCGACAAGCGAAGCCGATACGGATTTCATTGAGGTATTGAGAAAAATGCTTCTTTGTTGCCTTTTTGAAATACCGGCAGAAAGCTGACTTATTCATCAGCGCGATTTCGGCAACTTTTTCAAGGCTGATGTCCCGGGTGAAATTATTCATCAGGTACTCATGCACGCGCCCAAGCCTGTCATTGGTCTCGCTGAACATGGCAAGGTAGCCGGGGCTGGAGAGTAGCCGAACGTCTTCTGCTTCTGCCAGCAGGCGCAGGATGCTGAAGAAGCAAAGCAATCGTTCAAAAGCATCCGCTGCTTTCATTTTTTCCAGGAGGTAAAAGGCGGCACGGGAAGTTTCCAGGCCAAACCACAAGCCTACCTTTGCCCGCTCAACCAGGTGCCCGATAGCCTGAAACTCCGGCACCTCACGCAGGTTCACCTTCAGGAATTCCGGCATGAAATGTACGGCAAGGGATTCAGCTACCAGCGTACTGTCCGGCAGGAAATACTTTTGGTCGTTGATCCAGTTATGCGGAAGACTGCTGCCTAAAAGTACCAGTGTTTCAGGGCCGAAGCGCTCGATGGCATCGCCGATAAAACAATTCCCGCTACCCTGCTGGATATAAACCAGCTCCACCTCCGGGTGATAATGCCAAAGGTTCATGAATTTCGGCGCCTGCACATGCTGGAAAGAGATAGATTCCAGGTAGTCTTTCCGATTGCGTTTGAGCAATTGTGGCTTCAATGTTGGATGTTTTTTTCTTCAATCCAGATTGTGCAAAGGATCTTGGGGTTGTGTAAAAAGGTTTTTGCCGCCTTCGGCGGCAGAATATTCTTCTG
>JBMOJO010000425.1:0-2275 GCA_049315745.1 Saprospiraceae bacterium | reverse complement strand
ATTTCGCGAAGCGAAATCGTGAAAATGACGTGTCTATCAAAACATAATTTGGCGCTTCGCCATCCGGAATTTACCACTTTTTTGTCTGCGGGTGGAAGGTTTTCCAGCTATGCCAGTATTCCTGATAGGCAGGCACTTTTTGAAGGTCCGGTACACTATCTTGGAGGGATTTTCCCAGAAAGTTAAAACGGTGGCCGTTGATGTAGAGGGTGTCATGCACCAGGGAAAATAGCTGATCAGGATTGCTGCGGGAAAACGCGACAAAACTGTTCTTGTCGGAAGAGAGGGCGAGCAGCAACGGTGTTTTGCCAATTACATCGTGTACGATGCGCTCTTTCTGCAGGCGGTTCCAGTCATAAGCCTTGGCCTCGTCCTCGATTTGGATTCCGATTACCCAGGATTTATCCTTCCAGGAACCGGCATCGCGACGGGTGAGTTTGCCTTTTCGCTTTCCGGTTTCATAGTTGGAAAGGCTGTCATAGACCTCCTGAAAGCCTTCGTCGGGCTGCATGACCAGCGTTTGAGGGAATAATTCCGACCATTTTTGCAGCGTAGTCTGGGTAGAAGGAAATTCTGGCAGGATGCGGCCTTTTCGCTTTCCGGCCACTGCCTCTCCCGTGGCTTGCCGCCACCAGCTTTTGGTACTTTGGTCCTCGAACATGGCATTGAAATGGTCCATGCCTACGAGCCGGAAGGTTTCAATTTTGCCATCCACAACAGGCTCAAAGACCCTTCCGGTGCGGCAGACGGTGCAGTAGGTCACAATTATAGGTTTTCCCCCTATCTGATCCACCACCTGATGATGGTAGCCGAGATACTGAATGGGATAAGCCTTAGCCTCCCCTTTATACTCGACCCCGAGGACCAGTCGCTCCGGGCCGACGCGTTTATTGTCTCCTTTTGCAAAAGTAAGGCTGGAAGGTTGCAGGAACATGGCGTCGGCGGCCATTTTAAAATTAGTGAGGTAGAATACCGCAGCCGCGGCCACTGTCAGGAGACCGGCGATCAGGGGCCTTGCCGAAAAAGCCGCTTTACCCCCCACTGCGATGGCCAGCAAAAAGAGTACTCTGAATATCCAACGCCAGGAATAGAGCAAATATGCCGCGCCCAGACTGTTCATTTCCTGACTGCCGGGCAGGGGCATGATGAAATATACGTTGGCTGCTTCATACAGCATTGCGCCGATTGCGCCCAGGTAAAAAAGTTTATTCATATTGTCCGCTCTGATCTTGAGATGGAGCCGAAAAGGCGAGGCAGCAAGAGGGGGGTACGTTGCCGGTATTCCGCATAGGCGGGGTAGCGCTGGGCCATACGCTTTTCCTTCATCGGTATCGTTACCAGGATAAACATCGCCCAAAGCGCTACTACTCCGCCGAGGGTGTACCATGGCGCCCCATATCCACGCCCGATGAAGGCGATGCCCAGCCAAAACAACATCTCGCCTGCATAATTCGGATGGCGGCGAATTCCCCACAGGCCTTTGTCCAGCACTTTGCCCGAGTGGGCGCTGTTGCGCCTAAAGGCAAAAAGGGTATTATCGGCGAGATGCTCCATGACCACGCCCAATAGACCTATCGCCAGACCTGCGTACATCATGGGTGGGGATGAAAGCGGTGATATGAAAATATAAAAGATTGGCCAAATGCAGGCAAATACCATGAGCGTTGGGAAAAGGTGGATACCCAGGAAATTGACCAGCGGGTAGAAACGGCCCGAAGTGGCCGCCAATTCCACATAGCGCCAGTCTTCATGACCCATCCCGTGCCAGGACCTTGCCCAGTTGAGGGTAAGCCGCCAAGACCACAGAGAGATCAGTCCCAACGCAATGATTTGAGGGCCTGACAAAAAAAGACCATAGGCCAAGAGCCACCAAATCACAAAATAAAACGGTATAACGCTCCAGTACGCATCGTAAACAGAGCTGTTGCGGTACCAGGTGCTTATTATAAATATCATCAGGGTCATTGCCAGATCGGCAATGAAAAAGCGATAAACAGCATCTAATTTGCTGTTCATCGCGAGGACGAAGAAGCCGACACATCCTGTTGCGATATACAGGAGCGCAATTTTGATCAAGTCTTTCTTCACAGGGTAATTTTTATTAGGTGCACTTAATTTGTATCTATTTAGCAGGTCATTGCCTCGAGAAATAGGGGTTGTGTAAACATTCTTTTGCCGCCTACGGCAGCAGAATATTCTTTTGAAACCGACGTGTTTTTCGTATCTATTTACCAGTGGTGTCCGCGGCTTCGCCGCGAAGGATTTTATTTGGCGT
>JBMOJO010000424.1:0-2276 GCA_049315745.1 Saprospiraceae bacterium | reverse complement strand
AAAAAGGGGAACGCAGGGTCTGGTTCCCCGGCGAAAAGACCCCAAGGCTTGTTCCAGTGTTTGATCGCTATGCCCTGGCTCCGGGAACTGCCATCCAGGGCCCGGCAATTGTCGAAGAAAAGGAAAGTACCACCGTGGCCGGCCCGGACAGCGTCATCCAGGTGGACGCGTTCAGGAACCTGGTGATTGATATGCACTACGATGATTAAAATATCGTATCTATTCAGCAGGTCATTGCCCTGGGAAATGATGAGGTTGTGCAATAAGTCTTTTGCCGCCTTCGGCGGCAGAATATTCTTCTGAGAGACACGTCATTTCCACGATTTCGCGAAGCGAAATCGTGGAAATGACGTGTCTCTCAAAACATCATTCGGCGCGAAGCGCCGTAAAAAACCTTTTTACACAACCCCAGACTTTTTGCACAACCCCAAAATCCTTCGCGGCGAAGCTGCGGATACCAATAGCAAATAGATACAAAATATCTTTAAATGAACACTTCTGCAAAAGTTGGATTTGATCCTGTTGCCCTGAGCATTCTCTGGGCCCGCTTGATTTCCATTGTGGACGAAGCGGGCACCACCCTGCAACGCACGGCATTTTCCACTGTTACGCGGGAGAGCAACGATTTTGCGGTGGTGTTGATGGACAGGGAAGGCCGTTCCCTGGCCCAATCGAGTATCAGCGTTCCATCTTTTCTTGGGGTACTGCCGATGCTCACGAAATCTCTGCTCCGGGATTATTTCCCCGCCGGGGATTGGGTTGAAGGCGATGCCGTATTGACCAACGACCCCTGGCTCTGTGCAGGGCATAAACCGGATATCGGGATTGTTTCCCCGATCTTTTATCAGGATAAATTGATCGGATTTATTGGCACCATTGCCCATTCCCCGGATATGGGCGGCGCGCTATGGGGCGCAGGCGCACGCGATCTTTATGAGGAAGGCCTGATGGTGCCGCCAACCAAAATAATGGTAGCAGGGAAAGAGCATACGACCCTTTTTCGCCTCATTGAAGCCAACGTCAGGGCTTCCAGGCAAACACTGGGCGATATCCGAGCGCAAATTGCCGCCAACGACCAGGGTATCCGCTCCCTCCAACGCCTGATGCGGGAATACGGCCTCGAAGACCTGCAGGAACTCGGCGAACACATCATCCAAGCCAGTGAGCAAGCCATGCGCGAGGCCCTTCGCAGGGCCCCCGACGGGCGTTACAAATACCACTATCAGGGTGATGGCGATGGGCTCGGAGAGGGTGTACAATTGGTTGCCGAAGTGTTTATCCAGGGCGATGAAATCCTGGTGGACTGGGAAGGTACCTCGCCGGCCCATCCGCTGGCAATCAACGCGGTATTGAATTACACGTATGCCTATACCGCTTACCCCATCAAATGCGTTTTTAGTCCTGAAGTACCCAACAATGAAGGTGCCTTCCGCCCCATACGGGTTGTTGCGCCAAAAGGCTCCCTGCTCAATGCGCAGAAGCCTTCTCCCCTTGGTGCGCGCAATATTACCGGCAATATCCTGCACGCCGCAGTTTTTGGTGCGCTGGCACAGGCTGTGCCCGGTCAGGTACAGGCCGATTGCGGCAGTGCCTGCTGGTGCATCGTACTCAATGGCACCGAGGATGATGGGCGGGAATATGTGGAATACTTCTTTCTCAATGGCGGGTATGGAGCCCGTCCTGACCGCGACGGGGAGCATACCCTCAGTTTCCCGACCAATGTCGCCAACGTGCCGGTGGAGGTTCTGGAAAATAGCGCTCCGGTATTGGTAACACGCAAATCCCTGGCTACCGGTTCCGGCGGTCAGGGTACCTTCCGTGGGGGATTGGGCCAGGTTTTTTCGTTTAAAAACATCGGTACCAAGCCGATTAACATCTCTATCCTCACGGAAAAAACGCGTACCTCGGCGCACGGACTATTAGGCGGGCTAAATGGCGCTACCGGCAGTATCAGGTTGTACCCTTCGCGTTCCATTGCGCCAAAGGGCCTGGATAAACTACACCCGGGGGAAGCACTCGAACTGGTCCTTCCAGGAGGAGGTGGGTACGGACCGCCCGCATTGCGTAAGCCCGAAGCTTTGGAAACCGATGCACTTTTGGGATATGTTGCTGACGCATAATCCCAGAATATACATCAAGATATATCTTTTAATCAGTCCTCTGCCCTGGGGTTTTATAAAAAGTCTTTTGCCGCCTGCGGCAGCAAAATTTTCTTTGGATGGAGGTTGTGTAAAAAGGTTTTTACGGCGCTTCGCGCCGAATTATGTTTTGAGAGA
>JBMOJO010000127.1:0-10155 GCA_049315745.1 Saprospiraceae bacterium | reverse complement strand
GTATCGCTCAGGCAGCGGGTGGTACTATTGCGGACGATAAACCAGTACGAGCCACTGCCGGTAGGCGCTACGTTTGGCGAATAGATATCCGCTGCGGCTGCTGTATCCGTTGGCGCCGCAATGGTGAGGCCGGCATTCGCAAAGGCCAGTACAATATCCTCCGAGGTCCAACTGCCCATTCCCGCGGGGTTGAGATCAATGCGGACATTCTCGTTATTGGCACAAATGTTTACGATTGAACCCGAACCCTCCACAGGGTCTGCAGGAGCGGTGGGGGCAGAAATTGTAATATTTGTGATCGCCCAGCAGGTATCCGTCTGCCCGGCCAGGGTGTCCAGCGAGGCGATACGCACCTCATAGGTACCTATAGAATCTATAAGTTGAACGAGGAGCCTGCCGTTCGAATCGGCAGTGATTGTGCTATTGCTCGAAGGGATACCCCCTTTAGTCACCCCACCAATCGTATAACGCAGGAAATACTGCTCACCGGGTATCATACCCTCGATGCCCAACTGGCCAAACGTGCTTCCATCGCAGGTAGAAGGCCCCCGCGTGGAATCGGCCCATGTTGTAATTGCAGGGGGTATGTCAGGGATGCGCACTAAATGCGTGACAAAGCATGTATCAGATCCTGAGGTCATTGCTGCAAAATAACCCTTTTGTGCATTGGCGAAATTAGCTGTGACACTTAAACTACTCATCGCCGCTCCTTCGGCAACTGCACTCAAAGTTGAAACGCCGATTCCCCCACCACTTGTGCTCACCAAAAGATTAGCAGCAACACTTGGAGATATTGGAAGAATGTGGTTAATCGAAGTATTGGTCAGCCCAGTATTGAAACTGACGAATTGCTCGTTTCCGGTTTGCATGTCCATAACTCCTGCCATACCAATGGCGAACCCGGAAGGAGTACCCACAAGAATTGCATCAAACTTGTTTAATGGGGTATTACCAACAGCCCCAACATAAACATCTTTAATAGCGTTGGAGGGCAGGCCATTAGCCGTGGTCAGATTCGTCCAGTTGACCCCACCATCGTAAGAAATACTCAGACCACCTGTCGTTCCAGCATACCAGTTTCCATCGGAATCAATGAATACCGACTGAACAGTATTACTTCCTAAACCATCAGTCACTTGGGTATAGGCAGTATATGTTTCCCCACCATTAACTGACACCTGCAATCCAGAAGCAGTACCTGCGAGAATAGTATCTGGGGTAATTCCCACCCCATTTTTCACATATACATCAAAGACGTTGGAGCTAAAAGCACCAGACTTAGTGAACGAAGTGCCACCGGTCTTATATTTTTTATACAAACCAGATGTAGTGGCAGCCCAGAGGCTATCCTTACCGTCAATAAATATCTTGTTTACGGTATTAGATCCTAATCCATTTGCATCTGTAAACTGCGACGTTATTGCAGTTCCGTTACTATTTAGAATTATTACACCCTCCCCGGTAGCCAAATAGACATTTGATCCATCGTGTAAGACACTATACGCAGGACCTGCAGAATAACCGCCCAACGTAGCAGGAGAATAAGTCGGAGGGTTACCGTAATAAAGCCCTGCCTGAGTGGCAACGAATACCCTCCCATCACTTCTCAATGCCGAGCCAAACACCATCTTAGAAGCTACAGCACTCGATGGTGCTACCATTTGGAAAGGATTCACCGACAAGGAATGCCAATAAACAGATGCACCCCCAGACGGTGTGACCGTAAAGGTGGCATCGGTACAGGTCAGTGAATTGGAAGGGCCGACAGTCGGAACACATTGTCCGTTGGCCCAACTGACCATCCCCATTAACCCAATTATGGAAAGGAACAACCTTTTGGGAGTAGTTAACGGCAAAAATTCAACGCCTTTTAATACAAAAGTTACGATGAATAAGATGCTTTTAGCTAAGCTCGTTGTGTAGAGTAATAATTTCATGAGAACCAGTTATGATTTGTGTAGAATACCGTACTATTTTGACATCAAATTTTATCCTTATTTTTTCAGGTACATCGCATCAAAGTGTGCCCAGAAGGCCTCCAGCTTCGGGTCGCGGCGCATGGCCTTCCCCACGGCTACGGGATCGCGGATGAGCTCGGCGAGCAATGGGTCAGAGACCTCCCCGCCGGCTTCCTTGATCTGGCGTTCGATCTGGGCGTACTTCAGTTTGAGGAGCGTAGCACTCTGCCCGATCATCGCATCGAATGCCTCGTCCGACATCAGCTTTTTCAGTTCAGCAGTTTTGCCGGCGCGCGGCGCCGCATAATCCGCTGCTTCTTTGAGCGGTGCTTTGCCCTCCAGGTAAGCCATGATGTTTTCCACTTTCCCTGCGATTTCTGCGACCTTCGGACTAAGATCGTGGCGGTTTAGCCCGACTGCGACCTTGACGATATTTACCGGGTTATCCCCGGCAGATTCCCAGGCAACCCCGACGATCTGCGGGAAATCCCCGAAACCCATATCCTCCGGATGGACGGCGATACCCAGGCCATCGTGGTTTCCTGAAGGAAGGATATAATCTCCGGACCGGACAGGGCCCGCGACCCGGACGTTGACCTGTCCGACGAACGCGATTTTCTCATATCGGTGTTCGGCTTCCGGGCTGGGCTTGTTCCCTAAAAAAGCAGGGGCAACTGAAACGACCATTACGCGCTCTGCCCCATCTGTATTCAGGGAGACTTTGCCCCCGTTTACCCCGACGATCTCGGCAAACTGGAGGTCCCGTTCGCCTTCGACTCTTTCCAGCCACTCGGCATAATCTGCTGCACCACTGGAATAATTGACCCCTACTTTGGCATTGATCGTCGTCTGCCACTCCGTTTGCTGCTGCGTAATATTAGCCAGACCCGTAAATCCTGCAGCGAGCGAAACCCCGTCACCTGCTGCCTGGGCCGAGTAGCCCGGGGCCTGCCAGGCAAGCGCTACGAGGGCTGCCGCGCAAGAAGCTGCGGCTACATTTACCGCAGCACTGGACGTATATGCTGCGATGATTTGGGAATACTGTGCGATACTGAGGGAATATTCAGTTGTACGGAGCGTGTAAGACCAATCTGCCTGCAATTCCGCTGTCGTTTGTCCTTGGACAGCGCCCCACGAACTTACCGCATCCGCGAAATTCAGGAAATGGTTTAACTTTGTACGCGAACCATTGATCTTGATGTAAATACCATTGGAAGAACCTTCAATGGTGAGGGGATAGGAAGTAATCAACGCGTCTGGCGTGGTGATCGTACCGGTCGCCATGGCCTGTGGGTCCACCTCGATGACATATTGCCCCTGCTTGGTAATTTTACCGCGCGAGAGGTTGTTGGTCTTGAACACCAAATCTTCGTTATCGCGGGTGCCGAGGAAGTGCGTCTCCGGCTTCGTCAGGCTATTCCCGGTCGTAATCCAAAAGATAGACTGGCTCTTCTCACCATCGCGTGCTGTCGTTTCATCTACAAGGCGGTTGGCCGATTTAGCATGAAAAGCATAAGGGACCGGCTTGAGCTGTGTACTTTGTACTAATGCGTACGCCCTTTCGCCCGCTGCCCGCACTTCGAGGTCCATCCAAACCGCACCGGAAGACCAGGGGACTTCGGTGAATACACCGCTGAGCGGGGTACCATTTCCGACCGAAAGCGAAAAAAGACCGAGGTCATCGGTCACCGCCCGGTGGCTTTCAGCATAAAGGGTTTTAACCGACTGCCCTTCCCGCTGTGTCAGGGAAATACGGACGTCCAGTGCCTGGACAGGCAACAGTTTGCCAGACGTGCTTCTGGCAAGCGCCTGGAAGTTGAAGCTGGCAAACTTGCCGGCGTCCCCGTCCTGAGCCAGCAAGGTGAACGCAGCAAAGAAATTCAGCGCGGTAAAAAGTAGAATTTTTTTCATCCCTATACATTTATTTCCAGTTCGGAAACCAGCATTTTTCGGTATTCAAATTTATTTGCCAACGGTCTTTAACGCCTCGGCGGCCAGCCCGCCCAGATACCCCCCAGGGTTCTGGTACATTGCCTTGAGGGCCGGCACCGGATCTGCCAATAGCGCCATTACTTGCGGATTATCCTTCGCCGCGGGGTGAGCAAGCAGAAGCTCTTCCTGCGCCTTGCGGAATACGCTTTCCACGAACGCGCGGTTATTATCCAAGATCGCGGCATGTTCCTCGATGCTCATCGCAGCATGGCGGCTTGCCAGGCTTACTTGCGGAACAACATCATCTGATTTTGTAACTAATTGATTTTCAGTATTTTGCTTCGTTAAAGCGGGATTTTCGCCTTTCAGGTAATCCGTGATCGCATCCACTTGTTGTTCGAGGCGCACCAATTCCCGGCTAAGCTCGAAGGCATTGATCCCGACCGCCACATTGATCAGCTGATAGGGTGCAAGGACATTCGGGTCACTAACGCTCCACGAGATGCCGATGATCCGGCCATAGTCTGCTGCACGCATTTTGCCGGGGGCGACGGCAACGGCAAGTCCGTCGTTGTAGCCCGTCGGGAGGATATAATCGCCGATGTTGACCGTGCCCGTTACGCGTACCAATACTTGACCCATGAAGGCAATTTTCTCAAACCGGTCGGCATCGCTTTCTTTTGGCAGGTTACCCAGGGCGATGGGGAGGCTGGAGACTGCCAGGACGTGATCGGCACCTTCTGTAACGAGGCTGACCTTTCCATTTTTGATCCCGACAACTTCGCCCGCGAAACATTTGCGCGCGCCGGGCGCCCGTTCGATATATTCGGCGAAATCGGCAGCGCCCGAGCTGTATTGAACCCCTTGGTAAAGGGCGCCTTGCGACACATAACTGGAATAGTTAGAAGTCAGGTAACCAAGCTCTGCGCCCAGTGCGGTAGCGTCGAGGGTGATGGATACCGCCTCGGCAGCACCCGCGCCCGTTGCTGCCGAGCCCGCAGCCTGTGCGGTCAGCCCCGCGATCGCCTGGCTGAGCTCGGCGATCTTGAGGTTGTAGGATTTTGTTATGAAACCGTAATTATCCGGCGCATCATCAGCAATCCACTCGGGATATGTCATACCCCTTATCCTTCCCCAGGAGGCGGTAGCGTCCAGGAAATTCACGAATACATTCTGCTTAGACCTGGAAGCGTTCACTTTAATATGGATGCCCTGCATGGCCCCCTGGATATGCACAGGGTAAGCATCTTGCTGGGCAAAAGGGCCCGTTACAGCGGTACCGGCTTTATACTTTACCTGACCCTCCTTCGTGATGGTCATGCGCGTCTGGTTGTTCGTCTTAAAAACGAGGTCCTGGTTATCGCGTGTACCGAGAAAGTGGGTAGCGGGCTTGGTCAGGCTGTTTCCGCCGGTCAGCCAAAAGATAGACTGCTGTTTCTCCGCTTCGGCCTCATTTGCTGCCACATCCCCGGTGATTGCAGCAGTGGAAATGGCATGCATAGCGTACGGGGCGACCGGCAGCCGGGAGCTGCTCAGGATGATGCCCCCGCGGCGCGGGCTTTTATTTTGCAGGGCAATATGCATCCAAAGCTGTCCGCTGGACCAAGGCGTTGAAGCAAAATCGCCCTGGGTCGTTTTCCCTTCTCCCACTACTACTTGGAAGCGCCCCTCCGCATCCGTCACCACTTCATGTGCCTCCGCATATAGCGCTTTGCCATTTTTCGCATCTTCGGAGATTGCGATCTGGAGGGTAGCCGTCGTGTTGGCCAGGGGGCGTCCCGAGGCATCGCGCAAAACCCCCTGATGCTGGAAGCCCGAGCGGGCAACAACATCCTGGGCTTTGAGCCCGAAGCTTCCGAGGAGTAAAACTGCCAGTGTAAAGATGATTTGTTTCATATTGCTGAGTATGTCGTCTTTTTAGAGATATTATTTCGGCAGGCCTCCCTGAAGCTTTCGATCGAGCGCGGCCCACTGGGTAATATAATCCGGGTTTCTGCGCATGGCTTTGAGCATTCCTGCCGGATCAGATCTGAACTCCCGGAAAAGCGGATTTGTCGTCAAATCCACCCCATGCTTTTGCATTTGAGCTTCTGTACCGGCAAACACTTTGCTGAGGAAGGGTGAGTACTTGTCCAGCAATACATCCACATCAGCATCCGCGAGCAGTTTTTCCATTCGCGTTGTTCTGGCAGCGGTATGCAGGGAGTTGGCCAGCAGGCTGAGCTCATCTTCTTCCATGAGTGGGGCCTTACCCTTCAGATAATCCAGGATGTTTTCTACCCTGCGGTTGAGCAAATCCGCTTTTTTGCTCATATCGGCAGCATTAACCCCCACTGCCGTATTAATGTAATGGTAGGGCAAGTCTCCTTTGGCGCTCTCCCACGCGACACCGATCACGCGTGCGAAATCACCGGTCTGCATTTTGGAAGGATGAACTGCGATGCCGAGCCCGTCACCGTTGCCGGAGGGCAGGATGAAATCCCCTTTATTTACAGTGCCCGCTACCTTAACCCTTACCTGTCCCATGAAAGAGACCATTTCGAAGTCGCCTTCCCTGTCCTCTGCCGGGTTATTCCCCAAAAGGATCGGATTTTGAGAAACGACGAGAAAGTGGCTTGCGCCGTTCTCCGTATTCCTGGATATGACCCCGCCGTTTACCCCGACGATCGTACCGGGCTCCATAGGCAACTCGCCCTGGGCGCGCTCCAGCCACTCGGCATAATCCGCGAAGCCTGAATGGTAAACTACCCCTGCCTCTGCTTGTGTGAGGCTGGTAAAGGTAACAGAAGAGTTGATGATACCCGCCAGCTCGGTGGCCATTGCGGTCGCACCGAGTGATTTTGGCACTGCCCCACCGGCACCACAAGGCGCTTCTGCTGCATTTGCCGCCGCCATGGCCGTCCAGGCACCGACGCGGATACCGAGGTTTGTCCCATAGAAAATATAATCGGTAATCGCATTGACATAAGTGTAGTAAGCCAGTAATTCGGCATTCGATTGCCCTTCGATTGCACCCCAGGAATGGCTGATGATATCGCCGAAGGTCATGAAGTTGTTCAGGGCCGTACGAGAACCGTTTACTTTGATGTTGATCCCATGGATACCGCCGGTTACATGGAGCGGATAGTTCTTTTCATCCGTAGATGCCCCGGAAGTGCCCCCGGTGATTTTGAACTGTCCGGTCTTCGTGATGCGCATGCGCTCGACGTTGTTCGTCTTGATGACCAGGTCCTGGTTATCGCGGGTACCCACGAAATGGTGGGGAGGCTTGGTGAGGCTGTTTCCGGTAGTGATCCAGAAGATTGACTGTTGCTTCTCGGCATCTGCAGCGGGTGCTTCGATGCGCGATGCCGTGTTCGCGTGCATCGCGTAAGGTACCGCCAGCAGGCGGTTGCCCCCCAGCGGCCTGAATTGCCGGCTGCGTTTGTCCTCCAGCTCGACATTCAGGGAAATACTTTCCTGGCCGAAGGGCACGTCGGCGAGTGTCCCGCTCAAAGACTTTCCCCCACCGATTACCAGCGAAAACTGACCCTGGTCGTCTGTACGTACCTGGTGGATCTCCGAAAAGTATGCGGTATTTTCGCCGGCGACCATCGAGATGCGCAGGACGGCCCTGGTATTGGACATTGGCGCTCCATCTGCACCTAACAGAACGCCCTGATAGTTGATACCATCAGGGACGTACTGGGCGTTGAGCGCTCCCAGCGCGATACTGCAGAGGGCTAATGCGAGTAAGATTTTTTTCATGAATTATGCACTTATTTCAGTATAATACTTTTCGACTACAGCTTCACGACCTTTATCGTCTGCCGGACTGCTCCGGTAGCTTCGACGGATATGGTCAGGAAATAGACCCCGGAAGGATACTGGCTGAGGTCAACTTCGGCGTTTCCCGAAGTTATGCCGGTACGGCGCAGCATCGTCCGCCCGTTCACATCGCCCAGGGTCATTGCCCATTCCTCCGCCGCATCGCCGGGGATATACACATTGAGCAAATCTTTCACCGGGTTAGGCGCGGCTTGTACCAACGCAGGATCTCCACCTTCGTTCAACGGCATCAGACGGGGCTGCTGGAAGCCTTCCGTCAATCGCCCTGCCCCGTTTGCGGCGCTCCGATGCCCCACAGCTACCTCGCCCAGCGACCAGCTGATCTGGAGATCGCCGAAGCGACCGGATCCACCTGCTGCCCCAATCAACTGCCTGCCCAACGATTGCCCCGTTAACGTTGCCGAAACGGCAAAAAGCAATGCAATCCCTAAAACGTATTTTAGCGACATATAACTTTGATTTTTAAGTAGTTTGGAAAATGAAGCCAGCCGGGCGGAGAAGGATGACATGCAGGACGAGAGTCCGTCATACGACGACGCGCCTTCCTGCGCACCCAAGAGGATATGAAACGGGTTGGCACCCGGAGCAGGACTGAAGGCATCTATTTTCATGAGAGATGATTGAGAAAAAATTTTCAACCCCTATTAACTGGTCAAAAGTAAAAAAGATTTATGATTATTCATTCCTAAAAAGGAAAAAAATTATACCCCAGAAAATAAATTTATCCTAAACGCCTTATAAATGGCACAAAAGGATCGGGTCAGGTCATTGCTTAACAGTAATCAGTTGGTCGAAATGTGCCCAGATGCTTTCGAGCCTGGGGTCGCGGCGCATGATTTTACCTGCAGCTACGGGGTCACGGATCATTTCGGCGAGCACGGGGTCGGTAATTTCGCCCCCACCTGCCTTGATTTGTTGTTCGATTTGAGTAAAGTGCTGTTTTAACGCATTGGCATACTGCACCAACAGGGCATCGAAGGCTTCATCGGTCATCAGTTTCTTCAGCGCGGGCGCCTTGCTGATTTGCCTTGCGGAGGGGCTCAACTCCCGCTGCAAAGGGGCTTTTCCCTCCAGGTAAGCGAGGATATTATCAACCTTTCCCGATATTTCGGTGACTTTTGGTCCGAGGTCGTTCCGGTTCAATCCAACCCCGACCCTGACGATATTGACCGGCTGGTCCGCTGCCGATTCCCAAGCAATGCCTGCTACCTTCGGGTAATCATCGTAGTCCATATCCTCGGGGTGCACGCCTATGCCAAGCCCGTCGTTATTCCCGGAAGGAAGGATATAATCGCCAATCTGTACCGCCCCCACAACCCGCACCCGGACCTGCCCCTCCTCGCTGATGGTCATGCGGGTTTGGTTATTGGTTTTGAAAACCAGTTTTTTATTGTCGCGTGTTCCGAGATAATGCGAACCAGGCTTCGTCAGGCTATTGCCCGAGGTCAGCCAGAAGACGGATTGCTGCTTTTCGCTTCCGATGGTATCCGGATCACCCGCGATCCTGGAGGCACTGAGGGTATGCATTGCATACGGAACCGCAGATAGCCTGGAGCTGCTCAACACCTGCCCCATGCGCCGTCCTCCTTTCGCCTGCACGAAAATGTGCATCCAAAGGCCTTCCTGAAACCATGGGACCGATGCCAGCGTTCCTTTGACGGGGTTGCCCTCGCCCACTGTAAGCGAAAACCCGCCTGAAGGCCCTGAGACCAATTCTTGCGTCTCGATATAAAGGGCATTGCCCATCTTGGCATCCTCGGAAATCAGGATTTGCAGTGTTACCGGCATATTTGCCAGGGGCCGGCCAGACCCATCGCGCACTACCCCCTGGTGCCTGAAGCCTCCTGGCTGGATATGCTGCGCATACGTGCCGCAAACCCCGAGTAGGGCAATTACCGTAAAGATTATAGTCTGTTTCATGTCTTTTATCATAAGATATTGAAAAACGCCTCGCTGCTTCACTTGATTTGGGGAACTGATAATTGCCTGTCCAACGTTGCCCATTGAGTAAGAAATTCCGGGTTTCTGCGCATTTCCTTGAGCATACCTACAGGATTCGCCCTGAAAGCCTTCAAGAAAGCATTATCTTCAAGACCAGGGTTTTCCCTGAGCACGTTAGCCGCTACCTGGTCATAGACCCTAAGCATAAACGGTTCGTATTTGTCGAGTAGCCGGTCAATGTCAAAATCATCCATTAACTTGGTCATCCGGGTTTGACTCGCCGAGAGATGGAGGGAGCTGACCATCATCATTAATTCGTTCTCATCCTTGAGTGGTGCCTTTCCTTCAAGGTAATCCAGGATATTCTCCACTTCCAGGTTCAGCAATTTTGCTTTCCGGCTCATATCAGGGGCATTAATCCCTACCGCTGTGTTGACATAATGAAAAGGCAGGTCGCCAGGGGCGCTTTCCCAGGCTACCCCCACTACCCTTGCAT
>JBMOJO010000423.1:0-2279 GCA_049315745.1 Saprospiraceae bacterium | reverse complement strand
CCGCACTTGATTCATTGATTTTGCTTCGCAAAATCAATGAATCAAGTGCGGTTTCAATATAAAATTCCGCCGCCGAAGGCGGCGAAATACTTTTCACACAACCGCACCCCCTCTGAAAACGTCCAGCCTTTTTTCCAAAATTCACGAACAACCCTTATTTTATTAGCTTTCATATAAAAGATAGGTTATTTACTCCCTTCAGGCAACACCCCCGCTGTTATTTCCGTATCTCCTGATAATTATGGCGCAAAAAGAAGAAATATATCGCGTGATCGAGCGCTGCCAAAAAGGGGATCGGCAAGCTCAATATAAGCTTTATAAGTCTTTTTATGGCTGGAGCCTCGCGATTTGCCGACGATACAGCAGATCAGAGGAAACTGCTGAGGAATGCGTGCAGGACGGATTTTATAAAGTATTCACCAAAATCCACCAGTATAAAACCGATGCACCATTTCAACCATGGCTCAAAACGATCATGATCCGGACCTGTATTGACCACCAACGGTCCAATTTGAAAGAACCCCTGCAAGTTGAACTGGAACCGACACATGACGAGTCCGGAATTCCAGAAGCACTCGTAAATATTGAGGTGGAACACCTGATGTTTATGATGAGGCAGTTACCTGCAATATACCAGATGACCCTCAACATGTACGCTATAGAGGGCTATGAATACCAGGAAATTGCCAATATCCTCGGTGTAAATATCGGCTCTGTCAAGTCTAACCTTTTTAAAGCAAGGGCCAAACTTAAAACTTTACTAACCCACCCAAAGGAACAAGAAACTCATGCAGGATAAAGATTTTGATTCGCTTTTAAAACGAAAATTCGAGTATCAGGACCTCCCGGAACATGAGGACGGGAAGTGGGCCGGCTTAACAGACAGGCTCGATGCCTCTGACCGCAGGCGAAATGTACTGTCCAAACTGGTTTATGCGCTTGCGCTCTCCATCTTGCTGCTCGGCAATGTGGCCTGGTTCTTCAACTGGCTGGGGACTTCCAACGACCGCGCCCCAAAGACCATTGAGCCCATTGTGAAGCAGGATACCATCCTGCAAACCAACCATATTGTACGCTACGATACGCTTTACAGAACGGTAATAATAGAAAATACATTCACCAACCCGGTTCAATCGGCGAAATCTGGAAATATCCGGCTGCCTGATGTTCCCGCCAAATCCGACCCTGCTGAAATTCCTGCCACGCCCTCCAAGACAGCGCAACTTTCCGGCAGCGTAAGTGCAGCAACCTCAGGCGATGAAATCAAAGACGCAGGTACTAGTCCCCCAACGGCAATCAGTGGTACTGACCTACCGATGCCACCAGTCCAAAGTGACAACTTCAGAGAGAAGGGAAACATCCTTTTACCTCTGGAGCCGCTCAGACCAGGGCCTATTCCTCTGGATCGGCACCTCAGCAGCCTACCGATACCTGCAACTGATATGCCTTCGAATGAAATGCCCGAGGAGCCGAGCCAACCCCAGGTCGAAGAACCCGTTCGAATAAAACCATCTTTCCACTGGGATCCCATGTGGATCAACGGTGGTCAACTCCTGTTTTTCCCGGGCAGGTTGGAAGGATACACCCTCAGCTCCGGGTTCCAGCTGGAAAGAAATATCTCCAACCGCATTGCCTTAGGCGGAAGCGTGCGGTTTGGTCTCGCCTCGGTGGAATCATCGGATATTTCAAGCATACGATCGCTGCATAACAACGCTCCTGCGCCCCCGGAACCAGGCTATATTTTTGATCATTGGGATGTGGATTTTATGCCCTTTGCGCAATATCAGTTCTACGGCCACCTTCAGCTGGCATCTCTGGGAAAGATCCGATGGATGGCAGGCGCAGGCACCCAATGGATAAGCACCCTACCCTATTCTATTGATTACCAATATTTTCACCCGGATCTCTTCGATGAAGAAGATCTAGAACTCGAAAAAAGCACCGAAACCCGATGGCAGGGACTGAACCTGCTGTTACAAGCCGAAAGACCGCTGGGCAATAAGTTTGCGCTGGGCGCCAGGCTAAGCGGGCTTATCCCGCAACGCCCGCTGCAAACCGTGCTCGATCAATCTCTGGGTCTTGATTTTTGGCTGAGATTCAGGTTGTAATTCTTGTTGTGTTGCATTAAAAGCGTTGTCGCGACGGAGTCCTCATTGGGTAAGCATTGCGCTTTTTCCAACAGCCACCCTATTGGGCTTATGTGAGCAGTCGCTTTCACGGCGCTTCGCGCCAAATTTAAGTTTGAATCCGACGTGTTTTTCATGATTTTGCTTCGCAAA
>JBMOJO010000126.1:0-10164 GCA_049315745.1 Saprospiraceae bacterium | reverse complement strand
CGCACACCAAATAAAATCCTTCGCGGCGAAGCCGCGGACACCCCTGATATACTCATGCCGGTTAAAATTTTATTGCTTCTTGAGTGCCAGGATAGACCAATCCGTTTCCTCCGCTTTGATGGTATTTTCCAGTATGCCCAATCCGTCAATCTGCATTTTTACGACATCGTCCTTTTTCAGCCATTGGGCCTGATAGGATGGGTCCTGCAATTTACCGGTTCCGTTTAATTCTAAAAAGCATCCGGTCCCTACGGTGCCGGATCCAATCACATCTCCGGGATACAAGGTCACGCCGTAGGAACATCTTTCAATGATTTCCGCAAAGGTCCAGTCCATGTCGCGCATATTCCCTTCTGAGACCAATACATCGTTTACCCGGCATTGCATGGTTAGGTTATAATTATTTCCTGCATGTCCGCTTTTAGCGGGGACCAGGTATGGTGCCAATTCGTCGGGCGTAACCAACCAGGGGCCGATGATGGTCGAGAAATCTTTTCCTTTGGCCGGTCCAAGGTTCAAAAGCATCTCCTCCATCTGCAATTTTCTGGCGCTTAAATCATTCATGATCGTAAAGCCTGCAACGTGGCGGTCTGCATCCTTTGCCTGAATGTTTCTTCCTTTATTGCCGATAACGATTGCGATCTCCAGCTCAAAATCGAGTTGCTCGAAATGATCCGGCATACAATAAATATCGCCCGGGCCGTTTATGGCCAGGTGGTTCGTGAAATAAAAAATCGGATACTGATCAAATTCCTTAATCATTTCAACCCCTCTGTTCCTTCTCGCGGCCTCCACGTGTTGCCTGAAGGCATATCCATCCCTGCAGGACCGTGGGTTTGGAACCGGCGCCAGAAGGGTGTAATCAATAACCGGTTCAACTTTGATATGCCCTTTGTGGATGTCCGCCTCAATTTTCCTGGCAAGCTCCATGACGGATTCGCCGGCATCCAGGAAAGATAACATGTCATGGGGAATATGTGCATCCACGGACGAGAGGTCGTACAAGGCCCCATTTACCAGAATGCCGATTTTTTGTTGATTCTTCTCTTTAAAACTCGCTAATTTCATTGCCTGTCGGTATTATAGAAGGTTTGTGGTCGGGTGCGCGTGGTCATTGTTTTTTTGGGCATTCAAGTATGCATAATGAGCAGAATCACTCAGCTCGGATAGCAGGTCCGGAAAATCATGGGCAAAATCCTCGTTCCAGATCATCGTGAGCTCCGCCTTTTGGCTGACATCCCTCAGGGGGATCACTTTCAAATTCAAATTTAGCCCCTGAATGGAGTTTTCAGGTTCCAGGCATACCCCCATCCCGTTTTCCACCAGTTTGAATGCCGTACCTGCGGAACTGGTCGTGTGTGTAATCCTGGGCGTAAAGCCTGCGTTGAGGCAGATAGATTTCATGATTTCGATATGGTGGGAGCCATCCTCCAGGGGAGGGAAAATAAACTCCTCGTTGGCGAATACTGAAAAGTGCTCGTAGTTGTCCTCTGTGACGGGGTGGTTTTGGGGCAGGAGGATCACAAAATCACAGGACGTAAGTTTTTTGCCGGAAAGGTTTGGGGGTATGATGGGGTTGGTGGAAAAAGCAAGGTCGAGTTGCCTGGTTTGAAGGCCCTTGAACTGCCCTTCATTATTGACCTCTTGGAGCACAAAGCGTATTTCGGGGCGCGATTTGCGGATTTTATTGATGACCTCGGGTAAAATGGATTGTTTGATCGAATGGGTAAACCCTATTCTTATTTCCATCTGACCATTGGCTATCAAACGCGTTTTGTGGTGTATCTGGTCGAATTGAGTAAGCATCTGCTCGATTTCCGATATGAAATGTGCCCCGGCAGGCGTGAGCTCCACCCTTCGCTTATGCCTTTTGAAAAGCTTTACCCCCAGTTCCTCCTCGAGGTTACTGATCTGCCGGCTCAGTGCCGGCTGTACAATATTGACCTCCTCTGCGGTTTTGGTAAAATGCAACCGCTTTGCGAGGATCACCGCGTTTCGGAATTGCTGGATATTCATATATGCAAATATGCTATTAATAAATAAAAAAATAGCATTTTTTTGTATAAATAGTATTTTATATTTTTAAACCCGGTTTCGATCTCTACGCGGTAGCTTGTAAAAATTTGGCGTTTCGCGCCAAATTAAAGTTTGAAGGGGGTTGTGTAAAAAGTATTTCGCCGCCTGAGGTGGCGAAATATTCTTTGGATGGAGGCATCTTTTCCTGATTTTGCGAAGCAAAATCAGGAAAAAGATGCCTCCATCCAAATATAATTTTGCGCGAAGCGCCATAAAAAGAATTTCCACACAGCCCCAAAAACCTTGGGGTTGTGCAAAAAGTCTTTTGCCGCCTACGGCGGCAGAATATTCTTCTGGGAGACACGTCATTTTCACGATTTCGCGAAGCGAAATCGTGAAAATGACGTGTCTCCCAAAACACAATTCGGCGCGAAGCGCCGTAAAAAACCTTTTTTACACAACAGCGGATACACCTGGTAAATAGAAACAAAATTTCTTACATGCGTCCCAACCAAGATCCCGTTCTGAAAGATCTCGAGTCGTGCCTGGATAAAGATGTGGTGCTTACCGGGGAGGGGCTCATTGGAAGATATGCGCATATTTGGCATACCACTGTCCAACTGGAAGCTAAAGCCCTGCTGTTGCCGAGATCTACCGCAGAAGTATCTGCCATTTGCTGCATTTGCGATGCGCACGGTCAACCCATCGTAGTACACGGAGGACTTACCGGGCTGGTCGGAGGTACCGTCTCCCGACCCTCGGATATTGTAATCAGCCTGGAAAGGATGAACGGTATAGAAGATATAGATCCTTTTTGCAGGTCCATGACCGTACAGGCAGGTTGTATTTTAGAATCCATCCATCAGGCAGCCGATGCCCACGACTTGTTTTTTCCGCTGAATTTCGGTGCGAAGGGCTCTGCGCAGATCGGGGGCTGTATTTCCACCAATGCCGGAGGTTTGAGGGTGAAGCGCTTTGGCATGACCCGAAACCTGATCCTGGGCCTCGAAGTGGTGCTTGCCGATGGGACGATCATCAATGGATTGAAAAAAATCATAAAAGACAACTCCGGCTATAACCTGAACCACTTGTTCATTGGTTCGGAAGGCACCCTCGGCATTGTTACGCGGGCGACGCTGAGACTGGAGGAAAAACTGTATAACCGAAACAGTGTTTTCGTTGGCCTGGCCGATTTCGAAGATGTAGTCCGTCTTTTGCGGTTTTGCGATTCAAAATTCTCCGGGCTGCTGAGTGCTTTTGAAATCTTATGGGCAAACACTTTTGAGGCCCTCTCGTCCAGGCGCAAATCGCCGTTCCGTAAAAAGCACAATTATTATGTACTGTTGGAGGTCCTGGACAATCATGCTCCTGCGTTTCAAAACAGCATCTACGATATTTTTACAGCGGCATTTGAGCAAAACCTCATCCAGGATGCTGTGTTTGCCGATTCTGCCCAAGATCAGGAACTGTTTTGGGGTATCCGCGAAGATATCGAAGCGCTGAATGCACTGGCGGCCTATCAACAGCATTTTGATGTCAGTGTGCCCATAGGCCAAATGGCCGAATATGCAGAACGAGTGACGCAGCAGCTATCCCAAGTTGAGGGGGTAGAACATTCCTTTTGCTTTGGGCATGTAGCCGATGGAAACCTTCATTTCATTGTAGGCAAAAATACGCCAGATGCGTCTGTAAAAGCTATGGTGAATGAAATCTTGTACAAGCCACTGCAGGAAATGCAAGGCTCCGTTTCTGCGGAGCATGGTATTGGCCTGGAAAAGAAAGAATGGCTCGGCCATTGCAAGTCGGAAGGTGAAATTGAATTGATGAAAAAAATCAAAGACGCCTTCGATCCAAAACATTTATTTAATCCTGGAAAGATAATCGGTTAATATGAATACAGTTACGGAGGTCAGCGCGAAATGGCAGGGTGAGGAGTTGATTACACTTCAAGACCATGAATCGCAAGCCTGGATAATCGTTGCGATCCATACGTTGCGGAATGGGCGCGCTGCCGGAGGGGTGAGGATGAAAAAATATAACAACCTCGACGAGGCCGTCATTGATGCACTGAACCTCTCGGAAGCCATGACCTATAAATTTGCCATGTGCAATATGAATTGGGGCGGCGCCAAGTCTGTTATTTATCCGACGAGGTATCTCGAAGGGCCGGAGCGCCACCAGTTGCTCTTAAGATTTGGGGATATCTTAAAAAATCTTCAGGGCCGCTATTATGCAGGGCCGGATGTCGGCACCACGTCGGAGGATATGGATATCCTCTACACTACCGGAAAGCCTTACGTTTTTTCCAGGACGGTGAAGGCGGGGGGCGCCGGATCTTCTTCCATACCTACGGCCTTTGGCGTTTATGCCGGAATCAAAACAACTTGCAAGTTTCTTTTTGGTACGGATGAATTGGCGGGCAGGACGGTTTTTATCCAGGGGCTCGGAAGTGTAGGGCTCTATTTGCAAAAACTGCTGCTTCAGGAAAATGCCAGGATCTGTTTTACCGAAACAAATCGGGAAATCATTGACCTCATGTCGGCTCAGGACCAGGAAGTTCAGTTTATCCCCCCCGATAATTGCTATGAGACGGAATGCGATATTTTCGCTCCCTGCGCTCACGGGGCCATCCTCAATGCCAACACTATTCCGCAACTGAAATGCAAGGGTGTCGTAGGGGCAGCCAATAATCAATTGAATGAACCCGAAGACGCAGACCGCCTGAAACAGCGCGGGATACTCTATGCCCCGGATTATGTGGTAAACCTCGGCGGGGCAATGGGTATCACATCAATAGAGGCAGAGGGTGTAACAGAGGAAGAAAGTATTGAAAACGTGCAAAGGACGATTTCAGAAACGCTGGAGGAAATATTTATTGCTGCAAAAAGTGCCGATACGAATACGGTAGCCGCAGCTATGCAAATTGCTAAAAAGCGCTTAGGGCACGTTCCTGCATAATCATGCTGATTAGCAGGCCATTCACGGCGCTTTGCGCCAAATTATATTTGGATGGAGACGTCTTTTCCCTGATTTTGCGAAGCAAAATCAGGGAAAAGACGTCTCTATCCAAAGAATCTTTCGCCGCCGCAGGCGGCTTTCGGCTAACACATAGGTACACGAATTTCAAAAATCAAAAAAATGACAGCAAATACTACCGGTAATTGGAAAATAGAGGAAGAAGCAGAGCGCTTCCTGGGAAAAATAATGCAAAGAGCATACGCGGAATGCCCGTTCTATCTGACCATCCGCATCCTGGAAAAACTGGGTTTTGAATGCCGCGAACTCTTCTACGCCGGGGCAGGGGCAGGTTGGGGTTCCCAGATCCTCGAACAACCGGTTTTGCAATCCGTTATCTTTGCAGATATTGATCTGGCGCCCGAAGAGCTGGAGTTTGATTTCGCCCATAGTGAAAACATACAGCCGCTCCATCCTTTTCGCCGGGCAGGTTTATGGTGTGCCATGCACGGAGAAAGCATCCTGGAAGCAGGGCTCAACCACCTGGAATGTATGTATGATTCCAAAAGGTTTAATGAAATTTTTGCCGAGTTGAATATTTCGATGATGGCCCCCTTTTCCGATTTCCCGCATCTTTACCAGGCGCTGACGGTAGGAGAGTGGTGGCCCGTTGACCCCGAAAAAATAGATGCTTTGGAATCGGAAGGCCATATTTCAAAAGAGGCCGCAGAGGATTTCAGGAAAAATGGCGCCATAGGCTCCCATTTCGAAAACCTGGAAAGAAACAACGGGTTTAAGGGCTTCAACCAACCGGGAATAGACGGTGTTTTGAGGGTGATTGATCCCCGCAAACAATTGTTGGGAACAAAAACAGGGGGTTAATTTTTTTCCTGACCAAAAATGTGCTTATGCCTATATATCATACCCTTGGGCTTATACCGGAAAAAAGACATACGGTATTCAGAAAACCAGATGGAAAATTATACGCGGAAGAGCTTGTATCAACAGAAGGCTTCTCCAGTATGTATTCTTTAGTGTATCACACCCATCCGCCTACCATTGTCAAAGCATTAGGCGAGCCATATTCCGTAGAGCCAAAAATTGCGCGGGAAAAGCATTTGAAACATACCAGTTTGCTCGGCTTTAACATCAAAGCGGAGGATGATTACCTAAAAAGCAGAAAACCGGTATTGGTCAACGCGGATCTGCATATTTCCCTGGCAGCACCGCGAAATTCCATGAAAGATTATTTTTATAAAAATAGTCAGGCAGATGAAATCATTTTTATCCATAAGGGTTCCGGTTTCCTGCAAACAGGTTTTGGGAAAATTGACTTTAAATATGGCGACTACTTAGTTATTCCAAGAGGGACCATTTACCAGATAAATTTCAAGGATAGCGACAACCGACTTTTTATCGTTGAAAGTTTCAGCCCGATCAGGTTCCCGAAAAGATATCTAAACGAGTTCGGCCAATTGATGGAGCATTCGCCGTATTGTGAAAGAGATATTGTACGGCCGTCTAATCTGGAAACTTTTGATCAGGAAGGCGATTTTTCTGTCCTGATCAAGAAACAGGGATTGATTTACCCGTATGTTTACGGAACCCATCCCTTTGATTTTATCGGATGGGACGGCTATCATTATCCATGGGCATTTTCTATCCATAATTTTGAACCCATCACCGGACGCGTCCATCAGCCCCCTCCTGTCCACCAAACCTTCCAGGGGAAAAATTTTGTGGTCTGTTCTTTTGTGCCGAGAAAGTACGATTATCACCCCCAGGCGATTCCGGCACCGTACAATCACAGCAATATAGACAGCGACGAAGTCCTGTATTACGTGGATGGCGATTTTATGAGCCGAAAATCGGTAGTCCAGGGCCAAATTACCCTTCATCCCGGCGGGATTCCGCATGGCCCCCACCCGGGCACCGTTGAAAAATCCATCGGCAAAGAAAGCACAGACGAATTGGCCGTAATGATTGATCCTTTTCGTCCGCTGATGTTAACGGAGGATGCGCTGGCAATCGAGGATGAAAATTATCATAAAAGCTGGCAGTTTAATATCGAATAATTGTATGATGAACCATGATTTCTTGCCATTATTGGGCACAGATTTTATCGAATTATATGTCGGCAATGCAAAACAAGCCGCACATTATTATAAAACGGCCTTTGGTTACCAGAGTTTGGCCTATAGCGGGCCTGAAACGGGAGACCGGGAAAAGGTTTCTTATGTGTTGAGGCAGGATAAAGTGACCCTGGTATTAACGACGCCACTGACCATTGACTCTGCAATTGCCGAGCATGTCCGGGTCCATGGCGATGGGGTCAAAGCTATTGCGTTGACGGTGCAAAATGCGCACGATGCTTTTGAACAAACGACAAAGCGGGGTGCAAAGGCATATATGGCGCCTAAGAAGGTAAAAGATGAGCATGGCGAAATAACAATGAGTGGAATTCAAATTTATGGCGATACCGTTCATTTGTTTATTGAAAGAAGCAATTACAATGGGATATTTCTTCCCGGGTTTAAAAAATGGGCGTCAAGTTATCAACCGGCGCCGGTTGGCTTGAAGTACATTGATCACTGCGTTGGCAACGTTGGGTGGAACCAAATGGATACCTGGGTGAAGTTCTATGAAGAGGTGATGGGGTTCAAAAATATCCTGACCTTCGATGATAAGCAGATATCAACGGAATACTCCGCTTTGATGAGTAAAGTGATGAGCAATGGAAATGGGTACATCAAATTTCCCATCAATGAACCCGCCGAAGGGAAGAAAAAATCCCAGGTTGAAGAATATCTCGACTATTATCATGGAGAAGGCGTACAGCATGTGGCTATTGCGACAGATCATATTATTGAAACCGTTGAAGCGCTCAGAGACCGTGGCGTGGAATTTCTCTCTATCCCTGGCACCTATTATGATGAACTGCTTAACAGGATCGGTCCAATTGATGAGGATATCGAACCATTGAAAAAACTGGGGATCCTGGTGGATCGCGACGATGAAGGGTATCTTCTTCAGATCTTTACCAAGCCTGTGGAAGATCGGCCTACACTTTTCTATGAAATCATTCAACGCAAAGGGGCAAGGTCGTTTGGTGCAGGTAATTTTAAAGCGTTATTTGAAGCCCTGGAAAGAGAACAGGAACTCCGGGGTAATCTGTAACCCTTGATACTTATTTTGCCGATAAAAGTATTATTTAACCCAAAAAACACCTTAACATGAAAACACCGATGACCCTTTTCTTCGCTATGATTTGTGCTTTTGTCATAGCCCAAAATAAACCTGTTGGCGATACGCGTCTGCAAGGTATAGAAGCCGATTTGGAAAAAGTCTTGGGCGACTGGAAGGGGGCAGGCTTCGCAGTAGCGGTTGTGGAAAAAAACAAGGTCGTGTATGCCAAAGGATTTGGTGTCAAAGACCTCGACACCAAACAGCCGGTAACGCCTCAAACCCTCTTTGCGATTGGTTCGTGTACCAAAGCATTTACCGCTGCCCTTGTGGGGCAACTGGTAGCAGAGGGCAAATTTACCTATGATGAGCCGGTGCGCAATTATCTGCCTGAACTTCACTTCTACAACAATGACATGAATAATCTTATCACCATGCGTGATATGATGAGCCATAAAACCGGCCTTCCCCGACACGACCTCTCCTGGTATTTCAATCCAGCTGAAAACCGCGACAGTTTGCTGATGCGGATTAAATACATGGAGCCCACCTATAGGCCTAAGGAGAAGTATCAGTACAACAACTTCATGTTTTTTGCACAAGGGGTTGTTGCCGAAAAATTTACCAATCAAAGCTGGGAGAAAACCCTCAGGGAAAAAATCCTTGAGCCCCTGGAAATGAAACGTAGCAACAGCCCTTATGGTGCAGTAAAGGACGACGTTGACCTTGCTTCGCCTTATGTATATAAAAACGACAGTACGCTGCAAAAAGTCCCGCACTACAATATTGCGGTGATGGGGCCCGCAGGCGGGGTTTACAGCAGCGTTCTTGAAATGGCCAACTGGGTGCAGGCATGGATCTATGGCGGTAAGTTTAAAGGTCAGCAGGTGGTTCCGCCATCGCACTACCGGGAAGCGATTTCATCACAAACGCCCAATGCCAGCGGCATTCCCGATTCTGCGCACGCCGACATCAGTGGCGGCAACTACGGCTTCGGGTGGAGCCTGCTGAACTATCGCGGGCACTACCGCGTGGAACATGGCGGGGCCATTGACGGTTTCATCGCATCTACGGCCTTCTTCCCCACCGACAGCATCGGTATTGTCGTACTCAGCAACCAATCTTCGAGGCAAATCCCCAATATCGTCCGGAATATAATTTCCGACCGCATGCTAAAGCTTACCCGGTTCGATTGGAATAAAGAAAACCTTGACCGCCGAAAACTCGATAACGATGCTGCCGCCAAAGCCGGTGCCACCGCTGCCGATCCAAGGCACGCCGGTCGTATGCAACATGCTGCTGCAGACTACGAAGGCTTCTATACCCATCCCGCTTATGGTGCCTATGAAATCCTGGCGCGAAATGACAGCGTTTTTATGCGCACAAAATTGAAGGAGTTATGGCTGCAAAACTGGCATTATGATATCTTCCGGGCGTATGACTACGAGCCTGGCAAGCCCGCAGATACGACCAACAAAAGCCCAATCGCATTCCGCTTCAATACCGGCGTAGCCGGCGAGGTAGAATCCATGAACGCGTACGGTTTGGAATCCCCCGCACTTGAATTGGTGTTCAGAAGATCGCCAAAGCCACAGGCCATGTCAAAATCGGATTTGGGACCCTATACCGGTGAATATGATCTGGGTGGGGTGTCTGTTAAAGTATATCTCAAAGGGGATAATACCTTGTTTGTGGAAGTACCCGGCCAGCCGCCTTACGAACTCGTCTATACAGGGAACGAGAAATTCGTTTTCAAAATGCTGCCCAATTTCGCATTACAATTCGACAAAAAAACAGGGGAGCCTGCCGGCGCCGTCACCTTTCTTCAACCACATGGTAACTTTAAGGCCACAAGAAAAGCGCAATAATTTGGATGCCTCCCTTCCTGATGCGTTGACGGCGCCTGATTGTTATAAACCGGATCTATTTAGCAGGGCGCGCCTTGGGAAATAATATTGAGGTTGTGTAAAAAGGTTTTTTACGGCGCTTCGCGCCAAATTATGTTTTGAG
>JBMOJO010000422.1:0-2283 GCA_049315745.1 Saprospiraceae bacterium | reverse complement strand
TTCATGATTTCGCTTCGCGAAATCATGAAAAACAAGTCTCCATCCAAATATAATTTGGCGTGAAGCGCCAAGAAAATACTTTTTACACAACCCCAAGAGTTTTTAGACAACCCCATTATTTCCCAGGGCAGGGACCAGCTAAATAGATACCGATTACTTTTGGATTAACAGTTTCATCGCCTGCCGACCTGGTACTTTTAAAAAGTAAATACCATTGCCCAACCGGGAGAGGTCCACGATATTATCTCCTTTCTGAAGCACAGTTCCGATACGTACCGTCCCGATAATATCTATAACGTATAATACCTGGTCAATGCTGCCCTCCCAGGATATGGTCAGCATCTGCTGTGCGGGGTTAGGGAAATAGTGTAGCCCTTTAGGAGGCAAAATCACCTTAACAGAAGTGACCGGCGCACAGGAAACTGTATCGGGATTCAATTCCAGATACCCTTTTGGACTGAGGTCCTTTCCGGTAAAGGCTGGAAAATTTAACGGATATCGGTCCATACGGAAGGCTATATTCGCCCCTGCACCCAAGACCCTCCCTTGTTGTACGCGCACGCCCCCCGACAAGGGGACTTTATACTCCCAGCATATTTTATTTTCCGGGGTAAGTTCAAAAGCGTAGCCCCAGCGGCCAGATAAAACCAGGATATTCCCGTTGGGGAGTAGCTGAACACTGGATAAGCCATCCGAGTTAATTTGAAAGGTATCGGGATGTGTGAGGTTAAGGTCAAATTTTTCCGGAAGCCACCTACCGTCTTTCATAGGATAGGTCCAGGAAGAGCGGTTGAAAGCAGGATCAAAAACATTCACTGTGGAATACCGCGGGTTTACTTGATTGTTGAAAGCTGCAATTTTACCGAAGTGCGGGTGTGATTTATCCAGAAAAGGGCCAACCCAGTGAATGTGGTGCGGATAAAAGAGCTTTTGGTCTGCAGAGGTGCCGGCCCGATACGTTGCCGGGTTGCCCCAGCGGTAAAGAAGGTCTCCTCCCCTGCCGCCCTTTCCGCCGGTATGCCCGGCCGCTTCTTTTGTCGTTGTGCTGTGGTCAATAATCCAGACCTCATCAAAAGTGGGTACGCTCAGGATAATCTGGTCCAGCTCGGGGTTGTAGTCAATGGCATTGGCATGCATCCAGTCGGGGTGGCCATTACTGGTGTCCCAGTTCACGTCAATCAGCTCAGGATGGGCCTTCACCTCGCCAAAATTTGCTTTGGTGGGGTCAAAATCCTGGATCAGATGGTCCCAGGCATGCCATTCCCAGACTACCTGATTCGAGGAGGGGTTCACCTCGAGGATATAATCGGGCCATAGCTTTTTCTGGGGCAAGAGTGCAGGTTTTCGCCCTGCTTGTATCGCCTCTGCCTCGGTTTTGAGCTCCCAGGCGATCATCAGGATATTGCCATTGGGCATCCGCTTGAAATCGTGGTGCAGCCGTTGCTGTGGGGTGTTGAGCTCAAAACGCCAGACCAGCGCATTCTGCCAGTCCCGAATTTCGATAATAGCCCCTCCCCCACCTGCCCAGATGGAATCATTTTGAAAATTCGAAAGGCGCTTGGTCTTGACCAGATAACCGTTTTCAAGCAAATATGCCGCATTACCAGGCCGCCACACCGCAGAGTCCTCCCAGGTATGCACAATCCTCCCGCAGTTGTCGAGCAAATATACATTCGGTTGGTTATGGGGATAAATCAGGTTGTATCCCGGAAATGCTTTTGAGGGATCGTGGCTAATCATACCTACCGTGCGCTGTCCTGCCAACGAAAAAGCAAGTACGCAGCATGTGAAAAGAGAAAGGAGCGTTTTCATCTGCAATTTCATTTTATATTCAGATGAACAAAAATACAACCAAATTGCTGCAGATGCAGCCCATTAGTAGGGGTGTGTAAAAAGTGATTTGCCGCCTTCGGCGGCAGAATATTCTCTTTTGAGGCACATGATTTTCGAAATTTCGCTTCGCGAAATTTCGAAAATCATGTGCCTCAAAAAATATCGTTCGGCGCGAAGCGCCACGAAAAAACTTTTTACACACCCCAAAATGAAATTCAGCGCTTCGCGCCAAATAATGTTTTGAGGGGTTGTGTGAAAAGGTTTTTCATGGCGCTTCGCACCAAATTATGTTTTGAAAGACACGTCATTTTCATGATTTCGCTTTGCGAAATCATGAAAATGACGTGTCTTTCAAAATAATATTCTGCCGCCGAAGGCGGCAAAAGACTTATTACACAACCCAAAATGAAATTCAGCGCTTCGCGCTAAATTATGTTTTGAGAGACGCCT
>JBMOJO010000421.1:0-2291 GCA_049315745.1 Saprospiraceae bacterium | reverse complement strand
TCCGCGGCTTCGCCGCGAAGGATTTTATTTGGTCTGCGTGCATTCTGTGCGCGCGGACGCCCGCTCAGAACGCACGCAGACCAAATATTATTTCTCGAGGCAATGACCTGCTAAATAGATACTTTAAGAGACGCATCACTTTTGAAATTTCGCTTCGCGAAATTTCAAAAGTGATGCGTCTCTCAAAATAATATTCTGCCGCCGAAGGCGGCAAAAACCTTTTTACACAACCCCAAAAATACTTTTTACATAATCCTTCATGAGGTATTTTCCGATTTTTGCTAAAATATTATAAAGATAAACAGTATGAAATATCTGCTTTATGCCCTTCTGTTCTTCACGGCGTCTTCGCTAACTGTTCGTGCGCAGAGTACCCAAAAGCCCGTTCTTCACGGGCGGCACTGGATGGCTATTACGGGAAAGCCGCTCGCTGCAACAGCAGGCAGCATGACTTTCCAAAAAGGGGGCAATGCGGTGGATGCCGCCTGTGCTATGCTGGCTGCCACTTGCACGATGTGGGACGTTCTGAGCTGGGGCGGAGAGACCCAGGCCCTGATTTATAACCCCAAGACCGGCAAGGTCATTGCCATCAATGCGCTCGGGGTCGCACCGACCGGTGCCACGGCAGAATTTTACAAATCCAAAAATCTCCCCTATCCTCCCGAATATGGGCCACTCTCAGCCATCACCCCCGGTACTCCGGGCGGGCTCATGACTATGCTCGCGGAATACGGCACCCTGAGCCTCCGCGAAGTACTCGCACCGGCGATGCAATTGGCGGAAGGCTATCCGATTGAACAGCAAACGGCCGACCTGATCGAGCGGCACAAGGCGAGGATCAAAGAATGGCCCTATTCCAGGGCGATGTACCTGACCCATCCCGGTGAAAAGAGAGAAGCCCCCCATCCCGGGGAAATCTTCCGGCAGCCAGACTTGCTGCGCACCCTCCAGAAACTGGTCGAAGCGGAAAGCGCTGCCCTTAAAGCCGGCAAATCCCGCAAGGCAGGAATTTATGCCGCTTACGAGCGCTTCTACAAAGGAGACATCGCCGAAGAATTCGTTCGTGGGACCCGGGAACAGGGCGGCCTGATCACTAAAGAAGACCTTGCCAACTGGAAAGTGCGGATCGAAGAGCCCCTGAAAACGACTTACAAAGGAATTGAGGTCTATAAACTCGCCCAGTGGACCCAGGGCCCTGCCCTGCTCCAGGCCCTGAATATCCTCGAAAATTTTGACCTCAAATCAATGGGATATAATTCGGCAAAATATATTCATACCGTCTATCAGGCCATGAGTATGGCCTTTGCCGACCGGGATTTTTACTACGGCGACCCCTACTTCCCGCCACAGGAACCTGTCAAAGGGCTGATGTCGAAGGAATATGCGAAAAAACGCGCCATGGAAATATCCCAAGACCAAAACGACCCGGGTATCCGCCCTGGAGACCCCTACCCCTTCGAAGGTACGACTAATCCTTTTCCGGAACTCCTGCAAAAATGGGGAGAAGGCAGCTCTTCGCTCGATGGAAAAAATGGCAAAGACGCCTTTGTGTCCCAGGAGTTCCTGGAATCTTTTTATGCAGGCACCACCACCGTCCAAGCTGCCGATAAGGAGGGCTGGGTCGTTTCGATAACCCCCAGCGGGGGCTGGATCCCGGCTGTAATTGCAGGAAAAACGGGCGTTGGACTGAGTCAGCGGGCTCAAAGTTTCGTCCTCGACCCCAACGAAAACCCCTTCAACGTGATCGAGCCGGGCAAAAGGCCCCGCGTTACGCTTACGCCTTCCATGGCGCTCAAGGAAGGGAAACCTTTTCTCTCGTTTGCCGTCCAGGGCGGGGATTCCCAGGATCAGAACCTCCTTCAGTTTTTCCTGAATATCACGGAATTTGGCATGAATGTCCAGGAAGCCTGTGAAGCCCCTAATTTCAACAGCTTCCAGATGCGCAGCTCCTTCGACGACCACGCCTCCAAACCCGGCAATATCCTCCTCAACGAAGAAACGCCGGACTGGATCCGAAAAACGCTAAAGGCAATGGGATATACCCTGAGTTTCGAGCGCCGCACTTCCGGGCCTATCAACGCCATCTTCTTTGATTGGAAGCATGGGAGCTTCTGGGGCGGATCGAGCAACCACGGCGAGGACTATGGAGTGGGATGGTAGGGGGTGTGTAAAAAGTCTTTTGCCGCCTGCGGCGGCGAAAGACTTTTTTAAGGGGTTATATAATAAGTCTTTTTTTGGCGCTTCGCGCCAAATAATCATTTAAAACCGCGCTTGATTCATTGATTTTGCTT
>JBMOJO010000420.1:0-2294 GCA_049315745.1 Saprospiraceae bacterium | reverse complement strand
GAAGGGGTTGTGAAAAAGTCTTTTTTCGGCGCTTCGCGCCAAATTATCTATTGAGAGACACGACATTTTCACGATTTCGCTTCGCGAAATCGTGAAAATGTCGTGTCTCTCAAAATAATATTTTGCCGCCGTAGGCGGCAAAAGACTTTTAACACAACCTGAAAGGTAAAAGTGTATTTTTGCCCCTGCCAAACAACAAAGCACACCAATGAAGACCAAAATTTACCTTGCGCTTGCCTGTGGCCTCACCTTTGCATCGGTTTCAAAAACTGGTGCCCAATCCGATACCCTTGACTTACCGGAAGTAGTGATCGCCGACAACCGGATGGATATTCCTTTTTCCGCGCAGTCCCGCAGCATACAGATTATCAGGAAGTCAGATATGCTGGCTGCGCCGGCCAACAGTGTGGCCGAGTTGCTGCAATATGTGCCGGGTGTGGATATCCGGCAGCGTGGGGCCAATGGGGCGCAGGTGGATGTAGGGATCCGGGGAGGGTCTTTTGACCAGACTTTAATCCTGTTGAATGGGGTTAAAATCAGCGATCTGCAGACGGGGCACCATTCCATGAACCTGCCGGTGGACTGGGAAGCGGTAGAGCGTATCGAAGTGCTGAAAGGCCCTGCCGCACGGATCTATGGACAAAATGCCTTTGCAGGAGCGATCAATATCGTTACGCGTGCGCCACGGCAGCGATTCGCCAGGGTTTCCCTTCAGGCCGGTGATTTTGGACTGGGCAGGGTAGCGGCAGGAATATCGCTTCCAGGGAAGAAAAGCCGGCAGTATCTCTCCTACGCCCACGATTTTTCCAGTGGCTATCGCTACAATACGGATTATCGGTTGCACACCGCTTCTTTTCAACAGGAAATCCAAACTGCAGGGGCGCCGGTAAATATTTTTGCCGGCTGGAGCGGCCGCGATTTTGGTGCGAATGGTTTCTATGGGAGCCCTTCATTTAAAGAACAATACGAGCGACTGCATACGACCTTGCTCAGTATAGATACCAGAAAGACTTTGGGCGCTTTAGTCCTTAGTCCCAGATTTTACTGGCGCTTTAATCAGGATGAATATCTCTTTACCCGCAGTAACCCGCAGGCCTTTCGGAATTTCCACAAGACGCAGAATTACGGTATCGAGCTCAATGCGCGATACTCCTCCGCTTGGGGGGTATCCGGCTTCGGGGTAGATGCTGCCCGCCAGCTTTTGTTCAGCAACCGGCTGGGCAACCGGGAGCGCACGGCAATCGGGGTATTCGCAGAACACCGTTTCGAGCGGGGCAGTGTGGATATCACCCCTGGTGCCCTGATGAGCTATTACAGCGATTTTGGCGCCCGCCTCCTGCCGGGCATTGAAGGGGGATGGCAAATTTCTCCTTCCTGGCGGGCATATTGGAATGCGGGCTACACCTTTAGGGTGCCAACGTTTACCGATTTGTATTACCAGGACCCCGGCAATATCGGCAATCCCGACTTGCGACCAGAGTCGGCGCTGGCTTTTGAGGCCGGGTTGAAATATTTGCGCCCCGGGCTGCTCGCCTCGGCAGCGTTTTTTAACCGCCGCAGCGAGGACTTGATAGACTGGACAAAGACTCGCCCTTCAGATCGCTGGCAGACCCGCAACCTCGGCAATATCGTGTTCAACGGCTGGGAGCTGGCCCTGGAAGCTTCGCCCGCCCCTAAAATTGGAAAATTTTATCTCTCCTACACCTTTATCGAAGCTACCCAGTCGCAGGATGCTGCTTTTCTTTCCCGCTATGCCCTCGACCAGTTGCGGCATCAATTGATCGGCGGTGCCGACTTGCGCTTAGGTACCCACCTGAGTGCAGGCGCCCGGGTGCGTTACCTGGACCGCGTCAACCTCGAAGATTATACCGTTGCCGACTTGCGCCTCCGCTGGCAGGATAAAGGCTGGTCAATTTTTACAGAAGCAACCAATCTGACCAATACCGCGTATTCTGAAGCTAATCTCGTACCCATGCCCGGGAGATGGTTTTCATTAGGCTTCTCGCTCGAGTTTTGGAAAAGATAGGCTTTATCTCGCTGATTTTTTTCCAACACGATGGGGGTGGGATATGGCGCAAAGGGGGGTACGTTTTCAATGCACAAATTTCAGGTATTTCCCCCCATGTTTTCCCACAATTGTTAATGTAGGGGCGAATAAACATTCGCCCAAATTACCATGCCGGGCAAAACCCCGGGCGGGTTGTTTTAGCACGCCGCCCCGGGGCGGTGCGTTGCCCAGGATAGATCACCCCGACATTTTTGGAATAACAATGGTGTGGACATTGCCGCATTTT
>JBMOJO010000419.1:0-2317 GCA_049315745.1 Saprospiraceae bacterium | reverse complement strand
ATTTCGCGAAGCGAAATCGTGAAAATGACGCGTCTCTCAAAATATAATTCGGCGCAAAGCGCCGTAAAAAAACTTTTTACACAACCCCTAAAACGCGTTAGTTTATGCCAGGCAAATAACGTAGAGAGGTTGCGTAAAAAGCCTTTTGCCGCCTTCGGCGGCAGAATATTCTTCTGAAAGAGACAGGTGATTTTCCCGATTTCGCGAAGCGAAATCGTGAAAATCACGTGTCTCTCAGAACATCATTCGGCGCGAAGCGCCGTAAAAAACCTTTTTATGCAACCTCGGGGCGGGGGAGCTGTGCGAAACATCCTGCATCCCCGTCAAATAAACCATGCAAATCAGGCAATGCAATTACAGAACTTGCCATTGGGGATCAATACGCTTGGGGTTTTGCGCAAGAACAACTGCGTTTACGTAGATAAAACCGAACTGGCGCACCAACTGGTCCGGATCCCCGGACGTTTTTTCCTCTCCCGCCCGCGGCGATTCGGTAAGAGCCTTTTCATAGACACCCTCAAAGAAATCTTTGAAGGCAACCGGCAACTTTTCGAAGGGCTGTATATCCATGACAAATGGGACTGGGGCCTTAAGTTTCCGGTCATTAAAATTGACTTTGCCGGTGGGGTGCTGGGAAGCCGGGGGGAGTTAGAGCAAAAAATCCGCGAAATACTTACATCCAATGCCGATCGCCTCGGGGTTTCCCTAGGAAAAAACAGCAGCACCAGCGGAATATTCGGGGATATTATTGCAGCGGCCTCAAGAAAATTCCAGGCAGGGGCCGTCGTTCTGGTAGATGAGTACGATAAACCCATCCTCGATAATATTGACAACCCCTCCGTTGCCGCCGGCATGCGGGAAGGGCTCAAGAATTTGTACTCGGTACTCAAGGAGCAGGATGCAAACCTGCAGTTTGTTTTTCTGACCGGCGTAACGAAGTTTTCCAAAGTTAGCTTGTTCAGCGGGGTAAACCAGCTTACCGATATTACGATTGATGCCCAGTATTCCTCCATTTGTGGCTATACCGAGAACGACCTGCAAGCATCCTTTGGCGGCCACCTGCTGGGCGTGGATTACGACGCAGTGCGCCGTTGGTACAACGGCTATTGCTGGACGGGAAAAGAAGCGGTTTACAATCCTTATGACGTCCTCTTGTTTATTGAGAAAGGCAAGATATTTCGCAACTACTGGTTTGAGACAGGCAGCCCGGGTTTCCTGGTGAAGTTGTTCCAGGCCAATCACTACTTCCTACCTAACCTGGAGCACCTCGAGGTCACAGAAGAAATCCTGGAGTCCTTTGATATAGAGCAGATCAACCCGGTGACCTTGCTCTTCCAATCGGGTTATCTGACGATCGAGCGAACTTTTACCCGCCTGCACCGCTTCATGTTTGCCCTGAAAATCCCGAACATGGAAGTCCGCCTCGCATTGAACGACCAGTTGATCAACGCCTACTCGGGGCTGGTGAACGAAAAAAGTGATATTCAGGACAGGCTCTACAGGTTTATGGAAAAAGGTGATGTAGCGTCCATGGCGTTGGCGGTCAAAAGCATGTTCGCCGGCATTCCATGGCGAAATTTTACCAACAACGACCTTGCGGATTTCGAAGGGTATTACGCTTCTGTGCTCTATGCTTTCTTCAGCTCCCTGGATGCCCGGATCATCCCCGAGGATATTACAAACTATGGACAGGCGGATATGACGGTTATCGTGGGGGACCATATTTATGTGATGGAGATTAAGGTAGTGGATGGTCTTACCGTAAAGGGCAACCCCGCGCTCGACCAGGTTATTGAGCGCGATTATGCCGGGAAATACCGCGGGGAAGTAGGTAAAACGGTACACGAAATCGGGTTCGTGTTCAGCAGTACCCGACGCAACCTCATCGTGGCAGACTGGCGGTAATTTGCCGTATATGCTAACGGTGCTTGGGGCGATGGAGAAAGTTCAGAAATTCACTGTACGATTTCGATACAGCCTTTTTATCGGCATATTGCTTATTTCAAACCGTTGCGGTAAGTATCGTAGAAAAAGCTACAGTGCAAGCGATAGAAAAGGGTATTTCTGATACAACACTAGACCAATGGCTAGAGGAGGATGCGCAATAGACTCCGATTGGTACTTGATACCAATGTTTTTTTGGTTGCTTTGTTGAAGCACCATAAATCCAAAGGTAAACATGCTTCGCTTAAACGGATGGGACAGTTGCTCGCGCATGGTGGGGGGGGAAGACGGACGACCGTTGATGAAGCTGATGAAAGGATTGAGCTGATGGGGGGTCTATCAAGACATAATTTGGGGCGAAACGCCAATTAAA
>JBMOJO010000125.1:0-10347 GCA_049315745.1 Saprospiraceae bacterium | reverse complement strand
CATGGGGTTGTGTAAAAAGGTTTTTTACGGCGCTTCGCGCCGAATGATGTTTTGAGAGACACGTCATTTTCACGATTTCGCGAAGCGAAATCGTGAAAATGACGTGTCTCTCAGATTTCTGCGCACGATGGCCCTTTACGACAAGTGCATCTTTGAAACATTTATTTCAACAAAAAGTTGTAAAATGAAAAAATTCAGTTAGCTTCGCAGAAACTAAAACATCCAGTGTTTATGAAAACCCCAATCGCTTATGGCGCCTCCTGCGCCCTGTTATTTTTCCTTCCTGTATTTTGTAGATCGCAGACCGGGCTTTTGCCGCATGGTGGCTCGGGAAGCTTTGGTGTTGCCCGTGCCTTTGTTTGTATGCCGGGATTATCGGGCGTATTTGGCAACCCGGCCAATCTGGCCCAGTTGCAGGGCCTTGAAGCGGAGTTTTGCCTTGAAGAACGCTTTCAAGGGGCAGGGTTGCGGGAAACCGGTTTCGGGATAGGGGCGCGCCTGCCTGCCGGCAGCCTGGGGCTGGGGTTTCGGCAGCTTGGGGCTACGGCATACCGCGAGCAGTTGCTCCAGCTATCGGTTGCGCGGGAGCTGGCGCCGGGCCTGCATATCGGGGCACGCTTCGATGCAGGCGCGCTCGCAATAGAAACGCAGGACCATCAGCTTGCAGTCAATGCGAGCCTGGGAATGACGGCGATGCTCTCGCCTAAAATAATCACGGGCTTTTTTATTCACCATCCTTTTCGGACGGATACCTCCAATACATCGTTTCTGCCTTCTGCGATGGGTATCGGGCTGTATTATGCACCGGCAGAAAGCTTTTGCTTAGTTGCGGATATCCTGAAATATGCCTTGCAGCCACCGGGCATCCGCGTCGGGATTAGCTACCATCCCGTGCCTGCGCTCGAAATCCGTATGGGGGCGGGCGTTGCGCCATATCTGTTTTCTTTTGGAGTGGGTACAGAGATTTCCGGCGGGCTGCGTTTGCAGTTTTCCTGCTCCCGGCACACGCACCTTGGGTTTTCCCCGGCGATCGGGCTGCAGGCTCGGGGTACATTTTTAAACAGGCTTTCCCGGTCCTCCTGAAAGGATTATCTTTGGTTTTTCATAAGACTTGATGCGATGGGTTGTCTTGCTGGGAAAAACAGCTCATTTTTCCCACCAAGACAGCCCATCGCAACAGGTCTATTAAAGATAAACTGTATTTATGCGTTTACTCGTTGTTGCCGCTACCGGGTTTGAGCTGATGCCGCTGAAAGCACACCTGGACCGGCACTTTATACAAAAAGGCCCGGATTCGTTTCAGTTGGGCGATTTACAGCTCACCCTGCTGGTGACAGGCGTCGGGGCCCCTGCGACGGTATATGCACTCACGCGCATGCTGTCAGCTTTCAGGTTTGACCTGGTCATCAACGTGGGAATAGCGGGGGCTTTTGACGATTCCGTGCCCCTGGGGCAAGTATTCAATATAAAAGCAGATACCTTTGCCGACCTCGGCGTGGAGGAAGCCGATGGCAGCTTCAGGAGCATTTTCGACCTGCAGCTCGCAGATCTATCCGAGCTACCTTTTCAAGGGGGCTGGCTGGTACAGCCGCAACTGGAGGAGATGCGTTTTTTGCCGATGGCGACAGGGATAACGGTAAATAAAGTCCATGGATATGCAGAAAGTATTGCAAAGATAAAGCAGAAGTACCCGGCGGATATCGAGACGATGGAGGGGGCCGCATTTTTTTATGTTTGTTTGATGGAAAAAATTCCTTTCCTGGCATTGCGCGGCATTTCCAACCACGTTGAGCCCCGCAACAGGGCTGCCTGGGACATCCCGCGGGCGATAGAGCGGGTGAACGAAGTATTGATTGATTTAGTGGGCAGTATTTCCAGCCCACAGTAAGCGGGGGTGGCCACTCAGGTCGTTTTCCAGAATTACCTGCTGCCAGCCCTGGCTCAGCCACAACTGCCGGGCCTCAAAAGCAAAGCGCGGATGGCATTCGGCGAGCATCGCTCCGCCGGGGGCGAGTTTCTGCCGGGCAAAAGTACTGAGGGCCCGGTAAAACAGCAGAGGGTCGCTATCGGGGACGAACAGCGCCGCTCCGGGTTCGTACAAACGTACCCGTTCGGCGAGTGCAGGGTATTCCGATACCGGGATATAAGGGGGATTGCTCAGGATCAGGTCATAGTGCGGCAGGGGGTCCCATGTCGTGTCGTCCAGCACATTCAGTTGAAGAAACTGCACCGCGACTTGATGGCGGGCAGCATTTTTTCTGGCAATTTCGAGCGCCGAAGGGCTGATATCTACAGCAGTACACGCTGCCCAGGGGCATTTTTGCTTCACCGTGACGGCGATACAACCAGAGCCGGTGCCGATATCGAGCACCCGGGCCTGTCCCGCATGCCCTTTCTGCGCAGTAAGCCACTGAACGGCGGCATATACCAGTTCTTCCGTTTCCGGGCGCGGGATGAGGACGTCGGGGCCCACAAGGAATTTTAGGCCAAAAAAATCTGCCTCGCCCAATACATACTGTACCGGCTCCCCCTCCAGCAGCCGGCCGCAGATCCGGGCATAAAGCGCCGACTGTGCCTGGTCGAGCGCTTTGTTGGGGAAAGGACGGAAAAGATGCAGGGCGTCCTCGAAGACGATCCTGGCAACTGATCTGCCTTCGCCTTCGTCACCGTACAAAACCCCCAGGCGGCTGCCCAACACGTCGAACGCTTCAGCAATGGTCATTTTCGTTTGGATTAGTTTGAAAGTGCCATTTCAGCCGCTTTTTGACCCGGCAATCCGTATCAGGAGAGGCGGTTGCGAAAATCTTCATAGGTGAATTTCCGGACTACTTCGAGGGTACCGTCTTCCCGCCAGATACAGATATCGGGATGTTTGACCCCGTTGAACATGGTCGTTTTGACCATCGTATAGTGGATCATGTCCCAGAATACCAGCCGGTCGCCCGGCTTGAGTGCTGCTTCAAAAGAATAGGCATCCATAAAATCCCCTGCCAGGCAGCTGACCCCACCGATCCGGTACGCAGGTTTTCCGGGCTGCGGCGGCGTTGCGCCCAGGATCCTTGGCGTATAGGGCATTTCGAGGGTGTCGGGCATGTGTGCCGTGAACGACACATCGGCAATGGCCGTCTTCAGCCCGCCGTTTTCTACGATATCGAGGACGGTGGCGACGAGCTCGCCGGTTTCCCAGGCAATGGCACTGCCGGGTTCGAGGATTATTTCGAGATGAGGGTTTCTTGCGCGGAATGCCCGTAGCGTAGCAATGAGGTGGTCAACGTCGTAGTCCTGCCTGGTCATCAGGTGGCCTCCGCCAAGGTTGATCCATTTCAGTTGTGGCAAAAAATCGCCGAAGCGGTCTTCTACGGCTTCGATAAGCTTTTGGGTCGCTAATGGGGAAGATTCACAAAGGGTGTGGACGTGGAGGCCTTCGATACCGGGGGGGAGCGCACTGCCAAGGCGGTCGCGGGTAACGCCCAGCCTGGACGTGCACGCGGCCGGGTTGTACATCTCTGTGGCAACATCGGAAAACTCCGGGTTTACCCTCAACCCCGGGGAGGCTTCCGGGGCGGCAGCGACCAGGGCAGATCGGTAGGCCTGATATTGGGCGACGGAGTTGAAGGTGATGTGGCTGCTGTACCGGGCGATTTCCCCAAATTCTTCTTCCAGGTAAGCGGGGGAATAGGTATGGGCCTGCCGGCCCATTTCTTCAAAGATAAGTCTGGCCTCATTCAGCGAACTTGCCGTAGCACCGTTGAGGTATTCGGCGACCATCGGGAAAACCCGCCACATCGCAAATCCTTTCAATGCGAGGATGATCTGCACGCCTGCGGCTTGCTGTACGGTGCGTATCCGCTCGAGGTTTTTGCGCAGGCGGGCTTCTTCGAGCACGAAAGCAGGTGAGGGCACCCGGGCATAATCAATGGGCATGGCCTGGATCAGATTTTCGTTTCGTTTTCCGGGAATTCGATGTCGCCGTTCACTTCTTCCTGCCAGGGCAGGCCGGCTTTGCCGATAGCGGAAAGGAAAGGATCGGGATTCAGTTGCTCGACGTTGAACACCCCTGCACCTGACCATTCGCCTTGCAGCAGCATCATGGCGCCCATCATGGCCGGTACGCCGGTGGTATAGGAGACCCCCTGTGTGCCGGTCTCCCGGAACGCATCCTGGTGGCGGCAGTTGTTCCAGATATAGTAAGTTTTTTGGAGGCCATCTTTCACTCCGCGGATACGACAGCCAATGGATGTTTGGCCGGTATAATTTTCACCCAGTTCCCCGGGGTCGGGGAGTACGGCTTTCAGGAATTCCAATGGGATGATTTCCATGCCTTTGTACAGGACCGGCGCGATGCCGGCCATGCCAATGTTCTGGATCACCCGCAGGTGGGTGAGGTATTCTTCGCTGAACGTCATCCAGAACCTGGCGCGTTTGATCGTCGGGAAGTGGACGACCAGGGATTCCAGCTCTTCGTGGTAAATGAGATAGGATTTCCGGGGGCCAATATCGGGGTAGTTGATGATTTTGGAGATTTCGTGGGGTTCTGTATAGACCCATGTACCGTTTTCCCAGTACTTTCCTTTTTGGGTTACTTCCCGGATATTGATTTCGGGGTTGAAATTGGTTGCAAATGCTTTGCCGTGGCTTCCGGCATTGGCATCAATGATATCGAGATAGTGGATTTCATCAAAATGGTGTTTGGCCGCGTAAGCGGTATAAACCCCGGTGACGCCGGGGTCGAAGCCGCAGCCCAGTACGGCCATGAGGCCGGCAGCCTTGAAGCGGTCGTGATAGGCCCACTGCCATTTATACTCGAATTTAGCCTCGTCTTTAGGCTCGTAGTTAGCTGTATCGAGGTAGTGAACGCCCGTTTCGAGGCAGGCTTCCATAATCGCGAGGTCCTGGTAGGGGAGTGCAACATGGATTACAAGGACGGGCTGAAAGCTTCTTATGAGCCTTACCAGCTCGGGGATATTTTCGGCGTCCACTGCGGCAGTAGAGAACTGGGCATGGCCGGTGTCCCTGCGCACGGCTTCGGCGATGACGTCACATTTGGATTTTGTCCTGCTGGCGAGGAGTATTTGCGAAAAAACGTCGGGATGTTGTGCACATTTGTAGGCGACGACGCGGCCAACGCCACCGGCTCCGATAATCATCACTCTTGACATGACATTCGTTTTAATTTTCGGCACAAATGTACTTAAATTGCATGGGTAAATTGCCTAAAGTATGCAGAAAGCTGAAATCATCCGCAGTTTTGATCCCAGTGGGGTAGGTTTGCGCAACGGGCGCTTTATCGGGCTGCCTTTCGATACAGACACTGCGGAGGTGTTGTTGCTGCCGGTACCCTGGGATGTTACGGTTTCTTACCGGGCGGGTACTTCTGGCGGGCCGGAGAATATCCTCGAGGCTTCCACCCAGTTAGACCTTTTCGACCCGGATATTGAAGATGCCTGGAAGCTGGGTATCTGCTTCCTTCCGGTAAACGCCGATTGGCAACAACGCAATGCAGCGCTCAGGCCGCTGGCAGCAGCGTATATTGATTTTGTGGAAACAGGGGGGGTAGTGGAGCATGATCTGGAGATGCAATCCATCCTCGGGGAAATCAACAGCAGTTGTGCGGCGTTGAGGCAGTGGGTACACGATCAGACCCTGCGTACCCTGCGATCGGGGAAGCTTCCGGGGCTGGTAGGAGGTGACCACAGCACGCCCCTGGGGCAGATAGATGCGCTGCTGGAGGTACACGGGGCGTTTGGTATCCTTCATCTGGATGCACACATGGACCTGCGGGAGGCCTACGAGGGATTTACCTATTCTCATGCCTCTATTTTCTGGAACGTATTGCAGCGGAAAGGGATTACCCGGCTGACGCAGGTGGGTATCCGCGATTATTGTGAGGCGGAAGCCTCGTTCGCAAAGGCGCTTCCGGACCGCGTGGCGGTTTTCTTCGATCAGCAACTCCAGGAAGCGGCTTTTCAGGGGATCTCCTGGCAGGAACAATGCACCCGGATCATCGCTACCTTGCCGGAAAACGTATATATCAGCTTCGATATTGATGCCCTCGACCCAAAGCTCTGCCCGAATACCGGGACCCCGGTACCCGGTGGCCTCTCTTTGCCACAGGCGTTCTACCTCATCAAGGAGCTCGTACGGAGCGGCAGGACGATCATCGGGTTTGATCTCAACGAAGTTGGTGGTGCAGGCTGTACTTGGGACGGCAATGTGGGCGCAAGGGTACTGTATAAATTATGCAACTGGCTCGGGCGCAGCAACGGCCGGATTTGAATAGACTTGTTGCGATGGGTTATCGCGGAGGAAAAAATGAGCTGTTTTTAACCCATGGGCATCCCCTCGTAGCAAGTCTAATACACAGGGCCGGTACAGGCCTCAATTCAGTAAGGTATGGAAAAAGTAAGAAAATGGTGGTGGGCAGGAATCCTTGTCGTGGCCGCTTTATTCACAGGAGCCTGGTTTTTGTGGACTGAACGCCTTCCGGCCGCAGCAGACAAGCCTGGCAAACAACCTACGCCTGCAGGCTTGCTGGCACATACCCGGGAATTTGACCGGGAAATCATAAAGGTTGCAGAGGGGGTTTATTGCGCGGTTGGCTATGGGCTTGCCAACTCCATCCTGATCGAGGGCAAGGACAGTCTGGTTGTCGTGGACGTCCTGGAAAGCAATGAAGCGGCAAGGAAGCTGAAAGCAGATTTTGATAAAATTTCCAATAAACCAATTGCGGCGTTGATCTACACCCATAACCATACAGACCATACCTCCGGTGGGGAGGGTTTCGTACAGGAGCAGCAGGTATTCGAGGTTTATGCGCACGCCACAACAGCTACCCTCATAGACCAGCAGGTAAACCTTCTGCGCCCGATCACCACGCGCCGCGCGATGCGGATGTTCGGGAATGCCTTGGCAGACCGGCCCGACCTGCATGTCAACTGTGGTATCGGCCACCGCCTTGAGCTCGATGGGGAATCCACAATGACGACCTACCGCCCTACGATTACTTTCGATAAACGCATGCAGGTCAAAATATCGGGGGTGGACATCGAGCTGATCCATGCGCCAGGGGAAACCTCAGACCAGATCTTTGTCTGGCTGCCGGCACAGCGTGCCCTGATTTGTGCCGATAACCTGTACCGGGCATTTCCCAATCTTTATACGATCCGGGGAACGCCTTACCGGGATGTGGCCGAGTGGATGCGCAGCCTGGATATCATCCGCGAAATCGCTCCGGATGTCCTAATCCCCTGTCATTCGAGGCCTGTAGCCGGAAAGGCCGAAATCCTGTCCATCACCACGGCCTATCGGGATGCCATCCAGTTTGTCCACGACCAGACGATCCGCAACCTCAATAAGGGGCTCGGGCCGGAAGAGGCCGCGGAGGTTGTGCGATTGCCCCCGCACCTGGCGCAGCACCCCTATTTACAGGAGTACTACGGCAAAGCCGAGTGGTCGGTGAAAAATATCTTCAACGGCTATCTGGGCTTTTTTGATGGCAACCCCACCCATCTGCACCCCCTGCCCCCAATAGAAAAAGCCGGGAAAATTGCCGCGCTGGCAGGTGGGGAAAAGCGGCTGCAGGAGCGGTGCCTTCAGGCGCTCAAAGCAAAGGAATACCAATGGGCGCTGGAATTATCCGATTATCTCCTCCGGCTCGATCCCCGCAACCGGGAAGCAAGGGAAATCCGGCGCTCCTGTCTGCTGGCTTTGGGCGCGCGGGAGAGCAACCCCAACGCCCGGCATTATTATTATACTACAGCCTTGGAGATGGACCCCGCTTTCCAGTTGTTCGAGCCGGGCCTGAACCCATCTTCGCTCCGCCAATTTCCACTCTCCGCTTTTTTTGCTTCCCTGGCCTGTAACCTCGTCCCGGAGAAAAGCCTCGAAAGCGACGTGCGGGTTTTATTCAAATTTGAGGATACCGGAGAGGTCTTCACCCTGCATGTGCGACGGGGAATATGTGAGGTGCAGCAGCGCGCATTACCTGATCCGCAGCTCGTCGTCCGCCTGGATGCAGACACCTGGAAAGCCTGTCTGGCCAGGCTGAAGTCCTTGCCCGCATCGGTTTTAAAGGGGGACATCGCGATAGAGCAGGGCAGCCGGATGGCCTTTCTGTCGTTTATGGGCATGTTCGCAGAATAGCGCCCCGGGCCTCTCGAGGGGGATTGGCATTGTGGCTATCACCGACAATGAATACTTTGGGAAAATAAAACAGCTTAAATGAGAACAGCCGTTTTTTGCAGCTTATCGGTCCTGATGCTGGCCGTGTTTTCGATTCAGGTGGACGGGTTCGTCGTCTTGCTCAGCGTGATCCCTTTGCGGGAACAGCGGGATATCGCCCTGTTATTTATCGTATTTATCTTTATGCTCGCTTTTTTGGCGCACCGTATATGGCGTTGGCCGGTGCGGCCCTGGCTGGCCGTGCTGTCGCTTGCCTTTACCGGCGCCATTGCCGCCTGGGGATTGCAGGTACTGGAGTTTTTCTTCTACACGCGGCGTGGCGATATCCAATGGACGTTCAACCCTTTTGAAGACGAGTTCAGGCGTTCGGTCTATTTTGTTTTTCCCGCATTGCTCGCAGGCGGGGCGTTGTCGCGCCTGCCCTGGAAAGTGGCTGCGGCAGTATTTGGGGGGATTAGCGCCCTTGGCGCCTGGTTGGCATTTTCAAGGATTGACCGGTCTGACCCGCCGGGCTTCCCACCTGTTGCGAAAACAGGGGATGGACATCCTAACGTCATACTTGTCCTGGTGGACGATGTCGGGTATTTCGACCTTTCTGCTTACGGAAACCCCTTGGTCAGCACACCACATATTGACCGGATCGGCAGGGAGGGGGTGCAGTTTGCGACGGGGTATTGCGCAGCGCCGGTATGTGCCCCTTCCCGTGCGTCATTGCTGACGGGCCGATACGCCCAGCGCTATGGTCTTGAGGGGCTCACGGATCCCCTCCCATTTATTTTCCGCTATCGGGACGCTAATTTTAAAGATGCGCCCAATGGCGACCACGTGGAGCCGCAGGTTCCCTGGTGGAAACAAACCCCCCTTTCCGTACGGGGGCTTCCGGTGTCGGAAACGACGGTCGCAGAATTACTCAAAGCCAAGGGCTATGCGACGGCTTTATTTGGCAAGTGGCATGGAGGGGTGCACCCAAATTTCAGCCCGCTTAAACACGGCTTCGATACCTTTTTGGGGTTCAAAGCTGCCGGCTCTTTATATGCCGACCGCAAAGATACTGCTGTTGTCACCCGTCCGCCGACAGATACGCGGATAGACAAGATCACCAACCAACTGTACAATTATTATCTTTTCGATGGGGATAAGATGCTGCTCAACGCACCGCGGGTTTATCAGACCGATCTTTTTACCGACAAGTCGCTGGAATTTATCGAAGCGAATAAAGACAAGCGCTTCTTTCTCTTCCTTTCTTACGGGGCGGCACATGCCCCAATGCAGGCAAAGAAAGTCCATTATGATCGTCTTGCCCATATCCGGGATCCCGACCAGCGGGCATTTTATGCGATGATCTGCGCGGCGGATGAAGGGGTGGGGAAGATATTGGACAAACTTGAGGCGCTTGGGCTGGAAGAGAATACCCTGGTGATTTTCACCAGCGACAATGGCGGCGCAACGTACCTGGAAATCAATAACAGCGGCAAACTTAGGGGCGGGAAATTCTCCCACTTTGAAGGTGGGCTGCGGGTACCTTTCATGATGCGCTGGCCTGGTAAAATGCCCGAAAAGATATCGGACGCACGGCCGGTCAGCCATCTCGACATCCTGCCGACGATCGCTGCTGCGACCGGCGCCGACTGCTCCGGTCTCGCTCTGGACGGCATAAACTTACTCCCGCTCTTAGACGATACCACGGCACCGACGCACGGGGCGCTGTACTTCCGCAATCGCTACAGCAAGGCGGTCCGGGCGGGGGACCTCAAACTGTATGTCAATGAAAAAAATGCCGTCGCTTACTTGTTCGACCTTTCCAAAGATCCCGCAGAAGCGCACGACCTGTCCGAAGCGATGCCTATGGAGAAACGGCGCCTGCAGCAAATGCTGGCCACCTGGGAGAAGGGACTGATGCCGCCACGCTGGCGACAGTCCACGAATTTTGCAATTTGGGGAGGGGACAAATATTACTTTTTCGGGGAATGAGCAAGAGGGTTGCCTACAACCCCGATTTCATAACGGGGTTGTAGGCAAAGTCTCTTTTCAGCGCTTCGCGCCAAAGTATATTTTTCGGGGTTTTGTGAAAAGTCTTTTGCCGCCTGCCTCGGCAGAATATTCTTCTGAGGGGTTGTGTGAAAAGGTTTTTTACGGCGCTTCGCGCCGAATTATATTTTGAGAGAC
>JBMOJO010000418.1:0-2323 GCA_049315745.1 Saprospiraceae bacterium | reverse complement strand
AACGATTTCGCGAAGCGAAATCGTTAAAATGACGCGTCTCTCAAAATAATCTCTTGCCGCCGCAGGCGGCAAAAGACTTTTGACCCAATGAGCATCCCATCGCAACAAGTCTAACAATAGCAATATGAAAATAACACCAGCTTTCACTTTAGGGGTTTACGCCGCTACCGGGTTTTTACAGGTTTGCGGGGTTTTTCTGCACTTACCGGCTTTGGCTATGGCATTAAAACCTTTTCTGATGCCCGTATTGATATGGACCGTGTGGCAGCAATCCCGGGGGGATAGCGGAGGTGGGCATTTTCGGGGGCTTATTTACGGTGCTTTATTTTTTTCCTGGCTGGGCGATCTTTTTCTAATGGTGCCAGGGGAGCAATTTTTATTTTTTCTGGCCGGATTGGTCAGTTTTTTATTGGCCCATCTGGCTTATATCCTTTGGTTTTCGAGGCGTTTATCCGGGCAGACTGGGCTGCTGCGAAGGCAGCCTTTATGGATATTGCCTGTTCTGCTGTTTTATGGGGGGTTCATGCGCTATCTTTTACCCTACGTGGAGGGAGGCCTGAAAATTCCGGTGGCCGTATATGCCCTGATTATTTGTTCGATGTTGCTGAGCGTGGTACATAACCGGGGATTAATTTCCGATAGGTCTTTCCGGATGGCTTTGGGGGGAGCAGTGAGTTTTGTTTTATCCGACAGTCTGTTGGCGATCAACAAATTTGCCCCGGTTGGAGCAGCGGCTGATGTATTGCCCGGACTGGTCATGCTTACATATATCCTGGCGCAGGGAATGTTGGTTTGGGGAATGTTGCGTTCCCGCGACTGACGAAGGCGTGTGATTAGGATATTTGATGAATTTTCTTCAGTAGAACGATCTGTCCCAGGTGGTAGTAGCTATGTTCGATGACTCCTTCGATATTTCGGAGGATGCTCCCATAGCGGGCATCTACAAAAGGCAAGTCTAAGGCAGCGTCTTCCATGGATTCGATGGTTTGGGCAAAATCCTCGGCATTGTCGAGGAGGGTTGCTACCAGACCCACCCAGTCTGTTTGTCCGCTGATTGGGGGCATATCAAAACTGAATGCATCACTGATTTCGAGCTTCCCACCGCGAAAAACATTGAGTAGGCCTGCCAGGTAATAATTTACATGGAAAGTTAGGGCTGCAATCGAATTTGCTGCATCTTGCTTTTGAACAGCTATCCCCCAATCGGTTGTTTCGAGCGTAGCTTTGTAATTGGTATTGGCAATCCAGGTGCCGTTCAAAAAAACTTCGCGGATACGGTATGCCAGGGAAGCAGTCTTTTGCATAAGGACCAAATTACGTTGTATTCAAAAATTTAGAAATTTACTTTTAATAATTTCTGACGAGATGGTATCAAAAGTAAGGGATTACGTAAAAAGTCTTTTTTCGGCGCTTCGCGCCAAGTAATAATTTTAAACCGCGCTTGATTCATTGATTTTGCGAAGCAAAATCAATGAATCAAGCGCGGTTTAAATATAAAATTTTGCCGCCGCAGGCGGCAAAAGACTTTTCACCCAACCCCTCACGAGGGTGTTGTATAACTGGTTCCTTTAGCTTTCAACCGGCAATTTTACTCAAAAAACCTTATCTTAAGTCCCTAAATCCAGTTCAACATGAAAAATACCGTTGAAGAACCGCCAATCACCAGCATAGGGCAGCTCGACCCGGATGCCTGGTACACGTATGCCGACTACCTGCGCTGGCGTTTCGTGGAGCGGGTAGAGCTGATAAAAGGCAAGCTCATGCGCATGAGCCCTGCACCTACTAGTACACACCAACGGATTTCAGCTTCACTACACTATGCTTTATATGGTTTTTTTCGCGGCCAGCGCTGTCAGGTCTTTGCCGCTCCATTCGATGTCAGGTTGCCGGCCGGGAGTAAGAACGGGCAGGTAACTACCGTAGTACAGCCCGATCTTTGCGTGATCTGTGACCCCGGTAAAATTGACGAACAGGGTTGTAATGGTGCGCCTGATCTGGTCGTAGAAATTCTGTCGCCCGGCAACAGCAAGCGGGAGATGGGCGACAAGTTTCAGGTGTATCAGGAGGCCGGGGTACTGGAATACTGGATCGTAGATCCTGCAGAGCGCATTGTATTAACTTGGGTCCTTAATGATGAGGGCCTATTTGTCGGGCAGGCTCCTGTCACAGATGACGATGAATTGCGTAGTGTGATGTTCCCTGATTTGCGTTTCCCCGCAGGCGAAATATTCTTTGGATAGAGGTTGTGTAAAAAGTCCTTTCAAGGCACTTCGCGCCAAATTATATTTGGATGGAGACATCTTTTTCCTGATTTTGCGAAGCA
>JBMOJO010000417.1:0-2329 GCA_049315745.1 Saprospiraceae bacterium | reverse complement strand
CTCTCAGAAGAATATTCTGCCGCCGAAGGCGGCAAAAACCTTTTTACACAACCCCGCAATACCCCTTAAATCTGATCCAGAAACTCGATTTGCTGAATCGGGTTGCCCGTCACTTTTTCGTATAGCTGATAGAGCAGGCCGTCCTTCAGTCCGACATTGGGCACGAGGATGCGGTCTGCGTTGCAGCGACGCATCATCTCGATGTAAATTTTTGCAGCCGGGATAATCACATCTGCCCGGTCGGGGTTCAGCTTCAGGAGGTTGAGCCTGTCTTCAAGGCTGAGGGCACCGACATAGGCTTTCAGGGCCTGAAGTTCTGAAAAGGTGATGCTCCCGCTTTTGGGGAAAATGGAAAGCTGAAATAACTTGCGGATGTTCCCTCCTGTACCTACGGCATAGACAGGCTCCCCTTTGTCATGGACATGGCGCTCAGCGGCGATCCAGTCTTCCACTTCTTTAAAAACAACGTTTTCCTGGCTGCGGGTAAGCCGCCGCACCGTTCCGATGCGGAAAGATTTACTGCCCGCGCGTTCGCGCCCATGGTAGAAATTCAACTCGGTACTGCCGCCGCCTACGTCAATGTGCAGAAAGTTGCCGTGGTCAATAAATGGCCTTATCGCTACGCTAAGGATTTCCGCCTCTTCCTTTCCCGAAATGATTTCCACCGCAATGTCAAAGTCCCGGAGGATCTGCTCCAGGACTTCTTTTCCATTTTCCGCTTCCCGCATGGCAGAGGTAGCCACGGCAACGAAGCCCTGCACCTCGTACAAGTCGAGCAACAGCTTGAAGCTGTGCATCAGTTTCATGAACCGGACGATGGTCGGCTCGGAAATGTAACCGCTGTTGAATACGTCCTTTCCAAGCCTGAGCGGGAAACGGACGTATTCAAGTTTCTTGAAGCTCAGGGCCTCCTTGTACCGAATGGCCCGGATGACCTGAAATCTTATGGCGTTGGAGCCAATATCTATAGCTGCAAGTTTCATCGGCGAAATATCGCGAGAATTCGCATAAAGCCAAAGAAAAATTGAGTCAAGACGATTTTTTCTAACAAGATGGCAGCGATGAAAAAGGGCTGGACCTGATGAACTGATTATCTACTCTTGTGTTTAAAAGAAAAGCTGAAAAAAAAAATAGTAATACTTTTAAAATGAAGTGCCATGAAAAAAATTGCAGTTTTTTCTGTTTTCCTTGTCCTGTTTACATCTTGTATGGTGGTACGGGAAGGTGAAGTTGGGGTCAAACGGACGTTGGGTACCTATAAAGAGAAGCCGTTTATGACCGGGCTGCGCTGGTTCAATCCTTTTACGACATCTATCCTGAAAGTGAGTACTCAAACAGAGAACCTGGAAGTTTCCCTTACCATTCCTTCCCGTGAGGGTCTGAACATCAACTCGGAGGTATCCATCCTTTACAATGTTATCCCGTCCTCGGCGCCAGATATTCTGCGGAATATTGGGCCGGAGTATGAGCGCAACATTATCCTGCCGGTATTCCGTTCCGCGGTAGCGGATGTGAGTGCCCGTTTCTTCGCCAAGGACATGCACACCGGGGAACGGGGGAAGATCGAGGAGGACATTCGTGCGCAAATGCAGAAACTTTTGGAGGACAAAGGGATCGAGATTGAAACCGTCCTGTTGAAGAGTATCCAACTCCCACCTACGCTTGCAAGGGCTATCGAAGCAAAACTGGAGGCAGAGCAAAATGCGCAGCGGATGGAATTTGTATTGCAGCAGGAAAAGCAGGAGGCAGAGCGCAAACGCCTCCAGGCAGAGGGCATCCGGGATGCGCAAAACATCATCTCCCAGGGCCTGGACCCTATGCTCCTGCAGTTTAAGGCTATCGAAGCATTCATGGAGCTCTCCAAGTCCCCTAATGCCAAGGTGATTATTACCGATGGCAAGGGCCTCCCTATGATGATTGATCCTATCCACATGGGTGATGCAAGGCCTACGCCCACCGGCAGCGCCCAAAGCTCTGGTATCCGGATGAACAATAATTGATTTGCAGGGGGTGTGTAAAAAGTATTTTGCCGCCTGCGGCGGCAGGATATTCTTCTGAGAGACAAGTCATTTTAACGATTTCGCTTCGCGAAATCGTTAAAATGACTTGTCTCTCAAAACATAATTCGGCGTTTCGCGCCAAATACTGATTCGAAACCGCGCTTGGATCATTGATTTTGCGAAGCAAAATGAATGAAAAACACGTCGGTTTCAGACTTAAATTCGGCGTTTCGCGCCAAATACTGATTCGAGACCGCGCTTGGTTCATTGATTGTGCGAAGCAAAATGAATGAAAAACACGTCGGTTTCAGACTTAAATTCGGCGTTTC
>JBMOJO010000124.1:0-10385 GCA_049315745.1 Saprospiraceae bacterium | reverse complement strand
ATTTCGCGAAGCGAAATCGTAAAAATGACGTGTCTCTCAAAACATAATTTGGCGCGAAGCGCCATAAAAAACCTTTTTACACAACCTCGGAATTTTATATTTAAACCGCGCTTGGCGCATTGATTTTGCTTCGCAAAATCAATGCGCCAAGCGCGGTTTAAAAGATTATTTGGCGCGAAGCGCCGAAAAAAACAACCACTACTGCCTTACCCAGGCTTCTACAATCTGCCGCGTCCAGCCATTTGGGCCGCTGGAACCACCGCCATAACCATAGTGGAAACGGAAGGTCTTGGAGCCGGCATCGTAGGTATTCGGATAATTGGCGTGTGTGAAATTGCCCAGCGGAACAGGGAAAGCAATATTTCCTGGATTATCAACGGTCATAAATCCGGATTGTGGGGAGGGAGGCGTAGAACCCGCCGCACCCCAGTTGGATACGTTAGTGCCGCTGACGTCAAACTGGAAGCCCCAGCCACCAAGGTCGCCCACCTGTGCCTCACAACGGGTTGCACTCACGGTTGCCATATACTTGGAGGCATTGATGCCCCGAGGTGCACTTGGGTGGAAAAAATAGCCCGTTACTTTATAACTGGCTTCAAAGCTGTTCTTCACCAGTACCGGGATCACGATCTGCCTGAAGTTGCTGGCCACCGGCTGCCCTCCTGCATCAGCGATGCGGAATGCGATCATGTTATTTTTGGACAGGTCAATTTTGTCGGCAAAAATCTCGACCGGGACTTTGACTTCCTGCGTGCCGGCAGGGATTGTCACCGTCAAACCGGGCAATTTGTAGGCAGCAGCAGCCAGCTCGACATAATTGGTCCCGAAAGCCTTATTATAAGCATCAATAATCGTGGCATCTTTCTGAAAAGTAACCGTTACCGCCTGGTCCAGAGGCTTGCTCCAGGAAACCCGGGCATAGAGATCAACAATCTGGGCGGTTGACTTGAAATCCAGCGCAACCGGGTTTGCCTTGACGACAGAAGGCCAGTTGCCGTTGGGGATGAGGATTATCGGGGCGATCGCCTCTTCCGAGTAGTCGGTGATGGGTTCATCCTCCAAACAAGCATTAAGGGAGAACGCCAGGAATGTGAATAAAACTATTTTAAATAAATTTTTCATTCTTTAGTCGTTTTTGTCGATTTAAGGAATCGGCTTAGTTCATCCACCAGACCTTGGAAGTGAACTGATTGATCGTCCCAACTGCCGTAACTGCCTGGGTATTCAAGTCATACTCCCGCTGCGGATAAAGCAAGCGCACCGGCAAAATCTGGCTCGTCCTACCCGGGTTGATAGACAGCGGGATCGCCGGGAATCCTCCGTTGCGGCGATAATCCGTCCAGGATTCGAGGTGGTTGGAACCATTCATGGCGAGGTACTTCTGGAACAGGACCAGCTTGAGTTTATCGGCAGCATCGGCATAGCTCACGTTGCCATTGTTGTTTTCGTCCTGCTGGGTGTACCAGCTATTGAAAGCGGCATCGGCAGCCGACTGGCTCTTGTCCACGTTCAGCCAGCGGAAAGATTCGCGGACTGCGTTTTTATACGCCGTTTCCTTATCGCCGGGCAACCAGCCGCGCTGGATAGCTTCTGCTTGCAGGAAGAGCGATTCTACAGAGGTCAGGATCCACATCCGCTGGTTATACCCTTTCACAAGTCCTGTAGAAGCAGCGGTAACAGCCCCTGCAGCCGAAACGCCCCCAACCTGGGAAACGTAGTTGGCAATCTGATAGGGGAAGGTGGAGTTGTCAATCGGCCTTCCATATTCGTTGCCGCGGAACTGGGCAGGTGCTTCCGTTTTGAACGGTTCAGCCGCATTTGCGGGAAGTGCAGATACCGCCGGCTTGTAGAAATACCCGATTCGTGGATCGCCATTCAGCTTCAGAAAGTCAATAGACGTTTTGTTTGCACGAACAAAGTCCGTAGCCTGGTTGCCTGCAACGTTAAAGCCATAGGAACCATAGAAGGCGTTCGGCTTATCGGCAGTATAAGCCGGGGCAACAGAAGCGTCTTCTCCGGAACCAAGGAACCCGGAACCCTCAGCTACGATTTTGGCAATCTCCGCCGTAATATAGCTTTGGCGGTCGGCACGCGCAGATTGGTGAATCAGGTAACGAAGCTTCAGGGTATTGGCGAATTTGATCCATTTTTTCTCATCTCCACCAAACATAATATCTGCGGAACCCTGAACGGCATCTACTCCGCCTGCAGCCGTAACTTTTTTAAACAAGGCAATCGCTGCATCCAGTTGCTTCATGGATTCTTCATATACCAGCTTGCCGTCATCGTATTTCGGGCGAACGAACTCCAGCCCTTTCATCGCCTCGGTATAAGGCACGCTGTTGTACAGGTCAACCAGTACGCAAAAGTTGTGGGCCTTCATCACTTTGGCCGCACCGACGAAGAAATCCTGCCCATCGCGGGTAGCGCTCACTTCGGTAAACTGATAATCATAGGTGTTGTCCATGATCCCGCTGAAAAGGCCTGCGCCAAAGTTGGTCGTGATGCTGTACGTCTGCTCTTCTGCGTTGGGCGCATAGTTAGCGCTTGGGCACCAGTAGCCCAGCCAGTGGCCGAGAAACCCATAACTGGTACCTACGCGGTTCGCCGTATTCAGCAATGCCTGCGGAAGTACAAGTTTCGCGGTAATGTTGCTCTCCACTGCACGGTTGGGATCGTCATTGATATCCAGGAAATCCTGGGTACAAGCGCCCGACAGCAGGGAAACAATAAATATAAGCAATAATTTATTATACAGTTTCATATCAGACAATAGATTGACGGGTTAGAAAGTAAGGTTAACATTGAACCCGAAGACCCGGGTAGGAGGCGTCTGGCTTAGGGAAGTAAGGCCAATGGCGTTCCCCGTCGTGTTGGAGAACTCGGGATCCGTCCACTGGTTGGTTTTTGGACGGAACATGAGCAGGTTCCTTCCCACCAGGGAGACCGAAGCGCCCTTTACATAACGTCCGCCGCCGAGCAGTTTCGCGGGTACGTTGTAGCTGAGGACTACTTCCCGGATTTTCCAGAAAGCGGCAGAGCTGTAGTAATTCGTCTGAACGTTGCGGAACGCGCTGGCCTGCAAGAAGGAGTAGTGGGCATCCTTCACAACGATATCGGTGTTGGTGATATACGTTTTGCCACCGTCGTTCGAATAGGCAGAATTCGGGAACACAAAGCGCTGACGTCCGTTCGTGCCGGAAAGCTTGGTAACCCCCGTAAAGTCGGCACTCTGCCCGATCTGGTTGAAGATGTAGTTCCCGCCGCGGTATTCCGCAACTACTTTCAGTGCCAGCCCTTTGTAGGTAAAGTCTGTGTTCAGGCCGAAGATGTGTTTCGGGTTGGTATTGCCGAAAATCGTATTGACCGGGTTCTGCTGCGGATAACCACTCAATGGGTCAATGATTACGCGCCCATCGGGCGTGCGCAACCAGTCCTTCAACTTATGCACAAATGCGGGATAACCCACGATTGCAAAAGAAGTGTTCCCGATCCCCAGTTCGTTCAGGCCTTCATAAATCGAAAGGACTTCCGAATTGTTGAAGGTATAGTTGGTCGAAACTTCCCAGGAAAAATCTCCAAGGCGGATTACCGGTAAGAACTTGAGATCGAATTCCCATCCCCAGTTGTTAAACTCGGCGGCATTCAGCAGCGCAGAAGAAAACCCTGTTGCGTTGGAGATACTTACCGGGATTACCTGGTTGTTGTTGTTCTGCTTGTAATAAGCGACGTCAAAAAGCACGTTGTTGTTAAAGAATGCAAATTCTGCGCCAAATTCCAGCGACTTCACCGTCTCGGGCTTGATCAACGGGTTGTTGATGTTGTTGTCTGCTGTAAAGCCGGGCAAAGCACCATAAGGGAATCCACCTGCCTGTGAGAAAGTCGACTGCAGCGAGTAAGTTCCTACGTTTACGTTTCCGGTATTTGCATAAGCGCCCTTCAGCTTCATGGAACTCAACAGCTTGCCTTCCGCAAGTGCCGGGATCAGGTCTGATACGATGAGCGATGCACTCGCACCTGGATAGAAATAGGAGCGGTCATCAACGGGAAGGCGGCTGTCCCAGTCGTTCCGTCCGGTCAATTCTACGAAGAAAAGGTTGTTGTAACCGAGGGTCAAACTCCCGAAAACTGAAGAAAGGCGCGCATCGGAGAAAGAAGAGGATGCGCCGGGCTCCCCGGTACGGTTGGCGACGTTAAACAGCGTCGGGATAACCAGGTTGCCGCCGGAAACGAAAGTCCCCTTGGAAAAAGTCTGCCGCGTCAGGTTGCCCAAAAGGCCCTTGATATTGAGTTTGCCCACGTTGTGCTCGGTAGTGGCAACCAATTCATTATTCAGACGCGTGTAGAAATAGTTGTAGTCAGAAACCGATGCCTTTTGCTCTCCGCTGCTCGCGAAAGAGCGGTGGTGGATGGCATAATCCGAATAAAGGATATTGCGGTTAATGTTATGCTCAAAGTAGGAGTTGATATTGTACCCGAGGCGGTTCGTAATGTTCAGCCACTTCGTTGGCTTGAGGCCCAGCACGACATTGCCGAAGAAATCGTCGTTGCGGGAGTCCTGCCGGTAGTTGTAAATGGTGGCATACGGGTTCGGATAATAATCGTTGAAGTAGTTGTTGACGTTTGACCAGTAATCGTTGAGGTGGTCTTTGTAGGCCGTAATCGGGATATGCCCCGGGGAGTTCACCACATGCCAATATACGTCCCCGGAAGTTGTACGGTCGGTGGCTTGTTGTGCATACCCAAAGTTCATCCCAACGTTGAAGATCCCCATCGTCTTGGCAGCGTTCAGGCGCACTGTCGTACGATTGGCCTTGTCGCTGGGCATGGTCGCGCGGATACCGACGTTCTGAACAGAGAAGAAGAAACTCGAGTTCTTATCCCCGGTTTTTACCGATACGTCGTTCTGAATATTCTGGCCAATATCCCAGAATTTGAACTTTTCGTCGGGAAGGTAGGTATAAGGTACCGTCTGCACTTTTCCATCTTCCGTTACCTGGCCAATCTCGATAGGCTGGCCATTAAACTCCGTTCCCCACGACTGGTTCTCGATCGGGTCATAAATCCCGTCACCAAAAGCGTTGGTGGAAGAACCCGAGCCAAAACGCGTCTGGAATTCAGGAAGGAAGGAAACTTTTTCAAACAAAGTTGAATTGCCGATAGTGATTTGTGGCTTGCTGCCGGAATCCCCCTTCTTAGTCGTCACCACGATAACCCCGTTCACCCCTTCCGGTCCATACAGCGTTGCTGCGTTCGCACCCTTTAGGACGTTGACGTTTTCTACGTCGTTGGGGTTAATAGAGCTGATAAAGCCCAGTGGCATCGGCGTACCGTCCACGACCAGCAAGGCCTGGTTGTTCCCCGTAAGCGAACGGATACCGCGGAGTACAATCCGGGTATCGGCGCCGATACCATTGTTAACGGTGGAAACGTTCAGACCGGAAACTTTGCCCACGAGGCCGTTTTGCAGTTTCGTCACCCTGGCCTGGGTAAGGTCTTCATTTTTGATCTGGGCGACCGAGAACCCCACTTCCCTGGGTTGCTTCTGGATCCCCAAGGCAGTTACGATGGCCTCTTCCAGCAAGATACCCTCTTCGAGTACCACGTCTATTACGTTAGAGGTACTCGTCGTAACTTCTTTTGTCGAAAAACCGGTGTAGCTGAACACCAGGACCACGGTACCGGAAGGCGTCTCCAAGCTGTAGGATCCGTCCAGATCCGTCACGGAACCTGTACTGGAACCCTTAACCAGAACGCTGGCGCCTATTAAGGGCTCGCCTGCCGCGTCTGTCACTTTCCCCGTAATGGTGCGTTGTGCATAGGCAAAGCCCAGCCCCCCCGCTACCAACAGGAGCACTAGTAAGTGTTTTTTCATAAAAATCCCTGTTTTTTGTTTGTTTATAATTAAAAAAATAGCCTGACCAGGTTGGGATTATGCCTTTTTCCGATTAGGCAGAAAGCCTGAAACTGCATTCTTGTTCCATGTAAATTTCGCTTGATCCGCTTTCTACAGTGCTGTTCAGCCTAAAATTCTACGGAAATGTAGCCATTTTTCTGGATTACATATACTGATTATCATTTTTTTTCAAAAGTTGCGAACTTTTTTTTGTTCTCGTGTGCGCCTTGCTATCAAAGCCTGATAGTAAATGTTTTGATCAAAAAAGTTTTACCTTTTCAACTTTTAAGCATTACTTTTAAATCAGACTTGCTGCGATGGGGTTGTGCAAAAAGGTTTTTTTCGGCGCTTCGCGCCAAATAATCATTTTAACCCGCGCTTGATTCATTGATTTTGCTTCGCAAAATCAATGAATCAACTGCGGTTCCAATATAAAATTTCGCCGCCGAAGGCGGCAAAGGACTTTTGACGCAACCCCCAACAATCATCAAAAGGCAGGCTTGGAAAATGTGCGAGATCGGCACGAACTTCACTACTCTACATCAAACGGCATACCGCCCCGCTCTTCATCTTTTTTGCGCAAGCCAAACTGGTACCGGACATTAAGTCCAATCCGCTGATTGTCGCCGTAACGGTCCCCGAAAGTGACAATGCCGCCCTGGTTGAGGGAAAAACGCGTGACCATAGTGCGCAGGATGTCCGAAGCGTTGAGGGTCACGTTGAGCTTTTTATTGAGGAAGGTCTGGTTCAGGCCCAGGTTGAGCTGGCCAAAGGTATCGAGTTCATAGAAATTCTGCTGGCCGCGCAGCAGCATAAACCCGCTCAGCGTCAGTTTAGTGTCCCGGCCAAGCGAAAGCTGGTGAAAGGTAAAAAGGCGCCAGCTCCCACGGGTAAAAGTAAGGGGCTGGTTTTCATACAATCCCTGATATTCGGTCAGGTTGTACTGGGCCCCGACCACGAAAAAATATTTTCCCCCGGGCGGGATAGCCCCGATCATGCGGAAATAGGTCTCTTTGTTGGAGCCTACATTGTCGAATGTGCGCACGGCAATATCCTGATCTTGTGGATCCTGATAGACAACCGGAGAGAAAATACTGCGGGTGAGGTTGCGGCCTACAGCGAAGATAGGCCTTTCGTCAAAACTGATATTCGCTTCGTAGTTGTCTGTAAATTGAGGCTGAAGGCCGGGATTGCCCGTTTCATAAAGGAATTGGTCAATATACCGAATATAAGGGTTGAGGTTCTGATATCCCGGCCGGTTAATGGTGCGCCGGAAAATCAAAAACCCGCGCAGCTCATACTTTGCAATTTTGGCCACACTACGGCTCAGGTAAATATATGGAAAGAAATCGGCCCGCCGGATCAGATACCCGGTATCTGCCGGCACGGTCTGAATGCCTTTCATATAGGTATATTCCACACGCCCGCCTGTTTTTAGGGTAAAATTTCCCGGCAGTATTTTGGAAGCCTGAAGATAGGCAGCATGGATATTTTCGCGGTAATTAAAAGCATTCGTACGGAAAGGGTCTTTGATCCGGCTACCGTTTTTGTTTAAAAAATAATCGGAGCGGCTGTTATAAGTCTGATAGGTCGTCTTGAATCCTGTCTCCAGTTTGATTTTATGGGGAAGCTGAAGGGTGAGGTCGGATTCCAACTGGGCAAAATGACGCCCCTGGGCATTGTTGCCGTCACCGGACAAGAGCGGGGCAACAGGGAACAAGAACTCCGAGCGGTACACCTGGTCGTTGCCGTTATCATTAAAGGAATAACTAAAGCGGGTATCCCACTCCGAGCCCAGGGAATCTATTTTTCGTTTTGCGCCAAGGTCTTGTTGAACACCGAAGGAACGGGCGTTATTTTCAATCCGATTATCGTTTTCGGAAAGCGGCATCTGCGCGGCACTCAAAATGCGGTTGATATTCGAGGAAAAAGATTCGGCGCTTCCCCTGTTGATGCGGCTGTCGTAGCTAAAGTTCCATTTTTCAGATGGATCATAGCTGATCCCAAAGCCCAGAAAGTCCTGGGTGCCAGGTAGCCGGGTGCGGGCCTTTTGGTCCAGGGTAGCCCCTGCCGAGATCAGACGGGCCGAGTTCAGCTCGTCGAGCTGGTCCCGGGCGCTTAGGTTGGCCCGGAGGTAATAAGTGCTCTTGTCGTTGCTGTCGTTGTAATTGAAACCCGCAAACCGGTTGCCGTACACGCCCTGGTTGATCCCCATATTCACCGATCCGGTGCGACCTATCCGCACGCCCTTTTTCAGCACGACATTCACGATACCGCCAGAAGACGAAGCATCGTACCTGGTGGAAGGGGTACGTAAGACCTCGATTTTCTCGATATTATCGGGCGGCAGACTGCGCAGGATCCCGGCCATATCCTGTGCGCTCATCCGCTGCTCCCGGCCATTGATATAAACCTGGGCAGGGCTCGTACTGCTGAGATAGATGTAGCCGTCCTGGTCCACGAATACCCCGGGCGTCTTCTCGAGGATTTCCAGCGTATTGGTGCTGGTATTCGCCAGGGGGGTCGGGTCTATGATGGTTTTGTCATCCTCCTGCCTGAGCAACGGGCGTCGGGCCGTGACCGTTACCTCGGACAGGTCGAGGGATTCGTCCTCGAGGACAATTTCCAGTGTAAGTCCTTTAGGCCCTGCCTCGACGGTTTTTTCTGCTGTCCGGTATCCGATGAAACTCACCGTTAGCTGATACCGGCCTGGGGTTACCTTGCCCGCCATAAACTGCCCCTCTGTATCCGTAACGCCAAAGTAAGCCGTGGCAGAATCCTGCAGACGGTACAACTGGATGGTTGCCCCGGGCAACGGTGCCCTGGCTCCGTCCTTAATACTTAATTTTATCGCCTGGGCATTGACGCTTAGGGCAAAGAAAGGCAGCAGTACTGCCGGGATAAACCACCTGAACATGACCAGAAATTCTGTTTTTGACCCCTTATCGCATGCCGGAATAACTGGTCGGGCTTCCCCAGCCGGCGGACTTAATTCCAACTTTAACAGACAAAAAATTTCCGTTAAAGTTGCGTAATCTTATGGGGCTTCCCGGCCCGGCAACTTAATTCCGGGGGTTAGCAGAGCCATTTACGTCCCCCGCTTTTACGCCGATGAAGTCGAGGTCCAAAACATCTTTAAAAAAGTTAACCACCTGGATGCGCTGCGGGATTTCTTCAGCACCGGAAAACGGGCCGGAACCCAGCGGGAATTCGTACTCAGCAGGCACAAATATCCAGGGCGGCACACTTTTGAACTCCGCCTCGACGCCGAGGATAACCTTTCTGATCTGGATCAAATCCATGGTACTGATCGAACGCGAGACGTTGACATCTGCTGCGATCCATTGAAGGGGCGAGGTGAGCAGTTCGACGTTCAGGATATGTTTCTGTAATTTCACCACATCGGATACGGAAAGCCCGTTCAATGGGTTGTCCGTCTTGGAAATAGAAAGCTCGAAAGCCCCGCCGTAGGGGATAGGGGAGAAAGAGAACCTCCCGGCACTGTCCGTGATGGCCTCGGTAGAATAGCCATTGGACGATTTCAAGGATACCAAAGCACCCGGGATAGCTTCTCCTGTTTCAGTAGTCGCCACTCCCGCCACTTCACCCCCTGTATTAAAGGGGTTCTCAATACCGTCCATCACCGTGATATTCTGTGCAAAGGGATCCAGCCAGTCTTTCAATCGGGTCGAAGGGCTGCCCCCGCCTTCCCAGGAAATGGCCATCCTGCCGAAATAGGCGACTGCGCCCGAACAGGAGGCCGACCCGCCGTGCAGCTGCCCGACATACCGCCCTTCCTGATTGAGCAGGGGCGCACCGGAAGAGCCAATATCAAAAGATCCAAAGTCGAATTGGGCGCGGAGGTGGTTAGCGGCAGGCGTGGTCACCTCGTTGTTCCATTGGATGGGGTCCTGAAAAACAGGGATCTGGTCGCGGTCCAGGGAAAGCTTTTTGATATCCCCCCGCGGATGGTGGATGACGGCCCCTTCTGACGGTGCAACGTTCATGCGGTTCCACCCGAGGAAATACGTCTTGAATGTTGCCGGGGGCCTGCGCGACAATTCCAGCAGAAGAAAATCGGTTTTCTGATATCCGGCAAGTTGCTTACAGCCGGTGATCGAATTCAGCAGGGGCTCCTCGGCGGGATTGACGCACTCTTTCGACTCGTAGTTGAAATCAAAACGCCAAAAACTGTACAGTGGGGTGTAACCGTCCTGGCAATGGAAAGCGCTGACCAGCAGCGGCCGCCCGTCCCTTCGGGCATTGTTCACCAACGCGCCTGTACAGTAGCCGGTGCCTTCCTCCAATACCATTATGACCCTGCAAAGGGCGCGCTTCTCGCGCTCAAAGCCCATACCCTCGGTGCAGTTAATATTCGGGTGGCAGTTGCCGGAAGTCCCAAAACCCAATTCTTCGCCCAGGACACTGCCAACATCAAACCCCGAGGCCTCCAAATTTTTTCGATGATATGCCTGATCTACCCTGAAAA
>JBMOJO010000123.1:0-10423 GCA_049315745.1 Saprospiraceae bacterium | reverse complement strand
GACGCGTCTCTCAGAAGAATATTCTGCCGCCGCAGGCGGCAAAAACCTTTTTACAAAACCCCTCAATAACTATAATTTGGCACGAAGCGCCGAAAAATAACTTTTCAAACTACCCCTGACAAGTCTGATAGGTTTTGTAATCAGGATTTTTTACCTTCGGGTTTAAAAATGCCTGTCCGCACCGCTCTCTTCTACCTCGCCGCCGCGATCTGCCTGATTTCCTGCCAGGCATTTGCCACACAAGACCGCCCTGCGCTCGAAGCCGCGCTTTTGCCCAAACGGGGGCTACAGGCATCATTCAACGGTATCCCCATCGTAAGGGGGAGCAGCCTGAGGTTTTCTTCCAGCGACAAAAGTGCTTCCTATTATGATTTTAGCTGGATTTTTCAACCGGTCAATAATTCCCGGGAACGAACCGAACTGCTCCTCGGGGGCCCCAACAGTTTCGTCAACGGGAGCTACCAGATGCAGACGAAAGACCAATCCCTCACCTTCCGCGTTAAAGGCAAGTGGCAACGGAAAGATTCAACGGTTCTAAGGGTCCAGGCCGGACGGATCTGTTTGCCCGCATTCGCAGGGGCAAGGATATTTTTCGACGATCTGTCCACCCCATCGGACAGCCTCGACGGTCAAGGGTTTCCGCTTAAGCGGACGGCCCGATCCGGATTGACGTCCCTGCGCCTGGAAGCGAACACCATCACCCTCGTATTGAAATTTCCAGCCTCCGACGGACAAATTCAATACAGCAGCCCACCTGTAAATCCGGGCGCAAACCGATGGGAGAGCACCCCGCCGGTCATGGATCTGTTCCTTTCAGAGGCGCGACTCGCCCCTGGTGCGGAATTTGAAAAATCCTGGTCCATGAGTTTTCGACCCGGGGCGAGCGCTAAAAAAGCAGATCCCACAAACCTCCAGATGGACGCCATTCCCGCAGATAGCGTCCAGGCGGCAGGCTCAGAGGCGCTGCCCTTATTGCCGAAACCCAAACTGTCCAGCTTTGCCGGCAATCGCTTCGTCCCTCTGGAGCCCTCCGGAAAAACTCCTGCCGGATATTTCGACCTCCATTTTTCTGCGGCCCTCGCCCGTCTATGGGAAGGCCCCACCTCGGCATTTCGCAACGTAAAAGCCCAGCATACCCCAAAAACCCTCCCGGCTGAAGGGTTTTCCATTCGCGTGAAGGAAGGTGCCATACAGGTCGGATATGCCGATTCTGCAGGGTTACGGCATGCCGCCCAAGCCCTCGCATGCTTGGCCCGTCCTATCAACGGCAGGCTTTGCCTGCCCGAAGGCAACCTCACCGATTATCCCAGCACTTCCTGGCGGGGCATCCACATGTTCGTCGGACCGACAGCGCCGGGTTTCCACCGGGAGATGTATGAGAAGGCCCTACTCCCCTTCCGGATGAACAAGGTCGTCCTGCAATGTGAGCAGACGGATTGGGCCAGCCAGCCGGGGATTAAAAACCCGATTACCATGCCGCTCGAAGGCCTGGTAGAGGAGGCGCGTTTCCTCAGCGAACATCAGATTGAACTCATTCCGCTTATCCAAAGCTTCGGACACATGGAGTGGTTCTTTGAAAATGGTCAAAACCTTGAACTGGCCACCAATCCTGAAATTCCCTATACCCTGAACGTACGCGACCCCAGAGCCAAGGATGCGCTTAAGCAGATCTGGAGCGCGGCAGCCAAAGCCACCGGGGCGACCACCCTGCATTTTGGCCTCGATGAAGTGGACATGATCGGCTGGGCCCAAAAAGACCCCGAACAGATAACCGCCTTATGGGAAAGCCACCTGCCTTTCCTCTCCGAAATCGCGCGGGAGCACGGCGCCCGCATGATGCTCTGGGGCGATATGCTGCTCGCACCGGGCGAATCCGTAGATTTTGCCAATGCAGAACATCCCGAACAAGCGCGGCGAAGAAGGGCTGTAATACCAAAAGGCGCTTTGATCGCCGACTGGCATTATCTCCCGGAACCTGATCCGCGCAGATACGCCCCAAGCCTCGATATCCTGCAAGCGGCAGGCCTCGTACCCGTAGCCTCGACCTGGTTCTACCCGGAGAACATCCTGGGCTTCAACCTCGCTGCGGTACAGCGGGGGCTCGGCACCCTACAGACCACCTGGGCCGATTTTGAAAGCTCCGAAGCCAACATGTTGAAATATCTCCCACAATTTGGTGCCTATCTCTTATCGCTGGACTACGCGTGGTCGGGCCGAAAAGAACTCCCCAAAGACCTGCCCTATGACCCCACCGCGCTCTGGGCCAGCTTGTTTTACAGGTCTCCCCAGCCAATTGCCCCCAAGAATGGCTATTTTATAGCGGCACCTAATGCCGCTCCCGAAGCCTGCGGTGCCTTCAAATTCCGGCTGCTGCCGCCGGGAAGCGAAAAAACAGCGATCAAAATAAGCGAAGGCGCATCTCCCCGTGCTGTCTCAGGGGCAGCGCTTTTGCTGGAGAACCCAAACTGGGCAGATGAGGACGAGGCCCTTGCTACAGTCGAATTTCATTTTCAGAATGGCGAAAAAATAAAGATACCCCTCCGCTATGGCGTTCACATGCGCGCACCCAACGATCCGAGACCGGTTTTGTCGGGCGATCGCAATACGAAAGGACGGTGTGCAGTTTTCCTCCCCTTCCCCAAAAATACCGGGCTTTCCGAGGTGGTATTTGAAAGTACCAATCCGTACGGCAGGACGCTGCTCAGTGGGCTCACCCTCGTGGAAGCGAGATAAGGCCCGGGCTCAGATCGGTTGGATGGAATTATAGAAAACCCGCTCGGTAATTTGCGCATAGGCTGCAGCACGTGTGCGGAAAGCGTTGTACGATTCGTAAACCCGACGCGTAAAAGGGTCAGATTCCACCATCTCCAGGATGACCTCATCCGTAAGTCGCCGCAATTCCCGGATCACCTCCTCGGGGAATTGCCTGATTTCGATTTTCTTCTCCACCAAAGTGGCCATTGCCGCACTATTCCTGGCCTCCATATTCGTAAAGCACCACAGATGCGCGTAGGCTGCCGCGGCACGCAGGATTTCCTGCAGATCTGGCGTTAAAGCGTCGAACTTGCTTCGGTTGAAAAAGAATTCCAGGGACGTCCCGGGCTCATGCCAACCTGGGGCATAATAATATCGGGCTATCTCCTCAAAGCCCATCAGGGTATCGTGATATGGCCCGAGCCACTCCGTTGCATCAATTACCCCGCGCTCGAGGCTGGTATATATTTCACCGCCGGCTAATAATACGGGCGAGCCACCGGCCTTTGAAAGCACGTTGCCACCCAGGCCGGGAATCCGCATCTTTAAACCTTTCAAGTCTTCGACCCGCTCAATGGCCTTGTTAAACCAGCCGCCCATCTGTACCCCCGTATTCCCGCCCAGTACGGGAAGCAATCCAAACTTCCCGTAGAGTTCTTCCCAAAGTTGCTGTCCGCCCCCGCTGTTAATCCAGGCCGTAACTTGCTGCGCATTCATCCCGAATGGCACTGTGGCAAAAAACTGGGCCGCAGGAGACTTCCCCGACCAATAGTACGGCGATCCGTGACCGATTTCGGCAGCGCCGTTGCGCACCGCATCAAAACATTCCAATGCCGGCACCAGCTCCCCGCCGCCAAAAACCCGGATAACCATGCGACCTCCAGACATCTTTTCCACCATATCGGCAAAAACTTTGCAGGTATCCCCAAGCACCGGAAAGTTGGGCGGCCAGGTCGTCACCAACTTCCACTCATGCCGCTGCCCGGAGATTACCTGCGCCGAATTAGCGGACTGTGCAATATTTTTACCCCCCAGCAGCTTGATCGCCAAGGGCAGTGAAACGGTACCCAGCGCAACGCCCTTGAAAAATGTCTTGCGGTTCATTGAAAACGTGTTTTGATGCCAAATCAATCAGATCAATCGAAAACTTCATGGGGCCCAGTAAAACTTTAGCCTCCGGCAGCTGCCTGCCCAACAGGCCGGAGCGGCTTCCAGGCAGGCTTTTCCCCTATATCCAACACCTATCAACCAGAAATAACCAGATGGGGGAAAAAAAGCCATATCATCAGAATGACCGCCTGGATGATGACGAAAGGCACAATGCCAACATACAAATGACGCGTGGTGACCTCCGGGGGCGCAACGCCCTTCAGATAAAACAGCGAAAATCCAAAAGGCGGGGTAAGGAAAGAGGACTGTAAATTGATACACAACAGAATCCCGATCCAAAGCAGGTTCATCTCAAGCTCACGGAAGACCGGGGCAACCACCGGAACGATGATGAAGATGATTTCAATAAAATCAATAAAAAATCCCGCAATGAAAACCACCAGCATCACCACCAGTAAAAACACCATCGGCGACAAATCAGAAGATTTAATTAAGTCCACAAGATAGACGTCACCGCCCATTTCACGGAAAACAAAGGAAAACGTCGTCGCACCCAGCAAAATCAAGAACACCATCGCCGTCAGGTGGGTGGTTTCTATCGCCGCCTGGTGCAGCATCTTCCAGCTCGCTTTTTTCTTTTTCATCGCCAACAGGATAGCTCCCATCGCACCCACCGCGGCCGCTTCCGTTGGGGTTGCCACCCCGGCGAAAATAGACCCCAACACGGCAAGGATCAGTGCAAACGGCAGCAGGAAAGCCTCAATGATTTTCCATCCAAAACCCTCCGCACGGAATTCCTGTAAGTCGGCCTCATCTACTTTTGGGGCAAGGGACGGGCGCAGAAAGGCTACCGCCACTACATACAGGACATAGAGCGCTACAAGGCTAAGCCCGGGCAATACGGCAGCGGCGAAAAGCCCCCCCACCGAAACGTTCAGGACACTGCCCAGCAGCACCAGGACGACAGACGGGGGGATGATCTGGCCCAAAGTGCCAGAGGCCGCAATGATCCCCGTAGCAAGTGCAGGGTCATACCCTTTCTTCAGCATCACCGGCAAACTGATCATACCCATCGTAACAACAGTAGCCCCAACAATCCCCGTCGAAGCGGCCAGTAATGCCCCAACAATAACTACAGAAACGGCCAGCCCGCCAGGCATACGACCAAAAAGCATAGACATCGTCTGCAACAACTGCTCGGCAAGCCCGGACCGCTCCAGCATGATCCCCATAAATATGAATAAAGGCACTGAAATCAGCACATAGTTGCCCATCACCCCCATAATCCTGGGCGGCAGGGCGGCAAAGGCGGAAGGATCAAGATAACACCAGGCATAAATCAGGGATAATCCTCCAAGCGTGAACGCAACGGGGAAACCGTACATCACCAAAACAAAAATCCCTACAAACATTAAAATTGCCAGCAGCTCCATGATCATCATTGCTCCCCGGCCGCTCCGAGCCAGGATTTGAAATCCTTATACAATTTTCCTGCTGCCTGAAGGGCAAGTAAAAGCATACCCAGGCATATCGCAAATTTAATCGGGTAAAATGCCGGGAGCCCTCCCGGGTCAGGAGAAGTTTCCCGGATCGCAAAAGAAGCCACTGCATATTTCCAGCTTACCACCAGCAGTAATAAAGACCAGGGCAAAAGGAAAATTAAAGCCCCTAAAGCATCCACCATCGCCCGATCCCTTCGGGAAAAATGCGCATAAAACAAATCCACCCGGACATGCCGGTCGTGCTTCCACGCAAATCCTGCCCCGAGCAAAAAGATCAGGGAAAATAAATGCCATTCCAGCTCCGTTACCCAGGGGCTCGTCTTGTTGAGCAGATAACGCGTGAAGACGTCTCCGCAGACGAGCATAATCAGCCCGATATTCAGCCAGGCTACCCACTTTCCGATCCCCTCGTTCAAGCTATCAATAAATTTGGAAAACCTGTGCAGCCATCTCTCCATCGTCTTTATTGTTGTTTGTACCTCACTTTTTTTTGAACACCACATCGCTTGACCTACCGCACCGAGTTATATTCTATGGTTGTGCAAAAACCTTTTTACACAACCCCAAACTTAATTTTGGCGCGAAGCGCCGAATTATGTTTTGATAGACATGGAAAATGACGTGTCTATCAAAAGAACATTCTGCCGCCGCAGGCGGCGAAATACTTTTTACACAACCACAGATGTCTCTATCCAAATATAACTTGGCGCGATGCGCCAATAAAATACTTTTTACACAACCCCATCTGCCTGTTGAACAGGTACAAAAATAGTAAAGGAGAAGCGGTTTATTGCATGAATGGAGCAATTCTTTTCCATTCTGCGCCGCCCCTCCACACTAAAGCCTAATTCACGACTATGCAGCCCGGAAGATGCCCGCATATCTCCGGCACAGCTGAACAATAAAAATGGATGCTGCACTGCAGACGAAAAAGGGCGACGATTGCCCCGCAGAATCCCGTTGCAACAAGTCTATTTGTCGTACTGGTGTAAAGACAGCGCCTCGATGATTTTGATCAGCTTGTAGGCATACCGTGGGTCCGTCGCATATCCTGCAGCTTTTAAACCATGTGCCCACCCTTTGTAATCCGATAAGGCAAGCTTATGCAGCTTACTGTACCTTGCCCCCGTCAAAAGAAGGGAATGTTCCCGGAAACTTTCCTTTGGGCTGCTAAACACCCTGAACATATCGTAGATGTCATCATCTGAATAATTCCGGCAGGTACAGCCCAAACAACGGGATTTACATTTAATCCCGAAATGATTGTTCGATTGCCGCGCCAGCGTACTCTCGCCCGCATCCGACTCGAGCAAGCCCTGTGCGAGGGTAATGCTCGCCGGTATCCCGTATGCCTTCATCTCCTCCCGCGCAATCTCCAGATAGCTCCCGACATAACCCTTACATACCTGTAGCTTTGCCTGTATCTCCGATTCCGGTACGCCCCGCTTCCGTAGCGATTCAGGGCTGAGCAAAGGCGAGAGGTTCCGGATACTGAACCCCGGAACAGCTACCGGTTCTGACGGTGTTTCAGGTGTTGAAGCGGCAGGTAAAGAAGCCTCAGGCACCGGAGCCGACTTGGGGAACTGGCTGACATTCACCGCTGGAACATAGACAGCCCCTCCGGATGGTCCAGCCCCGGTATTTATCGCCCTGGGACGGGGAACTGAAACAACGGATGCCGGCAGAACCCGCTCATTCCCTATACCGATCTCTATTTGTTTGTTAAACAGGAACTGGCCGGCGAGGTAAAGCAATATGCAATTAAACCAGTTGCGCTCTATCCAGTCTCCTGTCTGCTCGATGATGCCCCTGCGGGCGCTCCTGCGTTGTGTAAATACCCTGTTCATTTTGATCTTCTTTGATTACAACTGTAAAGTTAAAACAATTTTTGTTTTTAAAAAATTTTAATAAAACTTTTTGTTGTTTTTTTTCAAAAATGACCAGAATCTGTAGCTGTAAAAGACAAAGCCGGACAGGAGATGATTTTCTTCGAAAATTTCACTTAGTGTATATTTTACACTACCTTTAGCCGCATTTTTAAGGTTCCGCAACTGCGGAGAAATGGACGAATTATGTTGTTGATTGCCGATAGTGGCTCCACGAAAGCAGATTGGGTGCTTAGCGACGGAAAAGGCGGTCTCCGGGCATTCAGTACCCTGGGGTTCAATCCGCTTTACCATTCCGAATCTTTTATTGCGGAGACGTGCCGCGAGGTGTTCGATGCCGGTGAAATGTCATGTCCGCAAGTATCCTGGCCATCTGACGTATCCTGTTCATTTTATCGGCTCGGTAGCTTTCCACTTCAGGGATATCCTGACGCTTATCCTGGAGGAGCGCTGCATACGCCCTGGGCGTTTTATCCGGAAACCGATTGACGGTCTGGTAGAATTTCATACTGCAAGGGATTAGCAAGTTGTACGACTATGGAAAAAGTAATCAAACGCATAGCCGTTTTTTCATCCGGCGGGGATGCCCCCGGCATGAATGCGGCCATCCGTGCGGTGGTGAGAACCGCTTCGTTTTACGACCTGGAGGTCTTCGGGATCGTCAGGGGTTATGAGGGGATGATCGAGCGGGACTTCCGGCGCCTCGAACGCAAAGATGTGGCCAACATCATCCACCGGGGAGGCACTTTCCTGAAAACCGCCCGCAGCGAACGCTTCCGGACTAAAGAAGGCAGGCAGGTTGCTTTTGAGACACTGTCAGATTTCGGTATTGATGCCTGTGTAGCGGTGGGCGGGAACGGAACGTTTACCGGTGCGAAAATTTTCTCCGAGGAATTCAATATCCCGTTCATCGGTATTCCGGGGACGATAGACAACGATTTGTACGGGACTGATTACACCATCGGTTTTGACACAGCGGTGAATACCGCGGTAGAGTCCGTTGACCGCATCCGCGATACGGCAGATTCGCACAACCGGCTTTTCTTTATCGAGGTGATGGGGCGTCATGCGGGCTTCATCGCGCTGCACACCGCCATCAGCAGCGGGGCGGAGTGCCTGCTGATCCCGGAGGTCGGCGCAAATCTCGATTTGCTGGTTGACAATCTCGTAGCGAATGCACGGCGGCGGAAGTTGTTTAGCCTGGTCGTCGTGGCAGAAGGGAATACCATCGGCCCAACCCCCGAAATTGCGCGGCTCGTGAAGCAGCGCCTCCCGGATTTTGACATCCGGTACTCGATTATCGGGCACTTACAGCGAGGGGGCTCCCCAAGCTCCATGGACAGGGTGCTTGCCTCCCGCCTCGGCTACTCCGCAATAGAAGGCTTGGTGAATTTGAACATCCGGAATGCCATGGTCGGGATTGTAAACGACAAAGTATTGTTTACCCCGTTCGAAGAAGCGATTTTCCGCGAAAAACCAATTTTCCAGGACATGGTGCGCATGGCCGAGATCCTGGCCATGTAGGATGCGCCCCGGGCCACCCGGCAAAAAAAAGTTGCGGGAAAGCAACATTCGGGCGGGGCCGGGATCACCTGCTGCCCGATACCTGGTCGTTGACCCACGCCTCGTAAGCTTCGTTGGCCACCACTGCTATACTGAGGAAGCAGGGGGTCTCGTAAGGATGTATTTCCAGCAGGCGTTTTTCCAAAGCGCCCCGGCAATGGTCGGCGCTCTTTAAAACTGCTACATACTCCCCTTCCTTCGCGATACCCCCTGCCCACCAGTAAGCACTTTCTACCGGAAAAATATTGGCGCACGCGATCAGGCGCTCCTCGAGCAGAATATCCACACAACGACCGGCCGCTTCCGCCGAAGCGTGGGTCGTGTAGAGCAGGATCATTCGTCTGAAGGATTTTCGGCCGATTCGTGATGCATCAGGAATGCTTTTAGGAAAGCATCTATTTCCCCATCCAGTACGGCATCGGTCTGACCGGTCTGATACCCGGTCCGGTGGTCTTTTACCCTGCGGTCGTCGAGTACATAACTGCGGATCTGGGAGCCCCACTCATTTTTCATCTTGCCGGACTCCACCTTGTCCCGCTCGGCCAGTTGTTTTTCGAGCGCTTTTTCATACAACCGCGACTGCAGCAGTTGCAGCGCTTTTTCCCGGTTTTGATGTTGGGAGCGCTCTTGCTGGCACTCTACGACGATCCCGGATGGGAGGTGCCTCACCCGGACGGCAGACTCTGTTTTGTTGACGTGCTGGCCGCCCGCGCCACTGGCCCGGAACGTGTCCCAGTCGAGATCTGCCGGGTTGATTTCCACCTCGATCCGGGAGTCCACACGGGGATGCACGAAAACCGAGGCAAAAGAGGTCATCCGCTTGCCCTGGGCATTGTACGGGCTGACCCGCACCAGGCGGTGTACGCCATTCTCCCCTTTCAGCAGGCCGTACACGAAATCGCCCTCGATTTCGATCTCAGCGGTTTTAATCCCGGCGACGTCTCCGTCCACCCGGTTCAGCCCCGTAACCTTATGGCCCTGGCGCTCGGCCCACATCGTGTACATCCGCAGCAGCATTTCTGCCCAATCACAGGCTTCTGTACCGCCTGCCCCTGCATTGATCTCCAACGTGGCGCTGAGTTCGTCCTCCGGCCTGTTCAGGGTGGAATGAAACTCAATTTCTTCAATAGCGGAGAGGGCTTCGCCATACTTGGCGTCCATTTCTGCTTCTGACACGAGGCCCTCGCGCAAAAATTCGCTCAAGCCCTCGGCATCGTCGAGCAGTAATGCGATTTCCTGGTACTGGCCAACCCACTTTTTGTGGCTCTTTATCTCCTTAAGAATAGCCTCTGCGGATTTTGGATCTTGCCAAAAATCCGGGTTAAGCGTGAGTTGCTCCTTCTCTTCGATTTCGATCAGCCGGCGATCTACGTCAAAGATACCTCCGTAAAGCAATCAGCCGCTCCCGCAAGTCTCTCAACTGTTCGTTGGTCATGGTGCTCCGATTTTCGTTTTAAAGCCGCTTCAGGGGCTAAGCCCGGAGAACGGCAGGATTAAAAAAACGTATCTATTTAGCAGGGCGCGCCCTGGGAGATAACATTTTGGGGTTGTGGGGTTGTGTAAAAAGCCTCTTCTTGGCGCTCCGCGCCAAATTATGTTTTGAGAGAC
>JBMOJO010000122.1:0-10437 GCA_049315745.1 Saprospiraceae bacterium | reverse complement strand
AACTTGTTCAGGTAAGGCTTGTTGTTGGTTGCCCGGAATACCCACCCACGGCGCTTGTCCGTTGCGGGAAAATCCGTGGTGTTCCCGATAATCCCGGCAGGGTTCAACGAGAAATCGCCAATACCCCTTGGGCCAGGATTGTAGTAGCTGCCCAGACCATTCTGTGTGCCGGGAAGGTTGAGGTCCGTCATCGGCATGGAGAAAATACTTTCTGTAGTCGTATATGGCGTCCTGAACGTATTGTTTACATCGGCCTGAAGCTCGTGCGCCACGCCGCTGGCAGCCCGGAAAGGTGCAGCCGTGGGAACGATTTTATTGGCCTCTGTGATAACATCCTGATAGCGGCCCATTTCCAGATAAACGCGCGTCTTGAGCGCAATGGCTGTATTGCGATGGGCACGCGTGGTGTTCAGATAAGGCGTTGCGTAGCTGGCGGGAAGGTTCTGCTCGGCGTAGTTCAGGTCTGCGAGGATCTGGGTATAAACTTCTGCCACCGTGCTGCGGGCCAGGTCGTTGTTGGCAGCCCCCTTCTCAGGGAGCAGGCGCAGGGGAAGGCCCAACTTGGACCCGTTGCCATCGGCAAACGGACGGGCGTACAGGCTCAGCAGGCTGTGGTAGCACAGTGCGCGCAACAAACGTGCCTCGGCAACATAGTTGTTGGCCAGCGTCTCGTTGTTCAAGACCGCCCTGTTCTGTTCCAAACCGTCAATGAACAGGTTGGCGCTGTTGATGGCATAGTAGGCAGCGTTCCACAAGGAGTTGACCTCGCCTGTAGAAGAGACGATGGTATGTGTCCAGGTAGAAAAACCCGTAACCCCGTTGGTCGTTTCGTTGAGAAATTCTTCTCCACGGATATCGTGGTACACGAGGAAGCGCCCGCCGTAGAAGGAACCACTTTTAACGGCACTGTAAATGCCCCGCACCTGCTGCAGGATCCTTTCCGGCGTATTGAAAACCGATGCTTCGGAGAAGGTGGTCAATGGGACCGGGTCAAGCAGGTCTTCGTTGCAGGATGTCGCAAACAGCCCGGTGAGCAGCAACCCGGCAACTGCTATTTTTTGATAAAATTTTATATACATTTTCATATTGTTCAATTTTTGAGCGTTTAGAAACCGACATTCAGACCCACCAGGAAGGTACGCGCCATAGGTACGGAGTTGCGGTCAACGCCAGGTGACTGGTTCGAGTTACCATTAGTCGAAACCTCGGGGTCAGTGCCGGTATAGTTGGTCAATAATAAGGCGTTGTTGATGTTGCCATAGACCCGCAAGCTGGAAATCCTGAATTTGCTGCCGAAAACCGATGAAGGGATATTATAGCCCAGGGTCACATTGCGCAAGCGCATGAAATCCCCTTTCTCCACGTTTTCAGAAATCGGAATCGCGGAACCGTTGGAGATGTTGTCGCCAAATACTACACGGGGAATAGACCCATCGGTATTGGTTTCCGTCCAGCGGTCAAGTACATCGGTATGGCTGTTCCAGAAACGCGCGTCGCGAAGACCGGCTTTCGTACCATTGTAGATATAGTTCCCGCCGGAATACTGCAACTGGAAGTTGAAGTCGAGGTTGCCATAACGGAAGGTGTTGTCCCATGCCCCAAACCACTTGGGCAGAGTAGGGCCATAGATCCTGCCATCTGTAGCCTGGTTCACCGCAGCAGCTGTACGCCCATCCAGATAAGTCCAGCGCGACTGGCCGGCACCTACGACGTGCGTGTATTGTACTTCCTCACCTTTGCTGTTTACAAAGATCCGACGGCCGTTGGCTGGGTTCACACCGCGGGTTTCGACTACGAAGAGGCTGCCTACAGACGCGCCTACGCGGATGATGTTGGAAGTTTCGAGACCGCCCGTTGAAGAGAGGATATCCGCGTTTCCGGCTGCGAGGGACTTCACTTCATTTTCCATGAACGTGAAGTTGAAGTTCGTATTCCAGGAAAACTTGCCTTTCCGGACTGCTGTTCCGCTCAGGCCAAATTCCCAGCCTACGTTCTGCATGGAACCGATGTTGGTTGCAATAGAGTTACCAGGCACACCTTTGGATGGCGATAACGGTGCGTTCAGGATCAGGCCGTCAATCAGGTTCTGGAAATAGGTAATTTCACCGGTAATGCGGTCGTTGAACAGGCCAAAGTTGATACCCACGTCGGTTTTCTTGCTGGTTTCCCAGGAAAGGTCCGGGTTGCCGGCCTGGGAGAATACCAGGGTGGGATCAGGCGCATAAAGCCCAGAGCCGTAAAGGCCGAGGGAGGCAAAGTCGCCGATACCGTTGTTGTTGCCCACTTCACCATAGCTTCCGCGCAGGCGCAGGTAGTTGACAACACTGCCCAGGGAATTTTGCCAGAATGCCTCTTCTGAAATCGTCCAACCGGCAGAAGCGCCCCAGAATACCCCGCGCTTTTTGCCAGGGGCAAAAGCAGAGTACTCATCCTGACGGAGGTTAAAGGTGATCAGGTATTTCTTGTTGAAATCATAATTCAAACGGCCAAAATAAGAAAGCAGGAAGTTCTCGCCCTGGAAATTACCGGAAGGTACGATTGTGGTAAAGTTACCCTGGAAAGTGGTAAAGAATGGATCTGCGATGACCGTGCGGTTTGCACCCCATCCATTTGAAACAGTGTACTGCTGTTCGTTACCGCCCAGCAGGGAGAAATTGTGCTTGTCGGCAAGCGTCAAATCGTACTGAAGGGTATTCTGCCAGTTCCAGCGCTGACGGTTGGCGTAGGTATTCGTTGCAGATCCATTAGAACCGAAGCCATCTCCGTGAATAGGAGATTGGAAGCTGATACTCTCGGTAAGCACATTGTCAATCCCGTATTGGGTGCGCAGGGTCAGGCCTTTTACCGGCGTAATATTTGCAAAAACAGATGCCTGTATCTGACTGGATTCAGAAGTAAAAGTATTCAGGTCAATAATCGGCACCGGGTTGTAGAAACCCGTTTGCTGTAAGTTGGAAGCACGGCCGATCTGGTTATTGGAAGCGATATTATAAGATCCATCGGCATTGAAAGGCCCAACAATCGGTGCAGTAATCAGGGGAATACGCCCAAGGCCTGCTGTATTAAAGGCCTGGCCTGGCAGAGATCCCGTGTTCGGTGCGCTGTTGAAGTTATCGGAATACCCAACGGAAGCGCCCAGGCTGAAAGCCTTGCTTACCCTGTGGTCGAGGTTCAAACGAGCCGATTTGCGCTCAAAGGCGTTGGCCACGATCATCCCTTCCTGGTTGGTGTAGCCCATAGACAGGAAGTAGGTCGTTTTATCGCTACCCCCCGAGAAGCTCAGGTTGTGGTTTTGAGAGAAGCCCGTGCGATAGACGTAGTCGTACCAGCGGGTATCTACCGTTTGTCCATTGATGACCTGTGGAAAAAACTGCTGTGGCAGGTTGGCGTTGCGGGCGCCCTCGTTCTTGATCTCGAGATACTGCTCGGCATTGAGCAGCTCTGGCAAACGGTTTACCTTGGCCCAGCTTCCCCATGCATCATAGGTCACTTTTGTGCGTCCCTGCTTTCCGCGCTTCGTCGTGATCAGTACCACGCCTGCGCTGGCACGCGAACCATAGATCGCGGCGGCAGAAGCATCTTTGAGGATTTCGATAGACTGAATGTCCGACGGGTTGAGGTTGGACAGGACGTTGTTGGCCGCTGAGTTGGCAGAAAGGTCACCTGCAAAAGTAGGCACCCCGTCAATGACGATCAGCGGGAAAGAACTCAGGTTGATCGAGTTGATCCCGCGGATCCGGAATACCGGCGGGTTGTTCAATACCCCGTTGGGGATACTGACGTTCACCCCGGCTGCCCGCCCCTGGAGCGCCTGGTCAAAACTCTGTACAGACATGGAAGCAATATCCTCGCCTTTGATGGAGGCTACGGTACCGGTGATGTTCCGCTTCTGCTGCGTACCATATCCGACCACGACAACCTCTTCCAGCCCAAGTGCCGATTCTGCAAGGACAACCGTATATTGGTTGCTCGCCGTAATCGCAACTTCCTGGGTCTCATAACCCGTGTAGCTTACTACCAACACATTGGATGTGCCGGGAAGCTCGATCGAAAAAGCGCCGTCCAGATCGGTAGTCGTCCCAACGTTAGTCCCCTTGACTACCACGTTGGCGCCGATCAACGGTTCCTGATCCGCGCCCTGGACAACCCCCCGGACCGTCCGCTGTGCAGTTGCAGCGGCAGACGTCAGCAGGACGAGCGACAGTAAAGTGAAAAGTCTTTTCATAAATCGAAAATTTTAAATGAATAAGGGCAAAAAACCAAGGCTTGGGAAAGCCTTTTCGGTAAAATAATTCTTTATGGCCGCAAACCACCTTGCAAAGAGGGCTACCGCCCCCACTTCACTAAGTTTCTTGCCGCTGCGTTATGCTTACTATCCAAACGTAACCTACCTGTTATTCGCTGTTTTTGTTTGTCAAAAAATGCAGTATTCCGCTTTTCACCAGTATTTTTCGCCCCGATGATTATCCCGCCCGGCGAAACAGGGTTACCCCGAGCTGTAAGGGCCATTTTTCCCACTAAACAAGATCTGTCGCAGAAAGTCCATCCCCCGCCCAAAAGGCCTACCTGCTAACAGAAAAACTACTCGGAAACAACGCACAATAATACGTTATTCCAAGGTAATCCCCCTGTATTCGGAATTAAAAATACAAAAGTCAACAAACGTTCGTTCGCAATTGCGACGGATAGCAGTATTTTCAGCCTATTCGACCCCAAAATCGGCTGTCAATTTTTTTGGCCCCAGTCAATGGATTGTAAAAAGCGTATTTTTACATAAAAAACAATGCGTAGCTTCATCCTTCTTTTATTTTGTCTTGCATGGAAAGGCGTAGTGCCCGTTTTGGCCCAGTCCTATGACCAGCAAAAAGTACAGCTGCAATTTTTTAATCATTATGGAAAAGCCTACGCACGGGGCAGCCTCGCTGAAAATGTCATAGGCTCACAATTTCTGAACGACGACTGGCAGGCTGTGGAGATTAAATTCAAGGACACCCTCCTGTCTTTCGAGGCCGTAAAGGTCAACTTGCTCAACTCCAACCTCGAAGTTCTCTACCAGGGCGAAGAAAAAATGATCGCCAATTCCTTTTTTGAGTATGTGGAAATTGCAAAAGACAGGATAAAACAGCGCCTCAAGCCCGCCGGCACAATGGCGTACGAAGGCAAAACACTTACAGGCTTCGTTGAAATCCTGGGGGAAGGCAAAACCCGGGTGGTCGTACAACATTATATTATGATCCGGGAGCCACATAACCAGGCGCATATTACCGGCGGTTTCACCGCCAACCGCCTGATAAAAGAAAGGAATATTTACCTGCTGGACCAGGAAAGGCTGGTCCTGATCCGGCGCAAAAAAGACCTGGAAGATCTTTTCAAGCGCCAAAGCAGCGCCCTGGAGAACTACTTCAAAACCCAAGCCCCTGACATCCAGGACCCCCGTCAACTGCTCCGGCTGGTGGAAACCCTAAATTCAAGGGCCTGAAACTTTATAGGGGTTGTGTAAAAAGGTTTTTTACGGCGCTTCGCGCCGAATTATCTTTTGAGAGACACATCATTTTTGAAATTTCGCTTCGCGAAATTTCAAAAATGATGTATCTATTTAGCAGGTAGCTGTCCTGAGAAATAATCTTTTGGGTGCGTGCATTTTTTACGCGCGAACGCGCGTAAAAAATGCACGCACCCAAAATAAACCCTTCGCGGCGAAGCCGCGGACACCCCTGGTACAGAATCAATACCCTTGATTCTGTACCAGGTTCTTGTTCACATCCATTTCCCGCTGCGGGACAGGCATCAGCAATTTAGGCGAATTCCACTCAAACTTGCCCACAGGACGCTGCAAACGCTTGGCTTCGTGGAGATTATGTCCCTCAAACGCAAGCTCCAGCGAACGCTCTTTGAGGATGGCATCCAGCGTGGCCTCCGTAAGTGCCGGCAGGCCGGCCCGAGTGCGGATGGCATTGACGTCGGCCAATGGCGTGGCGCCAATCGAAGTGCCTGCCCTGAAATTCGCCTCGGCACGCGTCAGGTACATCTCTGCCAGACGGACGACAGGTACGTCGCCGAAGCGGTCCAGGTGCTTCTGCGTATAGTTACTGCCACCGGAGACTACAAAGAACTTACGGGTATCCCCGGCTTCATATTTATTCAGATGGGCATTGGTTATTTTGCAGTCGCTGCGACCTGCCGTTCCTGGCATGCCGGAAATCGTCCTGCCAAAATAGGTATTCATGGCATTAGTACCATCCTGGGTAGTAACCTTCACCGCAAATAGATACTCTGCCGGTGTAGCGCCCCCGTTGCGGATCTGGGTGAACCAAAGCCTCGTAAAGTCTGGGTTCAGGACTTTGCCACTGCCAGAAATGACGCGGTTGGCCGCATCGCGGGCGGCAGGAAAATTCTTCTGCATCAGATAGACGCGGGAAAGAATGGCCGCAGCAGCCCATTTAGTAGCAAAATTTCCGTTCGTAGCCGGCAGCAGCGACTCTGCCTTGGTCAGGTCGGCAACTATCTGATTGTAAACCGCCTGCACTGAGCTGCGCGCCAGGTAATCTGCATCGCTCACACCGCGCGTTGGTTGCAGCACCAGGGGCACCCCAGGATTGCTGTTTGCATCCCCATCGCCGATCGTCTTGCCATACAGACGTACCAGTTCGAAATAAAGCAACGACCGGATAAACAGGGCTTCCCCTTCTACTGAATTTCTCTTTGCCGGCGTGGAGGTAACCTTATCGAGGGCACTCAGCACATTGTTACAGCGGTTGATGGTATTGTATGCAGCAGACCACGTACTGGCGGCAAAGCTGTTATTAGCTACCATCAGTCCATTCCACGCATCGTTGAGCCCTGCAAAGGTGCCGGTGAAATTGATATCGGCGGAATTGCCAATCAAGTCGTTGAGTACCATAATTTCCCCACCAAGGGTAGCGGCACTCTGGATACCGTCATAGCAGCCGGTGAGCGTGACCAGCACATCGCCCTCTGTGTTCAGGGCCAGCTCTTCGGAAATGCTCTGAAAGGGCTTCAGGTCGAGACGGTCCTCACATCCCGACAGCGCCAACCCAGCCAGGGCTATCCAAAGTGACCAAATGGTATTTTTGAATGAAATCTGTTTCATATTCTGCGGATTGATGGATTAGAAAATAACATTTATCCCTGCCAGTAAGGTCCTTGGCTGTGGAGGCGTATAAAAATCGTTACCCTTTGCGATGTTCGAATCAAAGGTGTCGGCATTTACCTCAGGGTCCCAGTAAGGATAATTGGTGAAGGTGAGCAAGTTTTGGCCGGTCACATAGACGCGCATTTTCTCCATTTTCAACCGCCTGAGCTGCTTGGAATTAAGCGTATAGCCTAAGGAAACGTTCCGGAGGCGGATGTAGGCCCCGTCCACGATATACCGGCTGCTGGCCTGTGATCCGTTCACGCGGTAAAGGCGCACCTGGGGAACATCGGTGATATCGCCCGGTTTCTGCCAGCGCCGAAGCTGGTCGGCTGTGTTGTTATCTTCGTACAACATACTCGCGGAAGAGTAGCGGCCCATCCCGTAGATATTATTCTGATTGCCCTGTACACCGTTGAAAAATACAGAGAGGTCAAAATTCTTGTAGGAGAAATTGTTGGTAAACCCAAAAATCAAATCCGGGTTCGGATCGCCGACCACTACCCGCTGTGCTTCGCTGTAGTTGCTGGTCGTGCTGCGGTCCAATGTGCCGTCCGTATTCTTTGTGTTTTTGTAGAAAAGGGCATTTCCGTTGGCAGGGTCCACACCGGCATATTCTACCGTATAGAAAACGCCTACATTATATCCCTCTTCCACGCGGTTCATGCTACTAACGCCCCCTTCAATGATCTGGCCCTGGATATCGGTGACCTTCCCTCTGTTCAAAGCCAGGTTGATGTTGGTGGACCACTTGAACGCGCCGGTCAGGTTTTGTGTATTGACGACGAATTCCCAGCCCCGGTTTTCCAGTTTGCCGATGTTGCGGACGATGGTATTGAAGCCGGTAGTGGCCGGAATATTCACATTCAGGAGCAGACCATCGGTCTTCTTGACGTAATAGTCAATTTCGCCGGAAATCCGGTTGTTGAAAAACCCGTAATCAAGCCCCAAATCCACTTGTGTCGTTTGTTCCCAGCGCAGGTCCGGGTTGCTCAACTGGGAGGGGCGCTGCCCGGCAGCTCCGGCATAACCCGCATCGCCTGAAAAGAGGCCAAGCTGTGGGAAGTTGCCGATTTCGGCGTTGCCGACGATTCCGTAAGAAGCGCGCAGTTTCAGGAAGCTGATGGCGGCAATTTTTTCGATAAATGACTCACTCGACAAAAGCCAGCCGGCAGACACTGCCGGAAAGAAACCCTGACGGGAGTTTTTACCAAAGCGGGAGGAAGCATCAATCCGGCCACTGCCGTAAAGGATGTATTTTTCCTTGAAGACATAGTTGGCGCGAAGGAAGTACGAAAGGAAGCGGAAATCGGTCTGCGAAGAGCTGCCTCCTGATTTGGTGGCAGCACTTGCAATCTTCTGGTAGGAGTTGGACGGGAAGTCCAGACCCTCCGTGAAGTTGTATTTGGCCTGCGACTGCTGGTACTGCATACCCAGCGTGGTATTCAGGCTATGCGATCCGGAAGCCAGATTGTAATTAAAATAACTGTTGGTATTGTAATTGGTTACAAATGTACCGTAATTGGAACCCACCCCGCGTGCAGCCCGGGTCTGGTTGCGCACCGTCTGGGACTGAAAATAGCTCTCCTCGTTCTGGCTCAGATAATCCAAACCAAATTCTGTTTGAAAGGTAAGGCCAGGAAGCAGTTTCGCTTTGAAGTAGGAATTGCCAAAGGTCCGGTAAACATCCTGTGCAAAACGCCCATAATTTACCGTGAGCAGCGGGTTGTAATACAAGGGGATGTTCACATCGCCAGGAGGCGTGCCAGACTCTAACCCCGTTTTTGGATCGTCAAAGGGGTTCATCGGCATCAGGGCTATCGCCTGGAGAGGGTTCGAAAAGGCGTTGTCGTCGGGCAGACGACGGTTATAGGTCCTCGACAAGCTCAATGAAACGCCCAGGTCAAGCCAGTCGTTAGCCTTTTGGTCGAGGTTGAGGCGTCCAGTGCTCCGCTGCAGGTTATTTCCGACAATCGTCCCCGTCTGGTCCAGGTGCTGGAAAGAGCTAAAAAACTTGGTATTTGAAGTTCCACCGCGAATTTGCAAATCTGCCTGCCGATAGGGGCCGCGCTGGAATACGATATCCTGCCAGTCGTAAGTCTTGGTAGGATCACTCGCCCACTGTCCGTAGCTGTAATAGCCCATGACGTCGTTCTTCACATACGTAGTCCAGGAATCCGGGTCGTCAATTGGCGTATTGTCCAGTTTGTCCCGGTAAGCTGCACCCTCCAGGATCAGCTCGGCATATTGCTCAGAGTTGAGCATGGCCAAGCGCTTGGTCGCTTCGCTGTAACCGGTCTGGAGGTTGAAAGAAATAGACGTTTTACCCTCCTTTCCACGCTTGGTCGTAATCAGAACCACACCATTGGCCGCCCTCGAGCCATAGATTGCCCCCGCAGAAGCATCCTTCAGGATCTCTATGGATTCGATATCGTTTGGGTTGAGGTCGGTGAGCGGGTTCATATCCCCGCCGTAGGAGCTCTGGTCGTTTGTGGTAATCGGAATACCATCCAGAACGTAGAGGGGCTGGCTACTGGCACTGATGGAAGAGTTTCCGCGTACCCGCACCGTAACGGCCTGGCCGAGTTTACCGGATTGGGCATTGACGAATACCCCGGCCGCCCTGCCCTGCATCGCCTGGTCAACGCTGACCAAGGGCACATTGGCAATTTCCTCGGTACGGATCTTGGCAATGTTCCCCGTGAGATCACGCTTGGTAGAAGAACCGTATCCGGTGACCACAATCTCCGTCAGTTCAACCCCGGGCTCAAGGACCATATCCACGACCTTGCGGCCATTGACCGCTTCCTCCCGGGTGGAAAACCCGATATAGGAAAAGATCAATACATCATTTCCCGATGCACTGATGGTGTACTTTCCATCAAGATCGGTTACGGAACCTACTGAGGTCCCTTTTACAAGGATACTGGCACCGATGAGGGGCTCCCCTCCCGAGTCAGTCACCTTTCCCGTGATGGTACCCTGGGCAAACAGTCCTGTTGCGCCAAGAAATACCAGCAAAAGTGTAAACATGTGTTTTTTCATACTTATCCATTTTTGTATTGAAAAAAAAGTTATCCTCATAGCCTAACGGGATATTACATGAAGTGTTTAAAAAAAGCCTGAAAACAAGCTACTTACATGATTCCTTTTGATTAATTGTATCTATTTGCCAAGGGTATCCGCGGCTTCATCGCGAAGGATTTTGGGGTTGTGTAAAAAGGTTTTTGCCGCCTTCGGCGGCGAAATATTCTTTGGATGGAGGCATCTTTTTCCTGATTTTG
>JBMOJO010000121.1:0-10468 GCA_049315745.1 Saprospiraceae bacterium | reverse complement strand
GAGGAGCAGTTCCGGGCATACTCCATGGCCAACCATCCTGCAGAGGGGAATATCGTGATGCTGAATATCCGGATTGCTACCCCGCCATGGGACCGGAAGATCAATAACTATATGCCGATCAACCCGGGCGTATGTTCTTCCTACGTATTCTCTTTGAACAAAGGGGATAAGGTCATGATCTCAGGGCCCTACGGCGAGTTCTTTATAAAGCCAACGGAAAAGGAAATGGTCTATATCGGCGGCGGTGCCGGTATGGCGCCCCTCCGCTCGCATATCTTCCACCTGTTCCACACGCTAAAGACAAAGCGAAAGGTCTCCTACTGGTATGGTGGACGTTCGCTCAAGGAATTATTTTATATTGAAGATTTCCGCGCTATCGAGAAGGAATTCCCGAATTTCTCCTTCCATATCGCCCTTTCTGAGCCTCTGCCGGAAGATAACTGGACAGGCCCTGTTGGGTTTATCCACCAGGTAGTACAGGAAAATTACCTGAAAAATCATCCTGAACCGGAAGAAATTGAATACTACCTCTGTGGCCCACCGATGATGCTCTCGGCTGTTCAGACAATGCTCGGCAACCTCGGTGTGCCGGAGGAAAATATTGCTTTCGATGATTTCGGGAGCTAAACAAAAACCTCCCTACTGTTAAGCGAGGCGCCTCATCAGGAATTAGGCTTGTGCAGGAAGTCTTGGGGCTGTGTAAAAAGTATTTTCACGGCGCTTCGCGCCGAATGACGTGTCTCTCAAAAGAATATTGAGGTTGTGTAAAAAGGTTTTCGCCGCCTGCGGCGGCGAAATATTCTTTGGACGGAGACGTCTTTTTCCTGATTTTGCGAAGCAAAATCAGGAAAAAGACGTCTCCGTCCAAATTTAATTTGGCGCGAAGCGCCAAGAAAAACCTTTTTACACAACCCCTAAAGAGAACATTCCGCCGCTGCAGGCGGCGTCTTGCTGAATAGGCGGTGTGCGTTGCCCCGAATAAGAGGTTATTCCAGGACGGTTATTTTAAGTTCGACCCTTCTGTTTTGTGCTTTTGGTTGGCCATCGCTGATTTCCCCGTATCCTTTCATGGCGATGCTGTTGGTAGGGAATCCCTTTTCCATGAGAATAATTGCGATGCCCTTTGCCCTGCGTTCGCTGAGGGCGAGGTTATATCCGGCCTGTCCGATATCATCGGCAAAGCCGTTTACTTCTACGCGTTTGATGGTTTTGCCGGCATGTTCGGCGAGAAACAGGTTGAGTTTATCGCGTTCGCTGGGTTCCAGGAGGTCGCTGTCCAACTGGTAGAACAGGGTCAGGCTGTAGCGTTGCAGGGTTTTGAGCCGTGCGGGAGCCGGCGCGGGTTCGTCAGGAGGAGGCACTGCGGCACTTGGCTGGGGCGAACGGATTGGGCGCAGTTTGTACTCGACTACATAAAAAGTACGGTTGTCCCATTGGGGGATAGGTAATTTTGAAACATAGGGATGATAGCCTGGTGCGGTGATCTGGAGGTTGAGCTTGGAGTTTGCGGGAAGACAGAGGAAGAAGTGGCCATTGGAATCGGTCTGTACCGCGGGACGGTTGTCGAAGGCCACTTTTGCCATAACGGGCAGCCCGGTGAGGGAATCGCTGAAGAAAAATTCGGTGAAGGTAGTAGGTTCCGAGAAGAGCGCTTCCTGTAAATCGGCACGGTAGATATCCATTCCGCCGAAGCCGTCCGGGCGGTCGGAGGCGAAATAGGCGGTTTTGTTATCGGCGGAGAGAAAAAAACCGAGCTCTCTGTGTGGGGAGTTGATCAGGGGGCCGAGGTTGATGGGCGGGCTCCATTGTTTTTTTTCGTTGCGAAAGCTGACAAAGATATCCTGGTCGCCCATTCCGAGGTGGCCGGTAGAGGAGAAATACAGGGCATTGCCATCGTTGCTGATAAAGGGGGCTTCTTCGTCGAGTAGGGTATTGATCGGTTCGCCCAGGTTTTGGGGCTCGGTCCAGCTACCGTCCGGGAGCCGTTCACTGAGCCAGATATCGGTACCTCCGCTTCCTCCGGGGCGATTGCTGGCGAAATAGAGCTGTTTGCCATCGCAGCTGATGGCTGCCTGGGATTCCCACTGGGGGGAGTTCGGATGATTGCTCAATGCGTGGATATCCCGCACCTGGTTTTTTTCGACAGTAGCTTCCCAGATATCGCAGGGGCCTTCGATTTCCGGCCGGTTGCAGGCGGTAAAATACATGTGGCGGCCGTCGCGCACCATTGTACACATCCCTTCATTGAAGGAGGTATTGATCGGCCCGCTCACCGGGCCGGCACTTGTCCATTGCCCAGGCCTGGGAGAGGTGCTGATGAAGAGGTTCTCGTCGCGTTCGGTGTTCCTTCGACGGGTGAAAAAAATCGTAGATTGGTTATTCGACAGGAAGGGGAAATATTCGTCGGAGCGGGTGTTGATGTTGCTGCCCAGATTGACCAGACGGATATTTTGCCTGAACTTTGAAGTATCCATGGATACCTGGCAGGCGCGGATACTCGCTTCGTACTTTTCCAGGAAGCTATCCTCCAGAAGCCGTTCTTTTTCCCCGTTTACGGTAAATTGAAGCTCTTCGAGAAACTGTAGCTTCCGGAATTGTTCGAAATAAGCGATGGCTTTGGCCGGCAGCCCCATCTTGAAGTACACCTCGCCAATTTGATAGTATAATGCCCTGGAGAACCTGGGGGATACTTCGATGATCTTGAGGTAGTGTTGCAGGGCATTGGGATAGTCTTTGAGCATCTCATAGCAGAGGCCCATGCCGCGTTCTGCAGCCATGAGGGTATCCTGCAGGCTGAGCGCAGTTTTAAACTGTCGCATTGCTTTTTTGTAATTTTTTTCCAGCAGCGATATTTCCCCTGCCTGGATATACTCCATGGCGAGCGGGTTATGCTGCGCAGTGCCGGCCCCAAGGATGCCTGCAGCACAAATGAGTGTGAGGAGTATTTTTTTCGGTCGCATAGTGCTCAAATTGGAAGTCAGGCTTGACGAACTGACTTGTTGCCCAATTTACATAAAATGTATATATTGAGGTTGTCTGGCGATTATTTGATGTTGTTACCCGGCAAAATTCTAAAATATAAACCTGATCTATGCCTTTCTATCAATACCTCACCAATCAATTACCTGAGGGCGCACGTGTGATCGAGCGGCTGCTTGCCCTGCGCCGGCAGTTGCGGGAAGAAGTACCGATGCGCACACAGGACAGTACCCTCCTGCTGGCAACCTGGAATATCCGGGAGTTCGACTCCCCGAAATACGGAGGCCGATTGCCGGAGAGCTATTATTACATCGCTGAGATTATTGCCCACTTTGACCTTGTCGCGGTACAGGAAGTATATAAAGACCTGGAGGCGCTTCAGCAGGTTCAACGGATTCTGGGCAGTGACTGGAAATTTATGTTTACAGACGAAACAATGGGGGCTGCGGGGAACAAGGAGCGTCTGGCATTTATCTACGATAGTAGAAAAGTGAGTTTTGGGGGCTTGGCCAGTGAGATTGTATTGCCCCCCAGGATGGTGCGCAGCGCGGATGGCAAGCGGGAGTTACAGCCGGTGCGTCAATTGGCGCGCAGCCCTTTTGCAGTTGGGTTCCGGAGCGGGTGGACGAACTTCATCCTGACGACCGTGCATATTTATTATGGGGAAGACCGTCCCGACGATCCACTGCGCGTACAGGAAATCCAGGAGATAGCGGATTTTATGTCCAAAAAATCGGATGACCCCACGAGCTGGTCGCGCAATATCATCTTACTTGGGGATTTCAATATTTATTCTCCTGAAGACGTAACGATGCAGGCCCTCATCCAGGCAGGTTTTGAGGTGTCGCCGCAGCTTCAGTATGTACCGAGCAATTTCGGTCAGAACCGGACTTACGACCAGATTGCCTTTAAGGTACGGCCCGACAGGTTTGAGCGGACAGGGCGGGCGGGGGTTTTCAATTTTTCCAAAACGGTTTTCCGGGATGAGGATGAGGCGGTATATGCGCCATTGTTGGGGGAGGATTATCTGAAAAGTAAATCCGGTATATTGCGTAAAGACCCGGGCGCTTATTACCGGCAATGGCGTACCTTTCAGATGAGCGATCACCTGCCGATGTGGGTAGAAATTGGTATTGACTTTTCGGATGCTTATCTGGAACGCAAGTTGGCGGAAAGACAAGCACAGGAAAGGGGGGCAGGCTCTGGTCGCCCGCCTCGTCATCCTTTACTGCCATAGCGGTAAGCTCAGTATCCTGCCGCCCTGAAAAATGCCTCCAGCTTCCAGGGGTCGAGATTCCCTGCTGTACGCACACCACTGCAGAGGTCGAGCCCGAATGGGGCGACGGTTTCGATGGCGTCGGCTACATTTTCTGCGTTTAATCCTCCGGCAAGAAATACCGGTACCGGTGACTGTTCTACGATTTTGCGGCTGAGCGCCCAGTCGTGGGTCTGCCCCGTACCGCCGAGGACTTTGACGCCCAATTTGGGGTTGCCGCTGTCGAGCAGCAGGGTGTCGGCAACTTCCGCATAGGCCAGCGCTTCTGCGATAGAGGTTTCGTCGAGTATATGGACAACTTGCACAATCTTTACCCCTGGCAGGCTTTTGCGAATACCGGGATAGGCCAGTAGGGAAATATGGTCAACAATTTGAATCGTATTGGTACAGGTTGCGTGCGCATGGGCGACGATATCTTCCGTCTCCACATAACTGGTGAGCAGGAAAGTGGCGATAGGCGGTGGCGTTGCCGCAGCAATTTCCCGGATTATGGGGTCGGTGATGATCCCGGGCCCACTGGGCATACCCCCTACAAGTCCGATGGCTGCCGCACCGGCGTCAATTGCCCTAAAGGCCTCGGCTTTGCTGCTGATACAGCATATTTTAATTTTGGGAAGCGCCATTTTTAGGTTATCTCGCCGGGTGAGTGATCGTCAGGGGTCGAAGGGGAACCGAGGGCAACGAAAGGGCTTTGCCCACAATCCTGAAAGGCATTTGACAACGGTTTTTTATCGGACTTGTTGCGGCGGGACACTCATTGGTTAGCAATGGCCCTCTTCCGCCCACACTGCGCCTTATTCGGCCGCGTAGCCGGGCTATGCTCCCCTCAAAAGCCTTTCTGTGGACAAAAAGCGGCCCCTTTTTTCCAGCGCGATAAACCTACCCGCAACAAGTCTCGCTTATCCCATCTCAGAAACGACCTCCTGCACCTCGGGGATCATCCTGCGAAGCATTCCTTCTATTCCTGCTTTTAGCGTGACGGTGGAAGAAGGGCAGCCGCTGCAGGAACCCTGGAGGATGACCGTTACCGTACCCTGGTGGAAAGATTTGAACTCGATATTCCCCCCATCGCCTTCAACGGCTGGTTTGACATACATATCAATGAGGTCTTTGATTCTTTTTACAAGTTCGGCGTCCTCACCGGAATAATCTGTTGCATGACGCTCGGCCTCCTGGGCGGCGATAAATTCTGCAAACCCCTCTTTGACGATCGTTTTACCTTCTTCGACGTATTGCTTGATGAATTCCTTGATGGGCAGCTTGAGGTCTTCCCAGTCGTAGTTGAAGGCCTTGGTAATCGTCACAAAGTTGTTGCAGATATATACGCCGTTGACGTACGGGAGGTCGAAAAGGGCATAGCCCAGGGGCGACCAATCCGCTGCCAGGGAGGCTTCCCTGAAATCTGCAGTGCCCTTGTAAAGCATTCTGTTGGTGACAAATTTCAGTGACTCCGGGTTGGGGGTATTTTCCGTGTACAGGAGTACCGGGCTTTTTGTCATTGCATTATCCATGACTTGCTGATTTTTTAGATTTACAAAATAACGTTTCCAGCGCCCTGAAAGTTTGGCGTCTCCGAATACTCCGGGATAAAATTACCGTCTGGGACGGGTCAGCCATATCGCTCTGTGCGGATCTGCTGGGGGGGGTAGCCAAGGTTTTCGCCAAGCTGGAGTATCGCCTCATCCACCATCATTGACCAGCCACACAAATAGAACAAGACATCATCGCGCTTTTCCCGGCAGGACTCCAGATAGATTGGATGGACATATCCACGCCGGATCTCAAAAGGCGCCTGGAGCAGTACAGGGTCGGTCTCGCGGGAAAGGGCGACGGAAAACGTGAAACCAGGCAGTTCTTGCTGGAGTTGAACAAACTCTTCTTCATACAATACCCCTTCTCTGTACCTGGTCCCGAAGACCAGGTGTATCCTGCGATGGGGCCGATTGTTGCGGACGATGTCGAGCAGCATACTTCTGAAGGGCGCCACCCCTGTACCGGTGCAGATCAGCACGAGGTCTTTATCGAGGGTATCGGGCAGGGTGAACGCACCGCCCGGTCCTTTAAACCGCAGAGATGTGCCTTCCTGGATATGGTCAAAGAGATAAGTACTTGCAAGGCCGCCTTCCAGGCGAACGATACACAGCTCGATCGTATTGGAACCATCGGGCGCACTCGCGATCGAGTAGCTCCTCCAGCGTTGCAGCCGCTTTTCGTGGATGGGGAGGTCCATGGTGATGAACTGTCCGGGCTTGAAATCGAATCCGGGCAGTTCAGGTATTTCGAGCCAAAAACTGCGGGTGTTAGGGGCGCGTGCTTCAATCCTGCGGATTACGCCATCGTACCAGTTTGCTACAGGCATCGTCAAAAATGATTTAAGATCAGGTCATCGTATTCCAAACAGATATCAAAGCCTTTTTCCCGGAAATAGGCAATCGTCTCGGGGGCAGGCAGGGGAGAGGCGGCCAGGATAAAATCACCGCCCCAGGCGCCGAGGGATTTGATACTGCCCGGGAAATCGGCGAAGTAAAGTTCCCTGACTTTTGGCAGTTGCAACGCTTCGGATATTCGGGATTCATGCACATCGAGTAGTGTGCAGAACTGGTCGAAATCCGCTGCGGCAGCGATTTCCCAGGTCAATCTGCCGATTCGCTGCGTCAGCGGGTTTTCTTTGCCATATTGCGACCGATACCGGGCAATTCCCTCCCTGCTGTCCTGTTTTTTGCCCAGGTAAACAAAAAACAACTGCTTGCGGAAGGCAGGGCGATAGGGGATTTGCACAAAATGGGGTATGCCTGCATTGCGCTGGAATAAGATCGGGCCGTTCGCAGTTGCGCACGCGAGGTCGTAAGCAGAACCCCCAAAGCTTGCTGCAAGCAGGGCGTAGGGATCGGCACCGGTCAAGGCCGCGAACAGGGCGATCAGGGTCGAGCTGCTTCCCAGGCCCCAGTGCCGGGGGAATTCCAACTGGGTGATGATTTTCAGCCCGGGTGCTGCCGCCCAGCCTTCCGGCCGGAGACGATAAACCGCCTGCCCGATTTTTTCGAGGCTTTGGCCAATGGCTACATCACTGGCCTCCAGTAAGGCCCAGCCGGGAAGGCTGAATATCCCCTGAAACCATAGGTGGCCATCCGCATCATAGCTTTTCCATTCGATGCCCTGGCCGGGGCCTGGCTGGCAGGAGAGCGTCTGGCCAAGGCGGGTAGGCAGGGCAAGGGCGAGCGCACCATCGAGCACAAAGTACTCTCCGCTGAGCAGAAGTTTTCCGTTGGCCCGATATGTCCTTTCCTGCTGTATCATCCCCGATTACCCTATTTTGGCCTAATGTCCTGAATGCGTATGCTTTGGAGATATTCCCGGACACCTGAAAAGGATACGGGTTTTTCCTTGAAATACGCCAGTGCGGAATCCACCTCCGGTTCCGAAGCGCCCAGGTGGTGGAGGATATTCATCAGGTGCATTTTCATGTGGCCTTTCTGAATTCCGGTAGTGACCAGGGATCGCAGCGCCGCAAAATTTTGGGCGAGGCCGGTGGCTGCGATGATTTCCATAAGCTGGGCGGCAGAAGGCTGTCCGAGGAGGTCGAGCGAGAATTTGGCAAGGGGGTGCAGGCGCGTCAGCCCGCCCACCGTACCGAGTGCGAGGGGCAATTCCATCCAAAAGCGGAAAATGCCCGCATCGGTAGAGCAATGGCTAAGGCTGCCGTATGTGCCCGAACGGGCAGCGAAAGCGTGCCCACAGGCTTCCACGGCCCGAAAATCATTGCCGGTAGCCAACACGACGGCATCCACACCGTTGAAAATTCCTTTATTGTGGGTGGTGGCCCGGTGGGGATCAATTTCTGCAATTCTTACAGCTTTTCTGAATTTTTCTGCAAAAGAAACGGCGTCTATGTGGTCGCTGGCACCTTCCAGGGCACTGATTGGGCAATTTACTTCTACACGTACGAGGCATTCGGGGGTAAAGTTGGATAAAATAGCCATGATGATTGCAATATTTGCTTCATGGCCGGAAAAGGCGGGATGGGTTTCGACAAAACCGATTAAAGTACGGCCAAACTGTTCCAGTACCGAGTTGATGAAATTGGCGCCCATGGAATCACAGGTCTCGAAGCGCACCATCAACTGGTAATATCCAGGTTCCAGGGCCTGAAAATCCAACAACTCGATATCGAGTATGCCTCCACCGCGGGCGTCCATATTCGCGGTGATTGGCAGGGCATCCCGGCGGAGGCATTCGAACAGCTCCGCCTTCACCCTTTGCAGGATTTGTGGGTCGCCCGAGTAGGTAAAATGTACCTGTCCGAGCTTGACCGTAGAAATGACCCGGGCATGAAACCCGCCTCTGGCTGCCCAGAACTTGGCGGCGCTCGAGGCGGCAGCAACTACAGAGCTTTCTTCGATCACCATGGGCACCGCAAACCATTTGCCGTTGACCAGGAAGTTGGGGGCAATACCGAAGGGCATGGGAAAATTGGCCAGGGTATTCTCGCTGAGGCCGTCGAGGACCTTTTGAATGTTTGGATCCGGGTGCTGGAAACCCTGGAGCATTTCGCGCACCGGATCTTTCGACGCGAGGAAAACATGTTGCAGCCACGCAATTTTTTCGTCCCGCCCCATTCGGGAGAATCCTTCCACCTGGCCGGTCGGAGGGATATCCGGTACTGGATGACCCATAAAGCGATGATTTTTACGGGACAAGCGCCCCAATTAGCATTAGGTGAAGGTAAGCGTCGCCGGGTTCGGTTATGGGGCTTGATGCGATGCTCATAGGTTAAAATGATTTTTTTCGCTTACATTAATTATTTTTTCACTCGCGTAAGCGGGCAATACCCCTTTAAAAAGTCCTGGTGGGGACCAAAAACAGCGCTTTTCCCTTGCGCTAACCCATCCCCACAGATCTGATTTACACGGGAGCTCAGCGTGTGCGAAGGTAGGCCCTGGCAAGTTCCAGTCCTTCGATTTGTTGTTTTACATAGGCATAGAGCTCGGCATAGCTGCCACGTGCATGTGCAAGAAAACCGGAGGCCTGGCCATATACCGCAGGGAAGGTTAAGCTGGAAATTGCATGATAGCCGTCCAGGAAATCCCTGATGCCTCCGGAAATGATGAAAGCATGGCAGCGTTGACGTTCGCCGAGCTCGGCGCCGAGTACGTTTACCCAGCCGATCATTTCCCCTGCGGTATGGCCAATATGGGCAAGCGCGGCAAAAATGGCCGCTTTATCCGGCTGTGCCCGCAGAAGTTCGAGCTGTGCGAAATTGGTGCCACCTGCAGCGCCGAAATCAATAGCGGCAAGGGGAAGCTGCATCAGTGCACGCAGACTTTCCCTGCCCATTCCCTGTCCCACTTCTTTGACGATGAGTGGAAAAGCAGCAGAATCCAAAATTGTCTGTATCGTCTCAACAGGTGGCCTTCGAAAACGGTCGCCTTCGGGTTGTAGCCACTCCTGAAAAGGGTTGACATGGATAATCAGCCCATCTGCCCGCAATTTCCCGATAAGCTGGTCGAGCCGCCAAAGCTCACCCGCATCTATCAATTGTTCGAGCTGGGCGATACCGAGGTTAGCATACAGGGGAAGCCCTGCCCCGATCAAGTCCCGTACATCGAAGTCGGGCAAATAAGTGTCGCTATACAGTAGTTGGCGGCAGGAGCCCAGGCCCATACCCATGCCAAATTCCCCGCAAGCCCTGGCCAGGTTATGATTGATCGTACGGGCGAGGCCGGTGCCACCGGTCATGCTCGATACCCAAATGGGTACCTGCAGGGTTTTTCCAAAAATCGGGAAATGGGGCCAGGAGCCTTTTTCCGGATGCCCGGAAAGCAGGGGCTCATAATAAAAACGACCGTCCAGCGCCGAAGGAGGTACCTGCGACTGGAAGGCCATCTCGATATGGTCTTTTTTTCGCTCGGAGGCCGTTGGGTCTGTGTCATTGCCAAAGGTATCCTGGCTTGTGTTCTTTTCCTGCATAAATTTACCGTGTCAGTAAGGAAATTTGATTGTTGCTGTAAGGCTCCTCAGCAGGCAATTGGCATCGGCCGGGCAAGTTATTTTTTCCGGCAATCAAAAAACAATGCCCCGGTAAAAAGGTTTTGACTGCATTTGTTCACCGGAATTCTGTGCCGACAGAAAAAGTCAATTGCCAAGCCCTGGCGAAAAAATATTAGACTTGTTGCGATGGGTAATCATTGTGGGAAAAATGAGCTATTTTTTGAC
>JBMOJO010000011.1:0-38997 GCA_049315745.1 Saprospiraceae bacterium | reverse complement strand
AAATCGTGAAAATGACGTGTCTCTCAAAACATCATTCGGCGCGAAGCGCCGTAAAGCGCGACCGCTGTCTTACGGGTATTTTTTCAGTGCTGCGGGTTTATTCTTCCGAACTTGATTTGCCCTTTTTGTTGCCGGTGTACAGCTCTTCTTCTTTTACGGGGATGATACGGTCACCGGATTTTAATTTTTTCGAAACGGCGGAGTAGGGGCCGGTGACCACGCGGTCTTTTTCCTTGAGGCCGGAGCGGATTTCGATAAAGTTATCGTCTTGTATGCCGGTCTGGACTTCGCGCATGGCGACGGTATCGCCTTTCATTACGACGAACACCACTTCCCGGAGGTTTTCGATGATTTTTTCTTCGCTGGCATTATCGCTATTGGCTTCTGTGACGATTTTGACAGATGTTTTACCTTCTTTTTCCCGCGTGCCTACGGCCTGGATGGGGATCCCCAGGACCCCGCTGCGTGCTTCTGTGAAGATTTCGACGGATGCGGACATACCGGGGCGGAAGGGGTAGCGGATACCATTTTGGACGAGGTCGGCATAAGAAGCCGGCAGGATATTCACCCGCACTTCGAAATTGGTGATCTGGTCGCTGGTGAGGGCGGCAGTAGCGCTATTGGACGCCGAGTTGGCAATTTGAGTGACGAAGCCTTTGAATTTTCTGCCCAGGTAGGCATCTACTTCTACCTGTACCTCATCGCCGATAGAGACCCTGGGGATATCGTTTTCGCTGACGTCCACGCGCACCTCCATATTGTTCAGGTTGGCAAGGCGCATCATTTCGGTACCTGCCATCTGGATCGTACCGACAACGCGTTCGCCTTTTTCGACGTTGAGCTGCGAGATAATGCCGCTGGAGGGGGCATAGATCGTTGTACGGCGCAGGCTGGTGCGGAGCTCTTTGAGACCGGCTTCAGCGCTGGCAATAGAGAATTCCGATCCCCGTGCGCCTTCCTGTGCGGATTTGATGCTTGCGTCGGAAGAGCGGAGATTCGCTTCGAGGGCTTTCAGGCTGGACTGTGAGGCCTGGAAATCGGCGATAGAAATGACGCCGTCCTTATAGAGTTTTTCGTTGCGTTTATGGATTTCGCGGGTATTTTCCAGTTGTGCGACAATTTGTTCGCGCTGTGCCCGGAGGTTTTCGATTTGGGCTTTGCTGTTGGCCAACTGTGCTTTTGCGCTATTGACGCTTGCCACGCCCCTTTCCACCTGCGACTGGTAGGCATCGGGGTCAATTTTGGCAAGGATTTGCCCGGCAACGACCGAATCCCCTTCTTTGACGTAGAGCTCTACGATTTCGCCGGAGACATCAGAACTGATTTTGACCTCGGTTTCCGGGAAGATTTTGCCGCTTGCGGGCACAGTTTCGCGGATATCGCGCCGGGCGACCTCCTCGACCGTTACTTTTTCGCCTTTTGGTTTGCTTTTATACTTGAATACGGAGACAATTGCCAGGATGACCACGACGCCAAGCAGGGCCAGGATGATGTAATTGTTGTTTTGTTTTTTTGCCATGATGGGAAGGATGCGTTTGTTTTTTAATAATTCGGCACTCGGGCCCGCGGGTCAATCGAGGGTTATTTTTCTGCCTTGATAGAACTCGACCAATTTTACGTTAAAGAGATATTGATATTTAGCGCGCAGGAGGTCGGAGCTGGCCTGATCTTTCGCGTTTCGTGCGGTTTGGAGCTCCAGGGCGTTAATTGCGCCTACTTCGTATCGCACCGTTGCATTTTGCAGGGAGGCGTCGGCGGCATCGAGTGCGCTTTGGGCGGCGTCGAGGGTGCGGCGTGCCGCCTTGGCGTCTGCGATGGCGCGGTCCACGTTGGTTTTCAGGTTTTGGCGGAGCTGGAGGTTGTTGTTTTCCTGCTGGATAAGGTTGAGCCTTGCCCTTTCTACGCTGATTTTATTTCGGTTGTTGTTGTAAATGGGCACGCTGAGGGAAAGGCCCAGGTTTTGACCGAAGTTTTGATTGATTTGGTTGAAATAGGGGTTTTCTTCAAAGCTGGGGACCTGCTGCGGAATCTGGAAGGTGACGGTCTGCCCGTTGAAGATCACGGTTTGCGGGATGGTAATGTCCTGGAATCCGGCGACCCTTCGGCTTGCGGAGGAGTAGTTGGAGTTCATGCCGCCGAAAAAGTTGAGGGTAGGGTAGTAGCCGGCCCTTGCCAGTTCGATCCCTTTTGTCGCACTCCCGATGCGTTTTTCGCTGGCCTGGATATTGGGCTGGGCGCCGAGTGCAGCGACAAATAGTTCTGCGCTGGAGTAGTCATCGGGGTTGACCTCCGTCGGGATATTAATCACGGGGCGGACGATGCGGAAGGGTTCGCCGGGGTCGAGCATGAGGAGCTGTTTCAGGGCGAGGTAGTTGAGGCTGACGGTATTTTCGGCCTGGACGACGGCCTGTTCGTCGAGGGCGATCTGCGAGAGGATATTGAGGCGTTCATTGACCGGTCTTGCCCCTGCCTGGATAAGTTTGTCGGTTTGCTCCAGTTGGAGCTGGGACTGGCCGAGGCGTTGGCGGGTAAGGCCGAGTTGTTCTTCGGAGAGGAGGATATTCAGATAGGCGGTAGCGACGTTGAGGCCGAGGTCATTTGCCGTTTGGAGGGCATCGAGCTGGGTTGCAGAGAGGTCGAGGCGGCCAATCTGGATATTGTTGTTGATCCTGTTGCCGGCGAAAAGTGCTACCCCGAAATTAAGGCCATAGCTGTTGAAACCGATGCGCCGGTTGTCGAAGGTATTGGTCGTCGGGTCAATCGTTCGACCAAATTGCATCCCGCCGCTGACGGTGCCGTTGAGCGAGGGCAGGCGGCTGAAGCGGGCTTGCTCCAATCCGAGCTCGGCAGCGCGGACCTGGTTTTGGGCTTGTTTTACAGATAGGCTGTTTTGTTGCGCGTATTCGACGCAGCGTTCAAGGGACCAGGCCTGCTGGGCCTGCAGCGGCAGGGCCATACGTGCTGCCAGAAGGCTGGTAATCAAAAGTTTTTTGCTCATTATCGAAAAAATTTTATTGATAGCACATTGTTTTCAGGGGCTTAGGGGGCTAATGGTGCCGCGCAAGCGGTGGCCGGGGGCATTCTCGTGCGGAACGATCAGCATACAATGCTAACGAAATAGCGAAAAACGGTAAAAGTTTTTATATCAATTCCATTAAATAGCGGATGAAAACCAATTTTTGTGCCGATGGCGCCCAAAGACTTCCAGCTGCTCAAATGCCAATGGCTTTTAACTTCTCGATCAGGAATTCTACTTCTTCGAAGGTATTGAGGTGGGAGAAGGAGAAGCGCAGCGTTTTTCTGGGAGAGTCACCGTGGAGGGCGTTGATGACATGGGAGCCGGCATCGGCCCCCGAGCTGCAGGCGCTGCCGCCAGACGCGGCGATCCCCGCGATATCGAGGTGGAGGAGCAAAAGGTCTGCTTTTGGGGAGGGCGGGAAGCTCGCGCTCAGGATCTTGTAATGCCCGTCCCCCCAGGGGTCCCCATTGAACGATACATCTCGGAATTCCCGGCGCAGCCTTTCGGCCAGGTAGTCGCGCACGGAGCGGATCTGCTGCATGCGGGCCGGGCGTGCTTCCCAGGCCAGTTGCAGGGCTTTTGCCATACCTGCGATGCCCGGCACATTTTCGGTGCCCCCGCGCATGTTGCGCTCCTGAGCCCCGCCGTCAATGAAGGGATGGAGCCGGTTTTCCTTGTTGATATAAAGGAAGCCCGTGCCCTTTGGCCCATGAAATTTGTGCGCCGAGCCACTGATGAAGTGGATTGGGGTATCGCCGAGGTCAATCGGGTAAAAGCCTACGGTCTGCACGGTATCGGAATGAAACAGGGCACCGTAGGTGTTGCACAGGCTGGCGATACGGCGCAGGTCATGGAGGGTGCCGATCTCGTTGTTGGCATGCATCAGCGAGACGAGGGTCTTGCTGTGATCGGATTTGAGGTGCGTTTCGAGGGCTTCGGTTTCGATATGCCCATCGGCGGACAGGGGCAGAAAAATAATTTGCGTGCCATGGTGGGCATGCAGCGCTTCCAGGGAGTGCAGGACACAATGATGTTCGGTGCGCGCACTGATGATGCGCCGGACGCCCAGATCGCGCACCGAGCATTTCAGGGCCATATTGTTCGCTTCGGTGCCACCGGAGGTAAAAAAGATCTCCCCGATAGAAGCGTTGAGGCCCTGTGCGATTGTCCGGCGCGCCTGTTCGATGGCGGCCCTCGCCTTGCGGCCTTCTTCGTGGATAGAGGAGGGGTTGCCGTTCTCTTCCCGCATAACGTGGAGCATGGTTTGGATTACGACCGGATCCAGGGGCGTCGTAGCGGCATTGTCGAAAAATATTCTTTTCATTGGCTTTCGTTCTCAGGTCGGTGGTTAAACCAGTTGTTGACCAGGTCTTGCCCAAAACTGTCCCCGCAGGTAAAGGAGAACTCGTTGGTGTGAATGTTGCAGGAATAGTCCGTCGCCCATTCGCGGAAGTTGGCCGCAAGCTGTCCGATGGCGTCCATGAGATAGTGCACCTCCTGATCGCTCATGACCGGATGGATAGACATACGGATCCAGCCGGGCTTTTCGGAGAGGTCGCCGTGGGTAATTTTTTCGGTGATTTTTTGAGAATGTTCCCTGGAGACTTCCAGCAGGTAATGGCCGTAGGTGCCTGCACAGGAGCAGCCGCCCCGCACCTGTATGCCAAAGCGGTCGTTGAGCAGCCGTACCCCGAGGTTATAGTGAAGTCCGTCAATATAGAAGGAGATGACCCCGAGCCGGTCGCGGTGTTGCCCGGCCAGGATGTGCAGGTTGGGGATGGCGTCGAGGCGGGGCCAGATCAGTTCAAGCAGCTCGTGCTCGCGCGAGAGGATGTTTTTTACCCCCATCGCTTCTTTGAGCTGTATCGCGAGGGCTGCTTTGATGGTTTGCAGGAAAGCGGGCGTGCCGCCGTCCTCCCGGGCCTCGATCTCATCAATGTATTTATGGCCGCCCCAGGGGTTCGTCCAGTCCACCGTACCGCCGCCCGGGTTATCGGGGATCTTATTATTGTAGAGTTTTGGGTCGAAGACGAGGACACCGGCCGCGCCGGGGCCGCCGAGGAATTTATGCGGGGAGAAATAGATCGCATCGAGGTGTTTCAGGGGGTCGTCCGGGCGCATACAGATTTCGATATAGGGCGCAGAGCAGGCAAAATCCACGAAACAAAGCCCCCCGTGCCGGTGCATGATCGCAGCAGCCTCGTGATAGGGGGTTTTAACGCCGGTGACGTTGGAACAGGAGGTAATCGCCGCAATTTTCATGGGGCGTTCGCGGTATTTCTGCAGTAGGGATTCGAGGTGGCCGAGGTCCATGAGGCCATCGTGATCCGGCTGGATGATCTCCATGTCGGCAATCGTCTCCAGCCAACTGGTCTGATTGGAATGGTGTTCCATGTGGCTGACGAAAACCACCGGGCGTTCGCTGGCGGGAAGCTGGACGTGTGCGCGGTGGCGTTCGTGGACTTTCAGGCCGAGGATGCGCTGGAATTTATTGACGACGCCGGTCATTCCGGAGTTCGAGGCGATGAGTACGTCTTCGTCCCGGGCCCCTACATGTTTTTTGATGAGGTGTTTGGCCTGGTGATAGGCGCGGGTCATGGCACTGCCGGTGACCGTTGTTTCGGTATGGGTATTTCCGACGAAAGGCCCGATTTCATACGATATGCGGTTTTCGATCGGCCCATAGAGCCGCCCGCTGGCCGTCCAATCGGCATATACGACCCGCTTTTGGCCAAAGGGGGTCGGGAAATCCTGGTCCCAGCCGATGACCTGGCGGCGGAAGGCCCCGAAGAAGGATTCCAGGCTTTCTTTCGGCATTACATCAGGTATTGAGGTAGGATAGTGCGCCATATTTTTGCGGTTTAAAGGTTCAATGCTTCATTTTTGACCAGCGCCGCCAGTTCGCGTGCTGCCTGGGCGGTTTGTGCCTCCGCGTAGATCCGGATGATGGGTTCGGTATTGGATTTTCGGAGGTGTACCCAGCCATTCGGGAAATCCACCTTCAGGCCGTCGAGGGTGGAGCATTCCTGGTCGGAAAACCGCTTCAGCAGCCTGGCGAGGAGGGTTTCGTAGGGCTGGTCGGAAGGGATGTCCATGCGGTCTTTGACCATCTCGTACTGGGGCAAACCGGCGCGGAGTGCCGAGGCGCTTTGCCCGGAGGCACATAAGGCGCTGAGGAACAAGGCAGTGCCCGCTACGGCATCCCTTCCATAGTGCAGGTCCGGGACGATGACCCCGCCGTTGCCTTCGCCGCCGATTACCGCCTGGACAGCCTTCATTTGCCGGACGACATGGACCTCGCCAACCGCAGCGGCGAAATATTGCCCGCCCCGCGCGAGGGTCACGTCGCGCAGCGCACGCGAGGAGGAAAGGTTCGATACCGTATTACCGGGGCGGTGGCCCAAAAAGTAGTCTGCGATGGCGACTAAGGTATATTCTTCGCCGAAGGGGGCGCCATCTTCGCAAATTAGGGCGAGCCGGTCAACATCGGGATCTACGGCAATGCCAAGGTCGGCCTGGTGCGCCTGCACGGCGTCCGCGAGCCCGGCAAGGTGTTCCGGCAGCGGTTCGGGGTTATGGGCGAAATCCCCGGTAGGCATGCTGTTGAGGAGGATGGTCGTGCAATCCAGGGCCTCGAGCAACGGCGACAATGCCATTGCCCCTGTCGAATTAACGGCGTCGAGCACTACCCTGAACTTTCGCGACCGGATGGCGCCAATGTTGACCATGGGGTGGGCAAGGACGGCGTCCACATGTCGCTGGAGGTATCCGTTTTCCTGGGTGCAGTGCCCAAGGGCATCCACCGGGGCAAAGCGAAAATCGCCCGTGCGTAGTTTTTCCAGCACTGCCTCTCCGGTTTCCGGGCTGATGAACTCTCCCTCGCTGTTCAGAAACTTCAGGGCGTTCCATTCCCTGGGGTTGTGGCTTGCCGTAATGATGATGCCGCCCTGGGCTTTTTCCCACTTTACGGCAAGCTCTATTGCAGGCGTCGTAGATAGCCCGGCATCCACGACATCAATGCCCATTGCGAGGAGGGTTTGCAGGGCGAGGCCTTGCACGACCGGGCCGGAAATCCGGCCGTCCCTGCCGATGACGACCCTGGGGCGGGGGTGATTTTCGAGCAGCAGGCTGCCGAATGCGGCTACGCTGCCGACGATATCCACAGGGGTGAGGCCCTCTCCCGGAGCTCCTCCGATCGTGCCCCTGAAACCGGAAATAGATTGAATAAGCGCCACTTTTTTTGCGCAAAAGTAACAATAAATACAGTAGTCCGCCAAAACATCGGCCTTTTGGGGCCTGATAAAATATCGGGCCATTGAGCTGCTGCGACAAGTGTAGGGTTATTTTTGGGAAAAGTTATCTTTGCCATCTGTATTTAAGGGTATCCTAGGGGAAAGATAAGCTGTCTTTTGTCCATAAGCAGGCTTTCCGGGGGTTTCCGCCCGGCTTCGCGACCGAAAAAAGTTGCAGGATGGACAAAAAAGCGCATTTTTATCCTGGGGAATATCCCTATCGAAACAAGGCTATTCAAAAAAAATGACAGAAACAATTGCCGGTGCAGGCATCGGAGCAGAATGGTATAAAGCCTGGTTCGACTCGCCTTATTATCACCTATTGTACCGACATCGGGACGATGCGGAAGCCCGGTGCTTTATTGACCGTTTGCTGGTATGGCTGCAGCCGGCCCCGGAGGCCAGGCTTCTCGATCTTGCCTGTGGGAAGGGGCGTTTTGCGGTTTATCTGGCGGGAAAAGGATTTGATGTTACAGGCCTTGACTTGTCAGGGGAGAGTATCCGTTCGGCGCGTCGTGAAGAAGCGCCGAACCTCGCTTTTTACCGGCACGATATGCGGCTGCCCTTTCGCGTGAATTATTACGATTATTTGTTCAGTTTTTTTACGAGCTTTGGATATTTCAGCTCCGAGCGGGACGACCTCAGGACCCTTCACAGCGTCCGCAGCGGTTTGCGCAAGGGCGGCACCTTTGTACTCGACTATTTCAACAGTACCTATGTGAAAGACCACCTTCCGGGCGAAGAAACGCGAACGGTGGACGGTGTTGTTTTCCACCTGCACAAATGGGAAGAGGGGGATAGGGTCAGGAAGCGCATCCGGGTGGAAGACGACGGGCGGTATTTTGAATTTGAAGAAAGCGTACGCTTGTTTTCCCTTGCCGACTTTCGGCGTTTGTTCAGCAAAGCCGGCCTTGAGATTTCTGCGGTATTCGGGGATTACCACCTGCAGATATTTGACCCGGGGTCAAGCCCCCGGCTAATCTTAATTGCACAAAAATGATAGAGCAATTACTGGATGCCGACCGCTGGCTGTTCGAGCTGGTCAATCAGGGCTGGCAGAATGAGTTGATGGACTGGTGGCTGCCCTGGTGGCGGGAGAAGCTCACCTGGGTGCCTGCATATTTAGCGCTGGCAGGCTTTGTGCTGTTTCGTTACCGCATGCGGGCGTTGGCTTTTATAGCTGCGCTGGCCATCGCGGCAGGCGCTTCCGATGCGGTGAGCAGCCATCTGGTGAAGCCTGCGTTTGCCCGCGAACGCCCATGCAACGACCCGCTCGTCAAGGCCTCGGCCCGTCTGCTGGTCGGTTGCGGGAAAGCGTATAGTTTTACCTCCTCTCATGCCGCCAACCATTTCTCTGTAGCTGTTTTCCTGGCCTTTACCCTGTTTGCCGCTTCGCCCCTGATCCGTGGCGGGCTCTATTTCTGGGCCGGTTCGATTGCTTTTGGGCAGGTTTATGTCGGTGTGCATTATCCCCTGGATGTGATTGCCGGGGCAATTTTAGGTGCATGTATTGGCAACATTGTTGCAAAAACATATCTTTGCGTCATACCTAACGCAGTAGAAAGTAAACGCGCATGAATTTTTGGGAATATCTGGGGCTGTTTTTGACCGCATTTATCGGCGGTACCGCATCTTTTTTTGTTTCGCGGGATAAGTGGGGGACAGTCCAGGTGTTAATTGCGTTCAGCGGGGCCTTTCTGCTGGCGCTGGCGGTAGTACACCTCATTCCCGGCCTCTGGGGCTCAGGTGTACTACCCAATCCCGGTCTTTGGGTGCTGGCGGGCTTCGCGCTGCAACTGTTGCTTGAGCCTTTGTCGAAAGGGATTGAGCATGGTCATTTCCATGCGGTGAAATCCACGTCGGTATGGCCGGTGATGATCGGGCTGTTCGTGCACGCTTTTTTGGAAGGGATGCCACTGAGCGGCTATCCGGCGATGGAGGGCGCAGCGTTCCATGCGGGCCATGGCAATCAGTTGTTATGGGGGATTCTGGTACATAAGGCGCCTGCGGGGTTTGCGCTGGGCAGCCTGCTGCGGTTCTCCGGAATGCCATGGCTGCGGGTGGTGGCGTTGTTGGGCGTCTTTGCGGCGGCTTCGCCCCTAGGCGCATTGATTGCTGCATTTTCGAATTTTTCGACGGGGCAGTTGCTCTTTCTGATGGCGATGGCCACGGGGTCCTTCCTGCATTTGTCCACTTCGATTTTATTCGAGAGCAACGAGGAGGGTGGGGCGCACAAGGTGTCCTGGAAGAAATTCGGGGCAATCCTGGCGGGTTTTGCGCTTGCCGTCCTGAGTGCTTGAGGCGTGCTGTCAGCTTTGCGGGATCAGGGTAATAACGAGGCCCTCGAGGGTTTTTCCCGTTTCGACTTCTTCGGGGTGCAGCCCTCCGGCGATGACCTGGAGTTGTTGCATGGCCTGACCGACATGGTTTAGTGGGACACCAATGGTCAAGGTGCCCTGCTCGCCGTATTGCCGGTCGTGCACCGGCAAACCGAGTTTTTTTACGGCATGGAGGATGTGGTTCATGAGGGAATACGGAAATTCCAGGCGCACGAACTGCTGGAGTTGCTGTTCGATAACGGGCGCCTGGTGTAGGGCATCAGCTGCAGCCGCTCTGTAGGCCTGGATCAGGCCGGCCGCGCCGAGCAAGGTACCTCCGAAATAGCGGACGACTACCACGGCCACGTTGGTGAGGCCGAAGCGGTCTATCTGCCCGAGGATAGGCCTGCCGGCAGTCCCGGAGGGCTCGCCGTCGTCATTGGCTCGGAAGCGCAGGCCGCCGGTGCCGATGCGGTAGGCGTAGCAAAAATGACTGGCTTTGGGATGGGCTTTCCGCAAGGTGTCCACCTGGGCGTGAAGCTCCTGCTCCTGTTGTATCGGGAAGGCGAAAGCCAGGAATTTGCTGCCCCTGTCTTTGAACAGGCCCTCTGCAGTTGCTGCGATGGTATGGAAGGTATCTTGCTGCATCGAAACGCGAAATACATTTAGACAGGCCCGAAGTTCGGCAAATTTCACCAAACACAAAAATCCTGTCTTATATTTGCAGGCAAAACAATAAATCCGTGGAGCGCACCCTTGCTCAATACGACAATGCCGCCGCCAGGTGTAAGGCGGTTTTTTTGAAAAAAACGCAGGATTACGGTACTGCGTGGCGCATCCTCAGGCCCTCTTCCCTTACGGACCAGCTGTATATCAAGGCGAAGCGGATCCGCACCGTGCAGGAGTCAGGCCGGCAAATGGTGGACGACCCGGTTGCTTCCGAGCTGGAAGGGATCGTGAATTACAGTCTGCTGGCCCTTATTCAACTCGAACTAGCGGAGGAAGTGCCACTGGAGCTCTCTGCAGAAGCCGCTGCCGCGTTTTACGATGCCCAGCTGGCTGAAGTGCGCACATTGATGGCAAAAAAAAATACGGATTATGGGGAAGCCTGGCGCGAAATGCGCCAAAGTTCGCTCGTGGACCTGATCCTGATGAAACTGCTGCGGATCAAGCAGATCGAAGATAACCGGGGCTTCACCCTGGTATCGGAAGGCGTGGCGGCCAACTATGCCGATATTGTTAATTATGCGCTATTCGCATTGATCCAACTCGAAGAGGCAGATGCCGGGGGAGATGCGGGTTCGCACAAAATTTAAAATCATTTGATTATGACGATAGGCACTTTGATGTTGATGATCGGTATCGCAGCTGTTGTGCTGAGCATTCTGACGGGGCTGTTCACCGACCGCCTGCAAAATAAACCCCTGAGTTTTCTGCAGTTCTTCTCCGGAGTCCTTTTTATCGTCTCCGGTGCGGTCAAAGCAATAGACCCCTTGGGTACGGCCTATAAGATGGGGCAGTATTTTGCAGCTTTTGAAGGGGTCTTCAAGCCGACCGCGGCTTCTTGGATTTCCCCGCTCTTTCCCTGGCTCGCCCAATTTACAGAAGGGTTCGCGGTGGGGATGATCGTATTGGAAATCGTATTGGGCATCGGGCTGGTCATCGGTTTTATGCCACGGCTTACGGCGTGGATCTTCCTACTGCTGGTGTTGTTTTTTACCGTGCTCACCGGCTTTACCTACCTCACCGGGTATGTGCCTTCGGAGGTAAATTTCTTTGAATTCGGAAAATGGGGCAAATACGTCGCTACCAATATGAAGGTAACGGACTGCGGCTGTTTCGGCGATTTCATTAAACTCGAGCCCAGGGTTTCGTTTATCAAAGACCTGGTATTGCTGGTTCCTGCGCTGGCATTTGTCTTTCTGCACAGCGAGATGCACCGGCTGTTCAGTCCCGTCTTGCGCAACTGGGTCACAGGCCTTTCTGTCCCCGCCCTCATGGTTTATTGCTTCAGCAATTACGTCTGGGACCTTCCGGACGTGAACTTTCGCCCGTTCAGGGAGGGGGTAAATATTGGCGAGAAGAAGCGACAGGAACTGGAAGCCCTCCAAAATGTAAAGATTACGGCCTATCGGCTGACGAACAAGTCGGACGGCAGGACATTGGAAATCCCTTTCGAACAATTCCTCAAAGAAATGTCCAAATACCCCGCTGAGGCTTGGGAGATGGAACAGGTCAAATCAAAACCTGCGATAGCGCCAACAAAGGTGAGCGAATTTGAGGTGAGCAACCTCGACGGGCAGGAGGTCACCGAGGAACTGCTCTCGCTGCAGGGATATTATTTCCTGGTCATCGCCCACCATCTCGAGGGCGGGCCGGAGGAAATCCGTACGACCGTCCGGGATACGGTATTTCTGACCGATAGCGCCCGTACGGCCAACTCGGTGGAAATCCTGCCGCAGATGAAATTGGTGGAAAGTATCCGTACGACAAAGACCTTCAGGTGGGAGGCTGCCTACCTGGAGCGATGGGCGGGCGTCGTAGTGCCCCTGGCCGAAGCCGCTGCGAAAGCCGGGATCAATACCGTGGCAGTCACTGCGTATGCGGATAAAGGGCAGATCGAACACTTCCGCGAAAAAATCGGCGCTGCCTTTCCATTTTTAGTCGCCGATGATATCCTGCTGAAGACAATCATCCGCTCTAATCCAGGGGTATTGCTCCTGAAAGACGGGACGATCGTAAAGCAATGGCACTACAAAAAGCTGCCGTCTTTCAGGGAAATCAACGAACAATATATCCGGAATTAGCAGGGGCTGCGGACGTGCATCAAAAACGGGGGCCGATGGCGCACTGCTCCGGGGAACAATCTTCTGACAAAATTTATGTCGTTGCGGGAGGCAGCACCGGTTTAATGGCGGGCCTCCAGTCTGGAATCGTTTCGTTATCTGAATAAAAAGTCTTTAATTTGCATCACCCCTCTACCGGGGCGGCAAATCCGACCAAAAAATGTTAAGTAGAAGAAACGTCCGCATAAAAGTCATGCAGATGCTTTATGCCCTGAGCCGGGACCCTCAGCTCTCCATGGAGGAAGCAATGCGGCGGTATAGGGAAAGCGTTAGCCGCTCCTTTGAACTGTATTTGTTCTACCTCTATTATGTGGTCAAAATAGCGGAATACACGCGAAAAGATGCGGAGCGACGTGCGGCAAAGTATTTGCCCAACGAGGAGGACAAATATTTTACCCCCCGGCTTTTCGAAAACGACCTGGTAAAATCGCTGACCGGCAACCAGGAGCTGGGCCGCCTCTACCAGCGCTACCGCATCGTGTCCAAAGTGGACGACGATATGGTAAGGGCGATTTACACCGAGTTTTCAAAAAAGGAGTCTTACAAGGCGTATTTGCAAAAAGCGCACCCCGATGCCGAAGACCACGCGGCCCAGTTGCTCGACCTGGTGCGCCTCTGCCTTTCCTCGGAATCGCTGTCGGACGCTACCGAGGATTGGTACCCCAACTGGGAGGACGATAAATCCCTCGTCACCGGGGCCCTCAAAAAAACGTTTAAAGCGCTGCCGGCAAGCCCCGGCTTTTATGAAGATTATCTGCCGCCTGAAGAGGCAACGGTCGAATTCGGGGAAACACTGCTCACCGCAGTACACGATAAAGATGCCGAATTGCTGTCCGCCATAGAGCCCACCCTCAAAAACTGGGATGTGCAGCGGGTCGCCATCCTCGATATGATTATGCTGAAAATGGCACTGTGCGAGCTGCTGTCCTTTCCGACTATCCCGACTAAAGTGACCCTGAATGAATTTGTGGAAATTTCAAAACAATACAGCACCGAGAAAAGCAAGGACTTTATCAATGGCATCCTGGACCGGTTGCTCAAACAACTTTTGACGGAAGGTAAAATTAAAAAAGAAGGGCGGGGCCTGCTCGACAATTGATACCATGAAACGCTTTTTTCAACTGATCCTGATTGTTCTATTGCTTCCAGTGGCTTCTCCCGGCCAGCAGCTTCCGCATGGCAGGGGGGAAATTGCCGTGCGTTACCTCGCCTCGGACTTCCAGTATCCGATCAACAAAACCTTCTTTAAGGGCTATTCTTCCGGGACGGAGCTCGAATTTGTCCGAAGGATAGGCGCTTATACCGCTTTTGCCCTTCCACTGCGCGCTGCGCAGGCCCGTTACCCAAATACTACAGGGGGCACCAACTCGGCACTGTGGGGGAATGTGGACTTGCAGTTCCAACTGCGGCTTTTTCCGGCAGGCTCCCGTTTCAATCCCTTTGCTTACTTCGGTATCGGCGCGGAATTCGAGGAAGGCAGCAATGTGCGCGCCGGGATTCCTGTCGGCGGGGGCTTTGACCTGCGCCTGGCCAAAGGCCTGTTCTTGTCTTCAAGGCTGGAATACCGATACAGCGACCTCGATATGCGCGAACAACTCCTGGCAGGGATCGGCCTGAAATTTACCGCCGGTAATCTGCCAAACGGCAAGACGGGGCCCTCCGATAAAAAACCGCCGGCGGTGTACAACACCAAAGACCAGGATGGGGACGGGATTCCGAACGATGCGGACGATTGCCCGGGCTCGCCCGGGGAGCGGGCATTGAAAGGCTGCCCCGACCGGGACGGTGACGGCACTGCCGATTATCTGGACCAATGCCCCGATGTTGCAGGCAACCTCGCCGGCTGTCCGGATGCCGATAATGACGGGATCGCCGACCAGGACGATCAATGCCCGTTCGAAATCGGCCCGCCCGGATCAAAGGGCTGTCCGGATAATGATCGGGATAAAGATGGAATAGAAAATAAACTCGACGATTGTCCGGATGTTCCGGGCCCGCCGGCAACAAAGGGCTGCCCGGACAGGGACAGCGACGGGCTGGCCGATAATTCCGACAACTGCCCCGATACGCCCGGCCCACCGGAAACGAGGGGCTGCCCCGACAGCGATCTGGACGGTATTCCGGATAAAGACGACCGCTGCCCCAACACGCCCGGGTTGCAGATGCCCGATGGTTGCCCGGATGTGTCGCAGGATGACCTCAACGCCCTGGTCAGGGTAACGAGCCTGGTACAATTTGAAACAGGTAGCGACCGCCTGAAGGAGGCTTCTTTCGAAGCACTGGACCTGCTGGTGACGATGATGCGCAAATACCCGGATTTTTCACTCCGCATGATCGGCCATACCGACAACGTCGGCAACCCGGCAAAGAACCTGGCCCTGTCGGAAAGCCGGGCGCAGGTCTGCTACGAGTACCTGATCTCCAGGGGTATCGGCCCCAGCCGTATGCGTTTTGAAGGCCTGGGGGGGGCGAAACCCGTCGCATCGAACAATACCGCAGCCGGTAGGGCGTTGAACCGCCGCGTCGAATTTATCCTGTCGAAGTAAGCTCCGGCAGGCCCGCGGCAGGGGTGTATAAAAAGCCTTTCCGCACCACCACCGGACAATTCCGATGCGGGGTTCTCCGTCAGGCCAAGGCCGTTCTGAAATGATCCTCCGAAACAAGGAGATTCTGAATATATTTGTAGTATGGTGGAAAAAATACTGATTCTCGATTTTGGGTCGCAATATACCCAGCTCATTGCCCGCAGGATCCGCGAGCTGAATGTTTTCAGCGAAATCGTGCCCTACAATAAAGTCCCCGCACTCGACGAATCGTATAAAGGGGTCATCCTCTCCGGGAGCCCGTTCTCGGTCGCAGATGCAAATGCCCTGCATCCCGACCTGGCTGCCCTGATCGGTGTCCGCCCGGTACTGGGGATATGTTATGGGGCACAGTATATTGCAAAGTTCTATGGCGGTACCGTGCAGCGTTCCCAAAAGCGGGAATACGGAAAAGCACATCTGAGGGATGTCACCACAGGCGATCCGCTGTTTCAGGGGATTTCCGGCGGCTCGCAGGTCTGGATGTCGCATGGGGATACGATTATGGAGCTTCCGGCAGGTTTCGAGCGCATCGCAGGTACGGAACGTATAGCAGTAGCCGCTTTCCGCGCCGTAGAAGGGGCCTTCAGGGCACCGGTGTATTGCCTGCAGTTCCATCCGGAAGTAACCCACAGCCTCGATGGCGCGCAGTTGCTGAAAAATTTCGTCCTCGGTATTGCCGGTTGCCGCGGCGACTGGACGCCGGCAGCGTTTGTAGGGCAATCGGTAGCGGCACTCAGGGCATCTGTCGGCACGGACCACGTGCTCATGGGGCTGTCGGGCGGAGTGGATTCCACGGTGGCCGCAATGCTGTTGCACCACGCGATCGGAGACCAGCTGGTTTGTTTCTTTGTGGATAACGGACTGCTGCGCAAAGGCGAATACGAGCAGGTACTCGCTTCTTATAAAGGCTTTGGCCTGCGGGTGGAGGGCGTGGATGCCCGCTCAAAGTTCTATGGGGAACTGCAGGGGGTTTCGAACCCCGAAGAGAAAAGAAAAATCATCGGGCGCGTGTTTGTCGAGGTTTTTGAACAGGAGGCGCTCAGCCTCGAAGCCCGCGACAGGGAAATCCACTGGCTCGGGCAGGGTACGATATATCCGGACGTCATCGAATCGGTTTCTGTGCACGGCCCGTCGGTGACGATCAAGTCCCACCACAATGTCGGAGGGTTGCCGGAAAAGCTTCGGCTGAAGATCGTCGAACCGCTGCGGATGCTGTTCAAGGACGAGGTGCGCAAAATCGGTCGCGAGCTGGGCCTCCCGGAGGCAATCCTGGGGCGCCACCCCTTTCCGGGGCCGGGCCTGGGTATCCGAATCCTCGGAGAGGTGACAGCGGAAAAAGTACGCCTGCTGCAGGAAGCAGATGCAATATTTATCGGGCACCTCCGTACCGAGGGGCTGTATGATCAGGTCTGGCAGGCCGGGGCGGTACTGCTTCCGGTGCAATCGGTCGGGGTGATGGGGGACGAACGTACTTATGAGCAGGCAGTGGCGCTGCGCGCGGTCAACTCCGTAGATGGCATGACAGCAGAGTGGAGCCGACTGCCGTATGATTTCCTGGCAAAGGTATCCAGCGATATAATCAATCATGTTAAAGGAATAAACCGCGTCGTCTATGACATCAGTACCAAACCTCCGGCCACGATCGAATGGGAGTAAACTCCTGCTGTTTTTAGGATATTTTGGGGCGATTTGCCTCAGCGGGTGTGAAAGCCTCCAGCCTCTCCAGAGGCAGGAAAAGGAGGTGTTGCAGCCCGAAAATAAAAAGGATAAGGAGAAACTCGACGAGATTCCGGCCATCAGGGTCTATGACCCGGAAAAACGACAGTGGGTAATCATCCCCCCACCGCCCTCAGAACGGATGGACACGTTCGCCTTTAAGAATGTGAAACCTTATTATGCTACTGCAGTCACATTTTTCCCCAATCCCTTCCCGCCAGATCCCAAAGCACTGGAGGCATTGGTAACGGAAAAGAAACCAGTGCCGGTATCGCCCAATACCCCCCGTATCGAAAAGAAAGACCAATACAAGATCATGGTCGCATTGCCGTTCTCTGCCAACGAAAGTGAAAATGCCCAGGAAGTTACCCAGGGTAGGGTAGGGCGCTGGGCGATCAATTTCTATGGGGGCATCCAACTTGCCGCAAAGGAAATGGAAGGCGATGGGGTAAAACTCAATGTATATGTGCGCGACTCCAAATCCGATGATTCCGCTATCCCGGTCCTCCTGAGCAGCCCGGAGGCCCGGAATACCGATGTGTTCATCGGGCCATACCGGCGGGAGCATATCCGCACAGTCGCAGACCATGCGAAAAAAGAGAATTTCGTCATGTTCTCCCCTTACAGTGCAGTGACGAACCTCGTACAGGCCAACCCTAATTTCGTGCAGGTGAACCCCTCTCTGGAGCAACACTGCCGCGCCCTGCTCCGCCATGCCCGTAGCGAATTTTCAGAGGAGGAAATCCTCATCTTCTACCGGGCCAACCAGGCCGCAGAAAAATCCTGCGCCGGCTATTTCCAGGATGCCAACGCAGGGCTACAAGGGAGACAGGAACCGGAACTCATTCCGGAACTGGCGCTGGAAAGCAGCAACTACGGCGGTGTCAATATCGGCCAACTGATCAAAGACCGCCCGAGATTGGCGATAATGATCCCTTCCTGGGCCGACCAGACTTTCATCCTGACGTTGCTTCGCCGGATTATCGAAGTAAAATCTGACGATCAGTTGATCGTAGTCTATGGAATGCCGCAATGGATAGAATTCCAGAATTTTGAATATGATTATTTCGAAAAGCTCCAGGTACGGATTTCAAGCAACAGTTTCATTGATCCTAAAGATCCGGCAGTGAAAGCGTTCCGCCAGCAGTACCTGACTGAATTTGGTGCCCTTCCTGAGCTATCGGCCTACGAAGGCTACGGATTGTTCCGCTTCATCGGGAAGATGCTGAAGGAATACGGCAGATACTTCCAATATTATATGGACGTGAACCCGACTACCGAGATGCACACGCAGTACGCGTTCCAGGCCATCCAGGAACCACAGGGCAATTACCGCACGGACTTGCTGAACGCAATCGGGCGATTTGAAAATGTTTACCTGAACATTCTGGAATTCAGGGAATTCCATTTTCAGCCGCTGCGCTGATCGGGCATGCCGATGACGCTAAAACAGACCGGAGATGTTTCCCGCTGCGTCAATGTCAATCCCTTCGGCTGCAGGGATTTCCGGAAGGCCGGGCATTCGCATCATCTCTCCGGTAACGGGGACAATAAACCCGGCGCCTGCGGCAATTTCGATTTCGCGGACGGTAATCCTGAAATTTTGGGGCCTGCCGATCAGGTCGGGGTTGTCGGATAAGGATTTCTGTGTTTTGGCCATACAGACGGCCAGGCCACCAAGTCCGAGCGTCTCTATTTTTCGGAGGTCGTTCTTTGCTTTTGTCGTGTAATCCACCCCCGTAGCACCATAAATTTTGGTGGCAATCGCATGGATCTTATCTTTTACGGGCTGGTCCCAGGTATAGAGTGGCCGGAAATGCGTAGGCGTGTTTTGTACGAGCTGCTTTATGGCTTCGGCAAGGGGCAGGGCGCCCGCTCCACCGCTCGCCCAGTTGTCACAGGGGAAGGCTTCTGCCCCTAAACGCCGGCAGTGGTCGCGTACCAGTTGGATTTCCTGCGGGGTGTCCCCGGGAAACTGGTTGATGGCTACTGCGACGGGCAGCCCGAAGGTGTGCAGGTTTTCCAAGTGTTTTTCGAGGTTGGCCAGGCCAAGGGAAAGCGCAGCCGTATCCGGTGCCCCAAGGGCTTTGAGGGATGCCCCGCCGTGGTACTTGAGTGCGCGGGTCGTTGCAACCAACACAACGGCACTCGGGTTCAGCCCTGCCGACTGGCATTTGATGTCGAAAAATTTCTCCGCGCCAAGGTCTGCGCCAAAGCCGGCCTCTGTAACGACGTAGTCAGACAGGGAAAGCCCCATGCGCGTCGCGATCACGGAATTAGTGCCCTGGGCGATATTGGCAAAGGGTCCTCCGTGCAGGATCGCAGGGGTGCCCTCAAGGGTCTGTACGAGGTTGGGCAGGAGCGCATCTTTGAGCAGGGCCGCCATTGCGCCGTGAACCTTCAGGTCTCGGGCGTAAACAGGCTTTTTGTCGTGGGTGAAACCGATGAAGATACGTCCCAGCCGCTGCTTGAGGTCTTCCAGCCCACCGGCAAGGCAAAGGATGGCCATTACTTCCGAGGCGGCTGTGATATCAAAGCCGCTTTCCCGGGGTATTCCCGACCCCGTTCCCCCTAATCCTGTAATGACCTGGCGCAGCGCGCGGTCGTTCATATCCATCACGCGCTTCCATACGACCGTCCGCGGGTCAATACCCAGGGTGTTTTTCTTGTTCTGAAGAGAGTTGTCAATGATGGCCGAGAGGAGATTGTGTGCTTTTTCTACAGCCGCAAAATCCCCGGTGAAGTGCAGGTTGATATCCTCCATGGGCACAACCTGGGAATATCCACCACCGGTGGCGCCGCCTTTGATGCCAAATACAGGCCCTAGCGAAGGCTCGCGAAGGACGACAGTGACGCTGGCGCCAGACCTGCCCAGCGCATCGGCGAGCCCGATACTGGTAGTGGTCTTGCCCTCTCCGGCCGGAGTGGGGGATATCGCCGTGACCAGGATCAGTTTCCCGTTTGCGGATTTTTGCGGATGGATCAGCGAAAGGGGGAGCTTCGCCTTGTATTTGCCATAACGGAGCAGGTCGGTTTCCGTCAACCCCAGTCGGGCGGCAATCTGTCCGATATCTCGCATCGGGACGGCGCGCGCAATTTCGAGATCTGTTTTCATTTGGTGATTTGGTTATGGGTGCGGTTTTGGAGCCCCTAAATCGTGTGCCCTCCATCCGCTGTGAAGACGGCCCCTGTACAGTAAGCTGCCCCGTTTCCGGCGAGGAAAAGTGCCAATGCGGCAATCTCTTCCGGAGTGCCCACGCGCGCAATGGGCAGGTGCGCGAGGGTGTAGCGCAATATCTGCTCATTATCCCAAAGGGCCTGGCTGAATTTCGTCTTGATCAGGCCCGGACATATCGCATTGACGCGAATACCGTAAGCGCCCCACTCCTTGGCGAGCACTTTCGTGAGCGAGATCAGGGCAGTTTTGCTGACACTGTAAATCCCGAGCTGCGGCTCCGGGCGGATACCCCCAATACTGCTGATGTTGATGATTGATCCTCCACCACGGGATTTCATGATTGGAAGGCAGCGCTTACTTAATTCGAAAGGCCCTTTAAGGTTGACATCCATGATTTTATCAAATGCAGAGAGTGGGGTATCTTCCACCGGTCCGAATACCGGATTGGCAGCGGCATTGTTGACGAGGATATCTATACCGCCAAAGTGCTGTACGGCCTCCTGTACAAGCCGGGCCAGATCGTCCGGATTGCCGGCATTGGCCGCCACCGGGAGTACGTCAATACCGATTTCGCGCAGTCCGCCGGCCAGGGCGTCGAGGGCATCCTGCTTTCTGCTGGAAATGACGACTTTCGCACCGGCAAGCCCGTAAATCCGGGCGATAGATTCCCCGATGCCTTTGCTGGCACCGGTAATCACCGCGACCTTTCCCTCTAATTGAAAAATTTCCTGAATCTGATGCATGGCAGGTATTTTTAGATGAAAAAACGCAGGTTCTGTCAGCGTTAGGCGTAACGCTCGTCCACACTAAACTTTTCCGGAAACTTGCCGGGTATTTTGCTGTAGAAATCTATGACCCGGCGCATATCGGAAGCAATATCCCCTGACGGATAGATGACGGGGCCTACGCCGGCCTCCTTTTTCCGGTAATCCAGATAACCCAGGCAAACCGGTACGCCTGCCTGAAGGGCTGCATAGTAAAAGCCGGTTTTCCACTGTTTCCGGGCTTTTCGGGTACCTTCCGGGGTCACCAATATGGCAATCTCAGGGTACTGCCGAAAGTAGGCGGCGAGTTGATCTACATAGCTCGCCCGTTCGGGCAGGCCTTGCCGGGGCCTGCGGTCAATGGGGATACCACCGAGGGGGCCGATAACAAGGTTGAGCGGAAAACGCATCCAACCTTTTTTGATGGTGAACCGTACCGGGACGCCCATCACGAAAAAGGCCAGTCGCGCATACCACAAATCCCAATTGGAGGTATGCGGGGCAGCCGTCATCACGCAGCGCGAGACTTGCGGGGGGTAATCCATATTGACGGACCACCCGGAAAGCGCCATCAGCCAGGAGGCAATCCTTTTCATCATGATCGTTCGGGTAAGTATATCGTTCCGGCAAGGTAGGTCACAGCCCTGCCACTGATCTCCACCCTGTCGCCAACAGGCCTGCATTTCAGAAAACCGCGCCGGCTGCCGCCCTGTCGCGCGGTGAGGTTCTCTTTTCCCAAAATCTTTGCCCAATAAGGTGCAAGCAGGGTATGTGCGGATCCGGTAACGGCGTCTTCGTCCACGCCGACGGCTGGGAAGAAACAGCGGGAGGCAAAATCGGTTTCGTGGCCGTGTGCCGTTAGGATAATCCCCCGCGCATCCTCGAGGCTGCGGATGAAGCCGAGCTCCGGCTCAAAGCGCTCCAGCGCCTCGAGGGAGGCGATGTGCAGGAGAATATCGTCCTTGCCGCGGCAGGCATGGACGATGGAAAGCCCCAGCGCAGCTTCAAAAAAGGTTGCCGGGGTAGCCAGGGGCACGGGTGTGTCCAACGGAAAATCCATGGATAAGGCCCCACCGGAGCGGCTGACGGACAATTTCCCGGAGAGGGTATGGAAATGCACTACGTCTTCCGGGAAGCCCAAATGTTCAAAGAGGACGTGCGCGCTCGCCAGGGTGGCATGGCCGCAAAGGCGTACTTCAGTGGCCGGGGTGAACCAACGCAGGCGGTAGCCGCCGTTTTCCCGGGCAAAGAACGCTGTTTCGGCAAGGTTATTCTCCTGGGCAACAGACTGCAGGACGTCGTCCGGGGGCCAATGCTCCAAAGGCACCACGGCAGCCGGGTTGCCCTGAAAAACAGCTTCGGCAAAAGCGTCAATCTGATAAATCGGAAGTTGCATGTCGCGCACTGTATTTAAACGGCAATTAAAATGTATTTGTTCTTTTTGCCATTCTCGACCATCAGAAACCTGCCGTGCAACAAGTCGCCGATACCGATGACAGCTTCGTGGGTATCAATTTTCAATTTATTAATACTGATTGCATGGTTTTGGATCGCCTTTCTCGCCTCGCCTTTGGAGGCAAGGATACTGGTTTGACCGGCGAGCAGGTCCAGAATATTGATGCCTGCGGAGAGGCTTTCGGCGGGGAGCTGATGGGCCGGGATTTCCCGAGCTACGGCCTCCAGCTCCGTCGCGCTCAACTGGAGCAGCGCCTCCCTGCCCGATTGCCTGCCGAAGAGCAGGTCGCTGACTTTCAGTACGGCATGATATGCCTCGCGCCCGTGGATGCGGATGGTGAGCTCTTCTGCAAGCAAACGTTTGCGCTCCTGGGGGTTATCTGCGTACGCCACCTCAAGCGCCTCCACCTCTTCCCTGGAACGCAGGGTAAAGTATCGGAACAGCCTGGCTAAGTCCTCGTCGGCCGCGTTGATCCAGAATTGGAAAAACTTGTATGGGCTGGTCATTTCCGGGTCGAGCCAGATATTGCCTTCTGCAGATTTCCCAAACTTGCTTCCGTCTGCCTTGGTGAGCAGGGGGTTCGTAAGGGCATAAGCTTTTTCCTGAAGGTTGCGGCGGATGAACTCTGTGCCGGAAGTGATATTCCCCCATTGATCGGAGCCGCCCATCTGAAGGACGCAGTTATTTTCGCGGTAAAGGCACTGGAAGTCGAACGCCTGCAGGAGCTGGTAACTGAATTCCGTGAAAGAAATACCCGAGTCCATCCGCTTCTGTACGGATTCTTTGGAGAGCATATAGTTGATGGTGAGGGTTTTTCCGACCGTGCGCAGAAATTCCAGGACGCCCATGCCTTTGTAGAAGTCCAGGTTGTTGACCAGTTTCGCCGGGTTTTCAACCCCCTCGAAATCCAGCAAACGGCGCATCTGTGCAGTCTGCCGCTCGAGATTGGCGTCGAGCTCCTCATACGATTTGAGCTCCCGCTCTTTGTCTTTCCCGGAGGGATCGCCGATGCGCCCTGTCGCACCACCCATCAACACGATCGGGTAATGGCCGGAGCGCTGGAATAACTTGAGCAGCATGATCGGCACATAGTTACCGATCGTGAGGGAAGGTGCGGTCGGGTCGAAGCCGATGTACCCATGTATTTTTTCCTTCTGAAGGGCCTGTTCCAGTCCAGGTGTCATATCGTGCACAAGGCCCCGCCATTGGAGTTCTTCCAGAAAGTCCATTGATTGCATTTTAAGTTTGCAAAAATAATTAAAGTGGGGATTATTCAGCCACATTAGGTAAAGGTGAGGGAAATAATGTGCCCGGGGCGAGCTTTGGTTTCCGGAGGTGTGCCTGGCATTTTATGGCAGCGATGGGAAAAAGCAAACCGAAGTTATACGACTTATTATTGCAGGAATTAAAAAAAGCATTATTTTTGTCCCAAAGACGGCCAAAACAACAAGCAAACGACCAATCCCAAGCTTTTTATTTCAGGGATTCCGGTTCCAAGTTACGCAATAACAAGTCATAAGGAAAAGCCAATCCGGTGTTGATGCCCCCACACCGGAGTGTTGTTTGTGTTGAAAATCCTGTGAAACATATGCAAGAAAATTACTTGGCCACTCGACTTGTTGGGCATTTTAGGCGTTTTGGCGCATTGCGCGCCGGAAAAAGCTTCTTTTTCGGGCCTTTGCTGCTTTTTTTGCTCCATATTCTTCCTTCCGCTCCACTGCACGCCCAACCCTCAAACGATGAATGTGCCGCTGCAATCCCACTGACGGACATCCAGAACTGGTGTTCTGCGCCCGGTGCTTTCACAACCGTCGGCGCGACGCTTTCCGCATGGGGCAGGCCCTTTTGCTTTCCCAGCGGCACTACGGCGCCCGATGTATGGTTTTCTTTTGTCGCCCAGGCGCCGGAGCTGCGGATCAGTGTCAAAGGTGCAGCCGGGCAAAACCCCGGGGGGACGCTTCAGGCGCCACAGCTCGCGATTTATACCGGGAATTGCGGGTCGCTGTTCATCGTGAATTGCGCTACGGACAGACTCGGTTCGAATTTCGTTGAGCTGCAGATGAGTGGGTTGGAAACAGGAAGGACCTATTTTGTCCGGGTAAGTGGCCGGAATGATTTCAGGGGCACTTTCCAGATGTGCGTGAGCAATTTTACACCCATTTTGAACCCGCTCGCGGACTGCCCCACCGGGCAGGTTCTGTGCAGTAACAATGCGATGACGGTTGATTTTGTCAGCGGCGAGGGCGTTGATCCCAACGAATTGAACAACGTTTGTGGCCGTACAGGCTGTCAACCCACAGAATACCAAAGTACCTGGCTGAAATGGAGGGCCGGTGCCACGGGGTCCCTTACTTTTACCATCACCCCGCTCAATCCTACCGACGATATTGATTTTGTGCTGTTCGAGTTGCCCAACGGGATTGACAACTGTACGGGGCGGATACCCCTCCGTTGCATGTCCTCGGGCGAAAATGTCGGGCAACCCCTTTCCAACTGGATCGCCTGTACCGGCGCTACCGGACTGAGGACCGGCGAGTTGGGGGATATTGAATACTGCGGGTGTTCTGTAGGCGACAATAATTTTCTCGCGCCTTTGTCCATGACGGCAGGAAAGAGTTATGCCCTTGCCGTTGTAAACTACAGCCGTTCCGGTAAAGGGTTTCGCATAGAATTCGGCGGGACGGGCACTTTTGCCGGGACGGTTTCCGGGCTGGATCCGGTGAGCGTCCTGAGCCTGGATAAGCGGGTATCGAGGTCTTTCTTTCCCGTGCCGCCCGCAGGGGACACTTTGGTCAACTATGCCGTTCGACTGGTGAATACTTCAGCGACGCCTTTCACGATTGACAGTATCGCCGATATACTGCCGGCGCCTTTTACCTATCAGGGGCTAAATGCGGAGAGCGAGGTGACGACGTCCAATTCTTCCAGCTTTCCGGCGATTGGCGCGAATGGCAATTTGCGCTGGGCAGGCAGAGTATCTGCCACTGTGCCTCCCGCCAAAGAATATTACCTCGGCCCCAGGGATACGCTGGACTTGTCCTATCGCGCACGTATCCCCGCGGGTACGCCTATCGGGATGTACAGCGGGTCGGTGCGCGCTTTTACCTCAGGTTGCCCCTTGCCTGCCATGCCTGCTTCTGTAAATATCGGCCTGCTTTGCCCCGCGATATCGGGAAGGATTTCGGGCACTACGGGGCTTTGTGCAGGGGGAGGGACGGGGTCTTTACAGGTGGACGAACTGGAGAATATGCGCCTGGCCGGATCGGGGGGCCTGGATTATGGCATCCGCTTTGTTTATTTTAATACGGCCAATCCCGCCAACGTATATGGTACGCCGGTCGGTATTTTAGGCAATGCCCAGCTCAATGCCGAAGGGGACAAGGCGACCCTCGGCAATGCGGTATTTCCGTCTAACCCCGGGGTTTATTACGTTTTCGCAATCCTGCAGCCTGTCCCGGCGGCGACGGCCTGCCGCCCGTTCGCCGGCCCTTTCGTCGTGCGGGTTTTTTCAGAGCCATTGATCAATATCAGCGGCTCGGGCTCGACCTGCCCGGGGGGCACCGCTACGCTGAGCGCTACTGTAGAGGGGGGCGTGGGCGATTGTATCATACAGTGGCAGGTACAGCAGTCGGCTACGGGAACGTGGTCAAACATTTTCGGCGCGTCCGGCCCAAGTTTGACCGTAAACCCCGTGGCAACATCCCGGTATCGGGCCGTATTGAGCTGCGAGGGCAGCGGCTGTCCACAGGCAATATCCAATATCCAGGAAATTTCCGTGCAGAGCGACCGCAGTATCGTACTGGTTGTCCCGGCTTCCGTTTGTGCCGGCGGGCAGACTATCCTTTCAGCCACGGTGAGCGGGGGGCTGAGCGGGTGTAGTATCCTCTGGCAGCTCAGCAGCGATGGTACCAACTGGGTGAATATTTCGAATACGACGACGACCAGTATTCCGATAACTCCTACAGCGACCTTCCTCTATCGGGCACAATTGGTTTGCCCTTCGACGGGGTGCATTGTCCCTTCCAATATCGTGACCGTGCAAGTTGCACAAAGCCAGGATGTCGTCCTGAGCGGCGGGGATGCGGTCATTTGTTCGGGGGGCGTTGTCCCGCTGACTGCGGCAGTCTCCGGCGGCACCGGGACGTGTTCGCTGCTGTGGCAACAAAGTACCAACGGAGGCGCCTCCTGGTCAACGGTCTCGGGTGCTTCGGGCAATCGCCTCCAGGCCGCGCCTGTAGTAAATACGCAATATCGCGCAATTTATAATTGTCCGGCCGAGAGCTGTGCACCGGATACTTCAAATGTGCAGACCGTTTCGGTAATCCCGGACCCCCGGATCCTGATCTCGGGCGGCCAGGCGGTTTGCCCGGGAACAAATGTTCAGTTGACGGCCAGCGTAGTACGCGGGGTTGGTACCTGTACGGTGGTCTGGCAGAATTGGGACCCGGCAAAGGGGATATGGGAAGACTTGCCGGGGGTAACAGGTACCCGCCTGTCGGTAATCCCCCAGCGGACTACGATCTACCGGGCGCGGTATTTTTGTACGGGGAGCGGATGCGATGAAGTTTTTTCAAATCAGGATACCATCGCGTTGATTTCCGGCCCCTCGGTGTTTATCTCCGGCCCCGCTGAAATCTGCCCCGGAGGAACGGGCGCCCTCGTGGCTTCCCGGACCGGGGGCATCGGCGCTTGTTCGCTGCAATGGCAGCGCCTGAATGCTGCCACGGGCAATTGGGATGCCCTTTCCGGCCAGACGAAGGATACGCTTGTTATTTCGGGATTGTCCACTGAAACCCAGTACCGGGTGGCTTTTTCCTGCGACGGTAATGGCTGCAGCCAGGGGATTTCGCCCGCTTTCGCCGTCCGCCCGGGCAACGACCGCGTAGTGACGGTTTCAGGCCCTTCACGGATTTGCACGGGCTCAACAGCTACCCTGACCTCAAATGGTTTGGTGAGCGGCTGCTCCTTCCAGTGGAAGTTTTTTGATGTCGCCCGTCAGGTATGGGCGGATGTGCCCGGGGCCACAGCGATCTCCCTGCAGGTTGTTCCGGAAACGACTACAGATTATCTGCTCAGCTACCGCTGCGGCGATGGGGCCTGCCAGCAGGGTACTTCCAACACGCTGCGGGTGCAGGTAAACCCTACCCCGACGGCACAGGTGAGCGGCCCGGTGTCCATCTGCGCAGGGCAAAATGCCCAACTGAGCGCCACGGTCTCCAATACCTTTACTTCCTGCGCGGTTACCTGGCAGTCCAGTCTGAACGGCCAGTCCTGGACTGATATTCCGAATGCTTCGGGGCTTTCTTTAAGTGTGGCCCCGTCTGCCAATATCTTCTACCGGATCGTCTATGACTGTGCCGGTGGCTGTTTTGCGACCTCCAATGCGTTCCTGCTCAACGTCCTTCCCCTCTCGGAAGTTACGCTTAGCGGGGCCGCTACGCTTTGTTCCGGTGACTCGGCGACCCTGTCGGCAAATACAGGCTTAGCCCCGGCTTCCTGTACCCTGCTGTGGCAGTCCAGTACAAATGGAACGACCTGGACGGATCTGCCGGGGGTCAGTAGCAAGCAGCTTCGTATCGCCCCTTCCTCCACGACATTTTATCGGGCACAAGCGCTTTGCTCGGGCACGTTCTGTACCGGCGCCCCCTCAAATGTCGTTCAGGTACAGGTTTTTCCCGCTCCTGCGATCTCGGTCGCCGGTGGGGGGATTTCATGTGCAGGGGGTACTATGACGCTGAGCGCGACAACTTCCGGCGGGGCAGGCCAATGTGGCATTCAATGGCAGTCCAGCCCGGACGGGAATACCTGGACGAATATTCCATCGGCCACAGGCGCTTCGCTGGCCGTTTCGCCTACCCGTACGACCCGCTACCGGGCACTGTACAGTTGCTCCGGCGCAGTGTGCAATTCCAAGATATCCAATGTGGCCAGTGTTGAAATTTTTGAAGACCCCGCTGTCTCCATCACCGGCCCTACGGTCGTCTGCAAAGGGATGACGGCCACCCTGCGATCAAATATCAGCGGCGGAACAGGCGCCTGTACGCTCATCTGGAAATCCAGTCCCGACGGCATCAGCTGGGATGCGGTCCCGGTCGTGAGCGGCCTGAGCCTGGTGGTCGCCCCAACGGATACCATGTATTATAAATCCTCCGTGGTTTGTTCCGGGCTGGATTGCTCTGAGGCGAGCTCACAGGTACACATGGTCGTCGTGGCTGATGGCCCGGCGGGCTCCAACGATACCCTGCAGATCCCTTCCTGTGCCCGGGCTTCCTATGATCTCCAGCGGAATGTGAATATCCTGGGCAATGCCGTCCCCACTACCTTTACCTGGACGGCAATCAACAACCCCGGCGTGTCCGGGGAATCTACGGTGCAACGCTCAGGTGGGTTTATCAATGATCAGCTTACAAACTTGACCAGAACCCCTCAAACGGTCTCCTACCGCGTAAATGCGGGGGTCAACAACCAATGCCCGGAGGGCGCGTTTACGGTATCCGTGGTCGTGCAGGCCCCGGCGCCCCTGCCTTGCGTGACTTGTATCAACGAAGTCAGCGTTACCCTCGGGGACAATTGCCGTACGCTGGTAACGCCCGATATGGTCCTCCGCCTTACGCCCGGGGGCTCCTGCCCGGACGTGATCACGCTCCAGAGCTTGCTGAACGTAAATATTGACGACGGTAATGGGGACAATATCCTCGAACGGTGCGGTACTTTCCGCTATGTGGTATCGCTCAAACCGGAATATGAGGATTGTTACAGCTTTCAGACTTGTGAAGGGGTAATTATTGCAAAAGATCTGACCCCTCCAACCCTGGTCAGCAGGGTAGGGGTGTGCTCAAGGCCGGTGCCCCTGGATGTGCAATGGACGGATACCCTGCTCTGCACCGATGTCTTTAGCGTACAAAACAATCTGCGAAGCTGGCAGGACCCAAGCTATACCTTCTTTACCGGTGCCCCGCTTTTTCAGGATGTCTGCTCCGCTGCATGTAATTGTAATATCGCCCTCTCGGCAAGTGACCGAATGGACTTTTTCAACTGCCCATCCGTTCAGACCGACCAGGTGTGGGCGCGCTTGACCCGGACGTTCAGGGGGACGGATTGCAGCGGAAACGCACGGGAAGCGGTACAGGTTATCTATTTCATGCGCCCGCGACTGGACCCCGGCTTCTATGCACGTCAGGGTATTTATGAAATCCAGATCAGCAGTACTACCTGCCAGGCAGCTTCAACGGATGCTATCGTGCAGGCGTTCAAGCAGCAGTATTTTGTATTTGACCACCCGCGCAGTTGCGGCACGCCGCGCAGCAAGTATGCCTTTTTTCAGGAAGCCGTACAGGCGGGGAACGCTGCACAGTTGCTCTCCTGCAGCTACAGCTTTCAGGTGGATGTATTGTCCACGTTCGGAATTTGTTCGGGGGGCAAAAAAGTCCGGATCGCTGTCCGGGCACTGGATGCCTGTACCGGGACACAGACCTTGCTGGATACCTTCCTGCTGAAAGTAAATGATACCGAACCTCCGGTGATCTTTTCCAATTTCCGCAACGTCGTGATTTCTACCCGGCCGGATGATTGCTCCGGTTCCTTTGGGATAGACCTTGCGGGTTTGAACCAGTTTTTCGGTATCCGTATTACCGATAATTGCACCCCGGCACCTATCGTTTCGACCGAGGTCTGGTATTTCGGCCAGGAAATTGTACAGGGGGTGCCTACAGGGCCGGTTCAATGGCGGCAGGCAAATTACCCCAGATCGGTGGTCAGGGGCCAGGACGGCAGAGACTACCTTACCGTTACCAAAGCAAATATCGGGCGGCACAAACTGGTCATTCTCGCAGCAGATAGTTGTGATAATACCGCCACGAGAGAGTTCGAGTTTATGGTCCAGGACCAGACGGTCCCGGTAATGGTCTGCCAGGAAATGGTAAGGGTATCCCTCTCCAATACCGAGGGGATCCAAAAAGGCTATGGCCGGATGGCCGTGGCGACTTTCGACAAAGGCAGTACCGATAATTGCGGGTTCAACTGGATACGCGTCCGTCGTGCCGTCAGTATGAGTTGTCTTGGCCAGTTTATCGCCCTCGGCTATGACAGCAATCAAGATGGGCAAATTACCGTAGATGACGGGATTGACTGGAATAAAGACGGAGATATCAATGATTTTGGAGAAAAATTCTCCCCGGGCCCACAGGCCGGGCAGCTTTATACGCCTTTATTGGACTACGTGGACTTTTTCTGCTGCGACCTCGGCCTTGGGGAGGTCGAGTTATGGGGCGAAGACTTTAGCGGAAACCGGAACTCCTGCGTGGCAAAAGTAATGGTCGAAGACCGCATCGAGCCGACCTGGATACTGCCCGGTCCAAATACGGTGCGCTGTGATCAGGCCGCGCTTGTCGAGGCGTTGAAAGCACAAAGCAGCTATCCAAAAGGAAGCGCGGGATACAACGCGATTATCGCCGCCCTGGGCAATGATATTCAGTTTATTGCAGGGGACGAATGCACGGCCCTCGATATCCGTCTCAATGTGGACGATGTGTTGAAGTGCAATGCCGGATATGTGGATCTCAGCTGGACCATCACCAAAAATACCGGTGTGCAGACCTCCGTCCAGACGACGGCGAAAGTACGCCTTACCGTCCTGGCGTTAAATGAGTACAATATTCACTTTCCGTCAAACACCGTGATCGCCAGTTGTGCTTCCCTGCCAAGACCGGAGTTGCCCCTCGACCAACTGGGTTGCGATGCGATCAGCGTACTGGTGGAAGATAAGGTTTATCCCACAGAAGTGGGGCTGCCCAGAGGGATCACGATTATCCGCACCTATCTGGCGGTCAACTGGTGCCAGTACGACGACCGTTGCGGATCCCCCCAATCCTGGGCAGTGGTTATGCCAAGGGACACCGGCAGCGGCGGGCTTTCGGTTATGGTGCGCGACAGGGCCCCTTACGACGGGAACCAGGAGATCTACTTCGACTACAACCGGAACAGGACGCCTGACCCCGGAGAGCTGGTCACTTCGTTTATCTACAACAACCCCTCCAACCTTCCCTGCCAGGGCGTGCCCGCCAAACAGTTTGCATGGCTATATACGCAGGAAATCCGTATTTTGGACAGCACCGCGCCGCTCGTCAGCGGGCCGCCGCTCGCTGAATTTAACATTACAACGGCTGCCTGCCGGGGAGCGGTCAACCTGGTGTTTTCGGCATCGGACAATTGCAGTACTATCTCGGGGCTTGGGGCCTCGCTGGCGGCCCAGGGCAATGTCGAGCCACATTCGGTAATGGTCCGGCCTGACTCGCTGAAATTCCCTTCAAGTACAGAAATGCCGCTGGAAAATTTTGTCCCGGGGGCAGCGGTTACGTTTATCGGCCAGGGCCAGTGGAGGCTGACCGGCGATTTTCCGGAAGGGACACACCAGGTGTTTATCCGGATGCGGGACGCGAGCGGGAATATCTCCCAGCCCTATCCGGTGCGCGTCCGCGTCCGGGATGCTTTTGTGCCGGCCCCGGTTTGCCGGCAGGGTGTCGTCGCAAATTTGCTGCCGATAGACATGGACTCCGACGGCAGGATTGATGCCGGCGCCGTACTGGTACCGGCTACCGCCCTGGTCGCCGGGCCCATATTTGACTGCAACGGCCAAGGGGCGCCCAATTGGGAGGGCCTTAAGCAGATTACCAGGTACAGTGTCGTGCGCCCGGGCCAGACGCCCGACCCGAATGCAACAGACCTACCGCTCGTATGCGGAAACCTGGGCAATTTCGTCCCCGTTGAGTTGTATGCATGGGACGCGGCAGGCAATGCTGCCTTTTGCCCCGCCGTAATCTTTGTCACCGATACCGCCAACGCCTGCCTGCCCCGCCCTGGCCTCATCGAGGGAAAAATTGCCACAGAGGAAATGACTATGCTGGAAGGGGCGGAGGTACGGCTAGATGGTGGCGCCAGGGTAACCATGATGACCAAACGCGACGGGGCCTATTATTTCGACCGCATTGACCCAAGGTATAGCTACTCGGTTGCCCCATACAAGCAGTTGGATTTTACGAACGGGGTCAGTACCCTCGACATGATCCGGATCAAAGAGCATATTCTCGGGATTCGTATGCTTAAAGGGCCCTATAAAATGATTGCGGCGGATGTCAATCTTTCGCGTTCGATCACTACACAGGACTTACTGCAAATCCAGCGGCTGATCCTGAATATGGAGTCGAAATTCCCCAATAATATGAGCTGGCGCTTTATCCCTACAGCACATGAATTTTCCGACCCCACCAACCCCTGGAATTTTCCGTTCCCGGAATCCCTGTCGTTTGACCGGCTCAAGGATACCATTCGAAATGCCAATTTTGTGGCGATCAAACTCGGCGATGTGACGGGCGATGCAGTTGCCAATAGCTCGACGGTACGCAGCCGTCCGGCAACAGACATTTTCGCGGTGTCCACCCCTTATCCGCATCCTTCGAAAGGGCAAATTTTCCGCGTTCCCCTCTCCGTGGAAGATATCCATCTGTTCGCCGGGGCACAGTTTACCCTGGAATACGACCGCAATGCCTTTGAACTGTTGGACGTCGAGCCGGGGCTTGCCGGTGAGGGACAATTAGGGGTCTTCCCGGAGGACGGGGTCGTGACCCTGAGTTGGATGGCCGGCGAAAAACCCATGCCCTCACGGGTGTTGGCTACACTTGTATTCAGGGCCCTTTCAGAAGGGTTCGGCGAAAAAGCCCTCCAGATAAATTCGCGGCTTACCGCTGCTGAGGCCTACGGGCCGGGGGAAACCATATATCTGCCAAGCCTCGTTTTTGAAAACACGGTGCAGGGGCAGCCACAGGAAACTGCCGAGTTGTTCCAGAATGTGCCTAATCCGTTCTCGGATTATACAAAGATTAAGTTTTGGCTGCCGGAGGCCCAGGATGCAGAGCTGCGCATCCTCGATCTCAAAGGCAGGCTCTTGTTCCGCTATGCGGCCTTCCTCGACAAGGGGCTGCACGAAATAAATATCGCCGAAAGCACAATTAACAGCAGCGGAGTGTTATTTTACACCCTGAAAGCCGGCAGCTATACCGCAACCAAAAAAATGCTGCTGGTGCATTAGGCATGTTCGAACGATTTGTCGCCAGAAAAGTGATCCGCGAAGGGACGCATTCCTTCGCCAGGTTGATCATACGCATCGCCATCATCGCCGTAGCCATCAGCACGGCGGTGATGATATGCGCAGTCGCCCTGATTTCCGGCTTCAAAAAGGAAATCAGCGGAAAAATTTTTGGGTTCTGGGGCCATATCCACATCACCAGCACCGAATTGTACCAAAGTCCGCTGGAAGCAAGCCCGGTCTCCGTCGAACAGCCTTTCTACCCTTATCTCGATACCCTGCGCAGTGTGGATTATCCGGTTACGAAATCCATATTTGGCATGGCGCGCCCTGCTATGGCAACCACCCATGGGGGGATACGCCATATCCAGGTGTTTGCGCTCAAACCCGGGATCATCAAGGCCAACGATGAAATGGAGGGGATTATCCTCAAAGGGATCGGCAAGGATTTCGACTGGGGGTTTATGCAGCAATACCTGGTCGCCGGTACTGCACTCGATTTGAAGCAAACGGAAAGTTCAAGTGGGATACTCATCTCCCGGCAAACCGCACAGCGCCTCAAAGTCGGGGTGGGCGACCGCTTCCGCCTGCATTTTGTGGAAAAAGGAAATCAAATCCAGCGGAGTTTCAGGGTACAGGGGATTTTCAAAACCGGCCTCGAGGAATATGACCGCAAGTTCGCGCTCGTGGATATCCGCAAAATCCAGCAGTTGCTGGGCTGGGATGAAAAACAGGTCGGTGGGTTCGAAGTATTTGCAGACGACATCCGGGATCTCGAACCGCTCGCGGGCTATATCTACTACGAATTACTCCCGCCAGACTTGTACGCAGAGACGATCCGGCAAAAACTGCCCCAGATTTTCGACTGGCTGAACCTCCAGGATGTCAACGAGGTCGTAATCCTGGCCCTGATGGTCATCGTCGCCATTATCAATATGGTCACCGCCCTGCTGATCCTCATCCTCGAACGCACGTATATGATCGGCACCCTGAAAAGCCTGGGCGCAAGCGACTGGAGTATCCGGAAGATTTTTCTCGGCTATGCCGCGTATATCGTATTTACTGGGCTGGTATGGGGCAATTTACTCGGCATCGGCCTCTGTATCATCCAAAAATATGGCGAGGTGATCAAGCTGTCGGAAGAAAATTACTACCTGTCGGTCGCCCCGGTCCATCTGAGCCCGCTCGCCGTCCTTGCCCTCAATTTTGGAGCCATGCTCATCATCCTGCTGTTCCTGGTATTGCCCTCTTATCTCGTCACCCGGATCAGCCCGATCAAGGCAATACGGTTCCGGTAGCGGTACCGCGAAGCCCTACCTTTTTAGGCCTGCGGCAATGGCCCCGCCGACAGCCGGGTATTTTCCACGGATATTTACTGCTGCCCGATAGTATCTTTGACGTGTGAATCGTACCTTTGCGCTACTTTTGAGATTTAAGAACGGCTTATGGTGCGGTATTATGCCAGGATCGAGGATAAATTAACCATGCTGAACCAGCCCGCCCCCGGCTGCTGGGTCAACATTTCGCCTCCTTTTAGCCAGGAAGAAATCGAAGAGGCCGCCCAATACTTCGAAATACCCCTCGATTTCCTCACGGATTCCCTCGATGTGGACGAACGTCCGCGTTACGAAACCGAAGACGATATCCGCCTGATCCTCGTCAATACCCCCGTACTCAACGAGGCAGAAGATGAAAACGATGCAATCTATGTTACGGTGCCCATCGGGATTATCCTTGCCCCCGAGGCAGTCATCACGATTACCGTTTTCGAAAACCCCGTCCTCCAGCGTTTCCTGGAGGATAAAGTCAAGAATTTTGACCCCGCAGACGCTACGTTGTTTGTCTTGCAACTCCTCGAACATAATGTTTACCGCTTCCTGACCTGCCTGAAGAAACTGGACCTAAAACGCAACCTGATCGAACAGGAGCTCTATCATTCCAGCCGGAACAAAGAGCTAAAACAACTGCTGAGTATCGAAAAAAGTCTGGTATATTTCCTCAACTCCCTCAACGCCAATGATTTGTTGAAAATGAAAATGAAGCGTACCGACTTCATCAATATCCGGGAGGAAGAGGAAAAAATGGACCTTTTTGAGGATATTATCATTGATAACGGGCAGGCCCTCGAAATGGCTAATGTGTATAGCAATATCCTCAGCGGGACGATGGATACATACGCGTCTATTATTTCCAATAATATGAACGTGACGATCCACAGGCTCACCCTGGTAACGATCTTCATCGCCGTGCCGACTTTTATCACCAGCTTTTTTGGAATGAACGTTCCTCTGCCTTTTGAAACCAGCCGCTACGCCGTCGGGATTATCCTGTTTTTTTCGGCATTGGTGAGCCTGCTCATTTCCTGGTATTTTCACCGCAAGCGCCTGTTTTGAACAGCTTGCCACTTGCTTGTTGCGAGGGAATCCCCAGGGGTCAAAAATGGTGCTTTTCTGCCTGCACGTTACAGCCTTCGCGCGGGTGAAAAATGGCACATGCGGTCGAATTTTTAGCGGAAAAGCGTGCGAAGCGTTATCTTTGTATGGCAATGGCCGGTTGGAAAGGTCTTTGGTCAGGAATTCCGGCGCTCAACATTTAGATTTCAAGCAAATTATAACGGTAAGCAATGAAACTGTATATCCTTACACTGGCAATTTTTCTATGCCCGCTCTTCGTGCAGGGACAGCGTGTTTATGCGTACAACTGGGAAGGGGGCATTATGATCGGTACCGCACATTATGTCGGCGATCTGAACCCCTCCGTAACTCCACGGCTAAAGGACGTACGCCTGTCTGCCGGCGTGATGGGCAGGATCCCGCTGTCCCGGAAAGCAGCCCTCCGTTCGGGGTTCATGTACGGCAGCCTGGTTGGCGACGAAGCCAATTTCCCGCAGCGCAGGATCCGGGGCTATACCTTCCAGACAGATGTCTTTGAGATGAATGTGCTCCTCGAATTCGAGCCCTTTGCGCGGGATAAATTCTTTTCCGACTCAAAAGGGAACCTCAATCTGGAAAAACTGATCTCTCCCTATATTTTTGCGGGGGGCGGGTTCAGCTATGCCCGCCTTAGCCCTGATTTTTCCCGGGTTCAGGATGTAGTGTCCGAGCCGCTGGTCAGCGAAGACCGCCGGGCAACTACGACGCGCATGATCCCGCTGATCCCCGCAGGAGTCGGGGTGAAACTGGATTTCAATATCAACCTCGGCATTGCCCTGGAGGCCAGCGGGCGCTTCGCATTTACCGATTACATTGACGGGATAAGCAAAGCGGCCAATCCCAATAAGGACGACTCGTACTTTTTGGTGAACGCCTGTGTGTTTAAGCGCTTTTAAACACTTGTACTGCCTCGTGGAACTGGAATGCCCCCCCTAAGCATTCGATGATATCTCCTGCGATCATAGAGGCCTGCCCATATTTTTCACCGGCAATATCGCCTGCGCGGCCGTGCAGGAAGGCACCCGCCCGTGCGGCATACCCCGGGGCATACCCCTGTGCCAGTAAGCCGGTGAGGATGCCGGTGAGGACATCCCCGCTGCCGGCAGTTGCCATGCCGGGGTTTCCGGTGGGGTTGAAATAGCAGTCGCCCTCAGGCGTAGCCAGGCAACTATAGGCGCCTTTCAAGTGGATATGGCAGCGGTATTTCACAGCACTTTCACGAAGCAGGCCCAGACGATCGAGGGTATTGCTGCTGGCACCGAAAAGGCGTTCGAACTCCCCGGGGTGGGGGGTGAGGATTGCGTTGGGGGGAATGTGGCGGTGTAATCCGCCGGCAGCGATCAGGTTGAGGGCGTCCGCATCGAGGACGATGGGCTTATCGCCGGATTTTTTCAGTAATGTTTCAAGGGCATTCAGGGTCTGCGTGTTTTGCCCGATACCGGGCCCTACGCCGATGGCGGTGTATTTACCTGTGTCAGGGGCAGTTGTCCAGTAGTGTGCATGGGGATCAGCCTGGGCCATGGCCTCCGGAACGGTCGTCTGCAGGACGGAATGGCCGCAGGAGGGCACGTATAGGCTGAGCAGCCCTGTTCCTGCGCGCAGGCAGGCGCGTGCGCTAAGCGTAGCCGCCCCCATCATCCCATAGCTGCCACAGATCAGCAGGGCATGGCCAAATGTGCCTTTATGCGAGAATACCGGACGTTTTTTGATCAAAGGATATACGTCCCTGCCGGTCACCAGATGCCAGGGACCGGCCTGGGCCTCGATGAAGGCCTCGTCCAGGCCAATATCGCCAAACGCCCAGCGACCGACGAAAGGGGCGTTTTCCGGGAAAAAGAAAGCGAGCTTAGGCCGCTGAAAGGAAAAAGTATAGTCGGCATGGAAGATAGCCCCCGCCGTCCGGTGCCCGTCGGCAAACAACCCCGAGGGCAGGTCAACGGCAACCTTGACGCCCTTGTGCGCCGAAAAATGCCGGAGGCAGTCTGCCCAATAACCGGTTACGGGCCGATTGAGGCCGGATCCGAACAAGGCATCTATCACCGTTGCACCTGCAGGGATTTCCGGAAAAGGGCTGCCTTCCCTGAGCTCAAGGACTTGTAAATCCCCAAAGGCAGGGAGCCGCTCGAGGTTCAGCTGGCAGTCAGGGGAACGCTCTGACCCGGTATGGCAAAGGAATATGCGGACTTCATACCATTCCTGGTGCAGCATGCGGGCGATGGCCAGGCCATCGCCCCCATTGTTGCCGCTGCCGCAGAGGAGGAAAATCTCCTGTTCCCCCTTCTGAAAATTCTGCTCAAACCAATCACAAAAAGCCCTCGCCGCCCGCTCCATCAGTTCGGTCGAAGGGACGGGCTCATGCAGGATGGTGTACTGGTCTGCCAGTCGGGTCTGCGCAGCGCTAAGGATTTTCATTCGTCCTGGTTGCCCCGTTCGTTGGGCAAAGACAGTGGTTCTGGGCCAGCCTTGAGCGTCTTTGCCCTGGCCTGTTTCTTATTTTGCTCCCCTAATTGCTGGGAGGCTGCAAAGGACGTGACCATGGTGTTGAGCATGTCCGAGGCTGCCGTGGGGGCGTTGGGGAGTAAAATGAGGTTGCTGTTGACGTGTTCGCCGAGGGACTGCAGGGTGTCATAGTGCTGGGTGACGACGATAAGCGCAGAAGCCTCCTGGGAGTTGATACCGACGCTGTTGAGCAAATCTACGGATTCCTCCAGCCCCCGGGCAATTTCGCGGCGCTGGTCGGCAATCCCCTGCCCTTGGAGGCGTTTGCTCTCAGCTTCAGCTTTTGCCTTGGCAACAATGCGAATCCGTTCGGATTCTCCTTCATACTCCGCTGCGATTTTCTGCCGCTCTGCCGCATTAATCCTGTTCATGGCATTCTTAACGGCAACATCGGGATCTATGTCGGTCACCAGGGCCTTGACAATGCCGAAGCCGTACTCGTTCATCGCCTCCTCCAGTTCCCTGCGGATAGCGACGGCGATGTCGTCTTTGCGCTCAAAGACCTCGTCGAGCTTCATTTTGGGCACCTCGGCGCGTACCGTATCGAAAACGTAGGCTGTGATTTGTTCGTGGGGGTTCTCCAGCTTGTAAAAGGCGTCGAAAACGGCATCCGGCAGAACGCGAAACTGGACCGAGACCTTTAATTTTACGAATACGTTATCCTTGGTTTTCGTCTCAACGATCACGTCCAGTTGCTGGATTTTAAGGCTTACCCGTCCCGACACACGGTCGAAAAAAGGGATTTTGAATTGTAAGCCGGGCCCTTTGATACTCAGAAATTTTCCGAAACGCTCCACCACGACCGCGGTTTG
>JBMOJO010000416.1:0-2377 GCA_049315745.1 Saprospiraceae bacterium | reverse complement strand
CCAGTATATTGGCTTATTTCGGCGCCCGGCTTAAGCGCAAGTCGCCGCTTTCGGCGACCTATTTCCTGAGTGGTTTTTTAACCACAAAGGACACAAAGATTGCGACTTTGCTTGTGCCCTTTGTGGTTTTTTTACCACAAAGGACACAAAGACGGCGGGTTCCTTGTGTCCTTTGTGGTTCTTTTACCACAAAGGACACGAAGATTGCGACTTTCCTTGTGCCCTTTGTGGTTCTTTTACCACAAAGGACACGAAGATTGCGACTTTCTTTGTGCCCTTTGTGGTTCTTTTACCACAAAGGACACGAAGATTGCGACTTTCCTTGTGCCCTTTGTGGTTCTTTTACCACAAAGGACACGAAGATTGCGACTTTCTTTGTGCCCTTTGTGGTTTTTTTACCACCAAGGCCACGAAGAAGTGGGCTTCAATGGCATTGAAAAAGTCATTTTTCATGCACATTGACCGCACAAATGAGCAAGTCCTGTACTATTTTTGCAGCATAATTATTTCAACCAATAAATTATAACGTATGCTGCCCGGACTGGACGCTGCAACCGTAAAGAGAATCGAAACCTGGCTAAAAGGAAATTACGATGCCGAAACAAAATCGGCCATCCAGGCGCTCCTTGATGCGGGCAACGAAACAGAGCTCACCGATGCCTTTTACAAAGACCTCGAATTCGGTACCGGGGGCCTTCGCGGGGTCATCGGCACCGGTTCCAATAAAATGAACCGCTATACCGTCGGGGCGGCGACCCAGGGCCTGTCCAATTATTTAAACAAAACCTTCCCCGGGGAAAAAATCAAAGTAGCCATTGCCCACGACAGCAGGAACATGTCGCGTGAATTTGCCGGCATTGCAGCGGACGTCTTCTCTGCCAACGGCATTCAGGTATTTCTCTTCAAGGCCCTCCGGCCTACCCCGGAGCTTTCGTTCACCATCCGCCACCTGGGCTGCCAGAGCGGGGTAGTCATTACGGCCTCCCATAACCCCAGGGAATACAACGGGTATAAGGCCTACTGGAACGACGGCTCGCAAGTTGTTGCCCCGCACGATGCCAATATCGTAGCCGAAGTGAACCATATCCAGTCGGTGGACGAAATTCGTTTTCAGGGCGAACCCGCGCGTATTACCGCCATTGGGGAAGAAATTGATGAAAAATATCTGGAAACGATCTTGGCGAACAGCCTCAACCCCGAGGTCATCCATCGGCAGCAGGACCTTAAAATCGTCTATACGCCGATTCACGGCACAGGAATTACCATGGTACCCAGGGCACTGGAACTGCTGGGCTTCCGAAATGTGCATATCGTAGCAGAACAGGCTACCCCTGACGGCAATTTTCCTACCGTGGTATATCCCAATCCGGAAGAGGAAGAAGCGATGACGATGGCGCTGCAAATGGCAAAAAATATGGATGCCGACCTCGTGATCGCAACCGACCCGGATGCTGACCGGGTAGGTGCAGCGGTGAAGAATAAAGCCGGAGAATGGCAACTGCTCAACGGCAACCAGATGGCCAGCCTGATCATTTACTATATGCTGCAGGCATGGAAGAACAGCGGCAAACTGCAAGGCCACGAATTTGTCGCGAAAACGATCGTGACGACCAATATTATTGACGCCATGTGCGCCGCTTACGGCGTGCCCTGTTATAATACGCTTACGGGTTTTAAATACATCGCCCAGGTCATCCGCGAACTGGAAGGGAAAGCCCAATTTATCTCCGGGGGCGAAGAGAGCTATGGCATGCTGATCGGCGATGCAGTTCGCGATAAGGATGCCGTAGCGGCTTGTTCGATGATCGCCGAACTCACTGCCTTTGCAAAAGATAAGGGACTCAGCTTGTTCGATTTCCTGACGGAAATGTACATGAAACACGGCTTTTATTACGAAGGCCTGGTTTCCCTGACCAAAAAAGGCAAAACCGGCGCCGAAGAAATTCGCCAGATGATGGCCAATCTGCGCAGCAAGCTCCCGGAATCGGTCAATGGCGCCGCCCCGGTCGAGGTATATGACTACCTCCAGCTTACCCGCACCGACCTCCGCAGCGGCAAGGTAAGCCCAATCCCAGTAGGTATGGGTATCGAAAAATCCAATGTGCTGCAGTTGGTGTTGTCTGATGGCACCAAAGTCTCCGCAAGGCCCAGCGGTACCGAACCGAAAATCAAATTCTATATTTCCGTAAATGCCCCACTGGAAAAACCGGAAGATTTTGATGCGGTTTATCGAACCCTCCAGGAAAAGGTCCGCTCCGTCATCGTGGACCTTGGCCTTGTTTAAGCGCGAAATATTTTTTTGGAAGGGGTTGTGCAAAAAGGTTGGGGTTGTGTAAAAAGGTTTTTTACGGCGCTTCGCGCCGAATTTTATTTTGAG
>JBMOJO010000120.1:0-10639 GCA_049315745.1 Saprospiraceae bacterium | reverse complement strand
TCGCGAAGCGAAATTTCGAAAACGAGGTGAATCTCGAAATATTATTTGGCGCGAAGCGCCATGAAAATCTTTTTACACAGCCCCAAAAGAGAATGTTCGATTTTTGAAACACCCCCTTACTGCGAGGGATTATTTCTGGATCAGCAGCTTGGTGGCCGAAAGCCCTTGTTCTGAGCGGATCATCAGCACATACATTCCATTGTGAAATGGTTTGATATCCAGGGTCATTTGCTTTCCACTTGCCGGCCAAACTGCAACTTGTCTGCCGCTAAAATCAAAGAGCAGAATCTCCTGCATATTGTCGGGGGTACTGATTTGAACCTGTGAAAAAGCCGGGTTAGGATATAACTCAAATCCGCCCTCTACCACCTGGGGCAGAGAAGTGACCTGTTTATTCCCAAACTGTTGCACCACAAATCCATTACCCGCGGAAAAGGCCATCACCTGCACGTTCCCTGCAGCATCGGTCACTGCATCAAAACCTGCACTGGCATTGCCATTGGAAATTGTACCCAAACTCAAAGAATGGATCAGGCGCTTGGCAAAACCAGCTTTGCGCAAACTCGTAAACACGTCCCGGATATTGTCTTTTTCATTCATATCCACCACATAAAGTGCGTTTTCTGCCGGGCTGCTTTTCACGTGAACATAGCCCATAAGCCGTTGTCCATTGTATTGGAAAACCTGGGCATGCATCGGCCAACTCGGAAAGAAGGATGTTCCAAGTGAATCCACCAGCTTCATATCCTTATCGAGCAACATCACGCCAAACAATGGCCCGCTTGCCAGGTAGAGTTCTTCCGCACCAGGTACGCGGGTAATCCGAGCAAAATCGGCCCTGGCAATAAAGTCATACGTATTGACCGTAGGCATAGAACTGGTGACAATCCCGCCCTCTATGGTCCAAATGTAAAAGCGCTTGTTGCCATGGCTGCTGGCAATCAGAAATGCGCGCTTGGAAGGGTCGCCGACCACGGTAATCGCATCTCCGAGACGATCGGGCGATGATGGAAATTCCAAAAGCACGCGCGGGGTACTTCCAATACCTTCCCAATGATACACTTTGAAGGTTCCACCCGCAAAAACCATATTGGAAAGGTAAACATTGTCACCTGCCACCGCAAGATCGGAAAGGGCGAATGTTCCACCAGTTATACCGGTAATATTCAGTTCTTTTGGTGCAGATACCGTATCCTTGATGTCCCAGTAATAGACATGGTTACCATTTTGCCGGGAAGCGACGAAGATATGTTTGCCATTGAATGCGGCACCGCGGTTATTCCCTGCGTTATCTATCAGAGCGGGTTGCTTACCCCTTGCCTGAGCTTTGTCCATCAGCATAGATATCGGACTCAGGGAAGCGGCGGAATAGGGCCTTTCGTTTCCAAACTGCTGCACCACAAAGCCATTGCCCGCTGAAAAACCCATAATCTGGACATTGCCCAGGGTATCCGCAGCAACGTCGAGCCCGGCACTGGCATTCCCGTTGGAGATAGTACCCAGGTTAAAGGTATGCAGCAACCGGTCTGCGAAGACTGCCCCGCGCAAACTGGCAAATGCTTCCTTGACGGTTGGTTTGTCGTTGATATTCAGTACATACAGGGCATTGGCAGCAGGGCTGCTCTTCACGTGTACATATCCAAGCAAGCGGATTCCCTTGTAAGTGAACACCTGCGCGTGCATGGTCCAGCTCGGGAAGTATGCACCTCTGATCGTATCCACCATATTCAGCGAACTGTCGAGCAGCATCATTCCGAAGGAAGGTGCACTGGCAAGGTAAAGGCCTTCCGGCCCGGGAACCCCGGTAATCCGGCCAAAATTAGTATCGGTGACGAAGCTAAAAGTTTTGACTACCGGCGTGGTATTCGAGATAACACCTCCCTCGATGGTCCAGACATAAAATCGCTTGTTGCCATGGCTGCTCGCAATCAGCAATGCCTTTTTTGCAGGATCCCCTACCACCGTAATCGCATCCCCCAAACGGTCTGGAGCGGAAGCATATTCCAGCAGCACACGTGGCGAGCTGCTGATGCCCTCCCAGTGGTACACCTTAAAAGTTCCTCCTGCAAAAACCATGTTAGAAAGGAAGATATTGTCGCCAACCACTGCAAGGTCAGAAAGGGTAAAGGTACCGCCCGTTACGCCGGTGATGTTCAGTTCTTTCGGTGCAGCGGTCGTATCTTTGACATCCCAGAAGTAAACGTGGTTGCCATTTTGCCTGGAGGCTACAAAAACGTGCTTTCCATTGAAACCGGCGCCGCGATTGTTGCCCGCATTATCTATGATGGCGGGTTGCCTTCCCGAGCCTTGCGCTTTATTAAGGAGGGTAACGATAGTATCAATGGGGCCGGGACCAGAGGCCAGTACACCTGATAACCCGAAAAGGACTAAAATAAACGGGAGTAGAAAAAATTTTTTCATAACGCGATTTTTATGGTGAATTCATTCTCTACAATAAAATACGCCTGCCCTTCTAATACCCCTCTTCCAAATTAAGGGCGCTGGGAGCCTTGAAACCTCTGTAATCACCTTTTCCGCAATCCGAATCTTTTTTATTTCAGAGATGTCCGTTTTTTTGCAAATGAAAAAGCGGATCAGCCGCACTGTGGCCTGAATGCGGCATCCATTCCAGGTAACGGTTGTACAAATGGCGCGCTTGCAGGTAAGCTGATTGAGGACTCATGAAATGCGAAAACTCGAATGTTATTGCTTTGTCATACCCTGCGCGCATAGCTGCTTCCAGCTTAAGCCGGAGCTTATCGAACTTAATCGGCAGAAACTTGATCGGCATATCGCGGTCGAAGGTCTCTGCATTTGTCCAGCTCTGCATACCGTAGCGGTCGGCCATCGCTTTGTTCACAGAAAAAAACGCGTCCAGTTCGTCGTAGTCAATATGGCCGTCCTGAAAAGCTACTGCGTCAACGACCGAGTGGATCCCGTCAAATATTTCGAGCCATTCGGCTTCATGTTGCTGTACCGAGATGGCCGCTTGTTTGGTAATCTGTGCGGATGCCGCGGCTACAGACTTTTTGCCGTCAATCCATGGCGAAATCAATGTGGGCAATCCCCCGCTCACCATCTTGCACTGTTTGCCGAGCGTATAGAAAGACTCTATAGCGCCCTTGGTTTTGCGGCTGATTTCCATGCTTAGGTACCAGCCGCCAAAAGCCGGGTGCGCCCCGTATTTTTCCCAGATTTCGTCCACCACAAAGCGGTTGACTTCGATTTCATGGCGCAGATCGCCGGTATCCCAGTATTTGCCGCTGTCATACAGGCCAAAATAAAAACGCATCCCATACTGTGCCGCCAAATCGAGGAAGAGGGCTACCAGGTCCTGCGTTGGCCGGTAACAGCCCTGGCGTGTGGTCAGGTATTCGGAAGGCCAGGTCAGGAATTTCCGGTATCCGCCCCTGATGAGTATCACAGTATCAATGCCAATGGCCTGCATGTGCCGGAAATCCGCCTCCCACTCCGAAGGGCCCCAATTCTGATGGGGAATGTCATGACTGATTTCATCCAGGAAAGTACCCGTTATGTGCATATAAATCGTCGTGTGCAACGAGGGGTTGTGTAAAAAGGTTTTTTACGGCGCTTCGCGCCGAATGACGTTTTGAGAGACACGTCATTTTCACGATTTCGCGAAGCGAAATCGTGAAAATGACGTGTCTCTTAGAAGAATATTCTGCCGCCTTAGGCGGCAAAAACCTTTTCACACAACCCCAGTGCTGAAAAATGAACAAGTAATTTGTTTGCGCAATGTACCTAGGGTTATAACAAGCAATTTGAACTTAATCGCAAGATATAGGATAATTGCTATTTTTTATCGTGTTCGAGCAATTTTCTTTTTTTACGGAACTAAAAAATGCGCAGGTCTAATCGAAACGACGTGTTTTCACCAGGGGTACAAAATTTTATTTTTAAATAATTGATTTAACCAAATTTTATTTTTTAAAACCAGGTCTTTTGTACGGCACGGATCAGCGGATGATTTTTTATGTTGCTCGAACACAATTTATTTTTTTGCCTTCATATAAATCGCTAAATTTGCTCCGTACGGGGCCGGGCCACAGCTCTTCAATCAAAAGTTTTGTGGTCTTTCCGCGCCTTGTTCCAAACACTCCGTTTTATGAAACAAAGAATCCTGCTGCTATTTTTACTTTGTTCCTGGACCCTTGGGCGGGGCCAGAAAGTGCTCACCGGAATAGTTAAAGAATCGGGCTCCGGAGAGCCGGTCATCGGCGCTTCGATCCGTCTTGCAGGAGATGCTTCTGTTGGGACGGCCACAGACCTGGACGGCAAGTTTACGCTGGAAACCGGCAATGAAACAAAGGTTATTGTGTCCTATGTGGGCTTTCAGGAGCAGACGGTGGATATATCCGGCAAAACATTTGTGGAAGTACTCCTCGAGCAGGATGCTTTCCAGCTCGAAAGCGTAGTGGTAACTGCACTGGGGATTACCCGTCAGGAAAAGACGATTGGTTATGCCGTCCAGGAAGTGAGCGGGGCAGTCCTTTCCAACAACAGCGACCCCAACTTCCTGAACAAACTCTCCGGTCAGGTCGCCGGGCTCAATATCAGCCCCTCGGGTACAGGCCCCGGCGGCACGAGCCGTATCCTCATCCGGGGCAGCAGCTCCCTGACCGGCAACGACGAACCAATTTTCGTGATTGACGGGGTGATTGTCAACAACAGCGGCGGGAACGGGGCTACCCAGGATGGCGGACTCGATTTCGGAAATGCGATCAGCAACCTCAACCCCGATGACATTGCCTCCATTACCGTGCTCAAAGGCCCTGCTGCCGCTGCCCTTTATGGGGCGCAAGGCCAAAACGGGGCGATTATTATTACTACGAAAAAGGGGCGTTCGGACAAAGGGCTGAGCGTTAGCTTCAGCACTTCGGGCGTGGTCGAGCAACCGTTTATTTTTCCTGATTTTCAAAATACCTTTGGCCGGGGCTCCCAGGGCACCTACACGCCATTTAATACCCTCAGCTTCGGCCCTCGCTATGACGGAAAGCCGGTCACGGACTGGCTGGGCCGTGAAACACCCTATCAGGCAGCGTCGGGCCAGATGGAAGATTTCTTCCAAAATGGTTTTAGCACCACCAATAACCTGGAAATTTCCGGGGGGAACGAATTGTCGCAGACAAGGCTTGCGGCAAGCCATTATTATTATTCAAGTATCATGCCCAATAGTGACATTACCAGAACCTCCATTACACTGCGAAACACGACCAAGCTTTCCAAGTCCATCAATATGGACGCGAAGCTTAACTATTCGGGCCAGGGCGCTTTTAACAGGCCCAACTTAGGCGGATCGCCCGACAATCCGGTCCGCTCTTTTTACATCATGCCCAGGTCAGTTGTGCTCGGCGACCTGGTTTCCTATATTGACCAGGCAGGCTTGCCTATCCTCTGGGATGGCAGGACAGCCGGCAGTTTTAACCAGAACCCTTACTGGGCCATAAACCTCAATACCAATGAAGACATCCGCAGCCGACTGCTGAGTTCCGTAGTCTTTAATGTGGAGTTGCTTCCCTGGCTAAAAGCTGTCGTCCGTGGCGGTGTGGATTACATCAACGACATCCGCGAGAGCAGGGTTTATACCAATACCGCCTACAAGACTTCACCGGTGGCCAACTTCAGGTATTCCCTGGCCAACCGCTTTATCGGCAATTACGACTTTCTGCTCACGGCTAACAAAACCTTCGGCAAGTTTTCCACAACCCTTTCCGCCGGTGGCAGCCGCCTGGACAATAAATTCGAAGGCATTGAATCCTCCGGCGACGACCAGGTCAACCCCGGGCTTTGGGTCGTCAATAATTTCAAGGAAATCCAAACGGCCCAGGGCCTTTCCCACAAACGCATCAACTCACTCTACCAGTTTGCCGATATCGGATGGAAAAACCAGGTGTATCTATCCTTCACTACCCGAAACGACTGGTCGTCCGCGCTCTCTCCACAAAACTGGTCTTTTTTCTATTACAGTAGCAACCTGAGCTGGGTACTCAGCGATACCTGGCGCAATCTGCCGCTTGGCATTGATTTTGCCAAAATCCGAGCCTCTTTCGCCAGGGTAGGCAACGACACCAACCTCGGGGCAAGCTCCCGTTACTTTACCTACGGCAATACGGTAGGCCATCTGGGCCAACCGTTTATTCGCGTGCCGGCAGTAGGTCCAAATCCGGATATCCGCCCGGAACAAACCGATGCCTTCGAAGCGGGCCTGGACCTGCGTTTCCTCAATGGAAAAGTGAAATTTGACCTTTCCTGGTATCTGAATAATACCAAAGACCAGATTTTCCGAGCTCCCGTAGCCGCAACAAGTGGCTTCCAGTCCCTGTTGGTCAACGCCGGAAATGTCAAAAATACGGGGGTCGAACTGCAGGCCAATGCCGTTGTGCTCGAGAACAAAAACTTCTCCTGGAATATTACCCTCAACGGTTCGACGAACCGGCCGCTGGTCGAAAGCCTCTCCCCACAACTTTCAATCCTGGTCCTGGGCGGCACCCGATCCGGGATCAGTGTACAGGGGCGCGTGGGGGGCCGAAACGATTATTTAGTGGGCACCCGTTTCCTTAAAAATGCCTCCGGACAGCTGATCCTTGACGATTTCGGGCTTCCACAAATCGAAATTGACAGTTTTGGGAATACCGACTTCATCCTGGGCCATGTGCAGCCGGCCTGGATGCTGGGGATGAGCCAGCAAATAAAGTACAAAAACTTATCGCTGAGCTTTACCCTCGATGCCCAGATCGGGGGCTCCATCTACAGTTCTTCCTATGCCTCCGGGTCTTCCTCCGGAACGCTTGCCAATACCCTTCCCGGCCGGGATGGCTGGTACAAAAGCGAGAGCGAGCGGATAGCCCTGGGCTACACCCCTGCTCAATGGATCCCGACCAACGGGCTGTTGGTAGAGGGCGTTGACAAAAACGGCGAGCCTAAAAAGAATTTTATCAACCCTCAGCAATACTGGGCCCGCATGGCCGCGATCAACGAATCCGCTGTTTTTGATGCCTCCTTTGTCAGGGTCAATGAAGTAGCTTTGAGCTACAATTTTCCAATGCAAAAACCCAAATCAGGAAACGCCCGTTCGATCGCTGTTTCCGTCTTTGGCAGCAACCTGGGCTTCCTATACCGAAAAACCCCGGGCTTCGCCCCGCAATCGTCCTTCTCTTCCGGCAAATCTCAGGGGATTGAGCTCTTTGCTTTCCCCATCGCCAGAAGTGTAGGCGCCAAGATCAATGTCCAATTCTAATCCGGCCAAATATGAAACGATCGCTCGCTTTGATACTTTATATAGCAGCATTTCTGCTCCCGCTGTCTTGTACCGAAAATTTCGAGGAAATTGATTTTCCGGCTACAGCATCGGTCAGTACGGACCCCAACGGTCTTTTTACGGTAGCCGCCCAAAGGGGGAGTATGACCTGGTACATGTTTGACCGTGCGCAGCGGCTTACGGCGAACCTATATATGCAGTACAACACCATCACCGGGGTTTTCCCGACTGATTACTACGAGCCTTCTTTTGGCATTTTTACGGATATCTGGGACCGCTCCTACGGCGACCAGAACTTTGAATTCGCCCCCCTCTTTTATGCCCATCATACGATTGAGGTGAGTATTCGGCGCCAAAACCCACACAAGGAGGGTATCGCGCGCATCTGGAAAGCGTTTTTGTTTCAAAGGATGACCGATATCTACGGGGATATCCCCTACTCTGCCGCTTTTACCTCCTCCCAACCGCCTTTTGACCGTCAGCAGGATATCTATAAAGACCTGGTAGAAGAAATTAAAAAAGGCAAGCAGCTCATTGCCCAGGCCGGGAATTTCCCCTCATACGGAAACGCGGATCTCATCTATCAGGGCAATCTTAAAAAATGGGAAAAATTCGCCAACTCCCTCCTCCTGCGCATTGCCCTCCGGGTGATCAACGTTGATCCGCAAATGAGCCGGAATGCGATTGCCACGATCGGAAACGAGCCCCTGATGGAATCCAATGACGACAACAACAAAATGATATGGGATGGATCTGTCTCGAATATTTACTTCAGAAACCCCATCCTGGTCACCGAAGTATTCAATAACACGAGGATGTCGGCTGCGATGGTGGACTTTCTCAAAGACAACAACGATCCCCGATTACCGCTCTATGCAAAACCCGCAGAGACCGACCGGCAATACCGGGGCCTGAAAAATGGCCTCAACCCGGATGGCCAATCGGTATTTGACGATGCTTACTTCCGGCAGTTCAGCCGAGTAGGGCCCGTATTTATAGAGGAAAATGGCGCTACCTTTAATATGCACTACGCCGAGGTTTGTTTCCTAAAGGCCGAAGCTGCCCAGCGTGGCCTGATCCCGGGGAGCGCCGCACAATTTTATAATGAAGGCATACGCGCTGCAATCGAAATGTACGGGTTCAATTCCCCAACGGCCATACAAGCCTACCTGGACCAGCCCCAGATCAAATTCAACCCTGCCAGGGCAATCGAACAAATCATCACCCAAAAGTGGGTGTCGCTGTGTATGAACGGCCTCGAAGCATGGGCAGAAAAGCGCAGGACGGGCTTCCCGGTTCTCCCGGCTCCGGAGTTTAAGGGCCCGGTCAACGCAGGTAAATTTCCCAGGAGATTAATTTACAGTGAATCTGAAAAGCGGCTCAACCCGGCAAATACGCAGGCTGCTGTTGCCAGAATGGGGGGCGACGACCAGTCTGTACGGGTCTGGTGGGATGTCAATTGAACCATAATCAAGCTAATAGATTTAAATTTTAAGGAACTATTTTTAATCAAAGCCTTATGAAATATCTGCACCATTTCTTTTTTATCCTGGCCGTCCTCGCGACGTTCGCCACGAGTTCTTGCAAGAAGGAGCCCCAACTTTCTAATCAGGCCTCCATCCTGAGTTTTTCTTTTGCCAATCCTCCGGTAACCGGTACAGTAACAGGCACTAACATTGCCCTCTCCGTACCATTTGGGACCGACCTGACCAATCTGGTACCTACGATTACGATTTCAGAAAAAGCGACCATCTCCCCTGCCAGTGGTCTGCCCCGAAACTTCTCCTCGCCAGTGACCTATATTGTTACTGCTGAAGATGGGATAACCGAAACCGCTTATACGGTCACGGTAACAACGCTCGATCCCAAAGAAGTGGTCATTTCTGCATTTGAAGTGAACGGCGCTATTTCGGTCGCTATTGACCAGGGGGCCAAGACGATTACCATAAATATGCCCGATGGAGCTGATGTAAAGGCCCTGAGCCCTAAAGTTACGACTATCCCGGCGAGCGCTACAGTTGTACCGGGCTCAAATGTAGTGCAGGATTTCACTAACCCGGTAACATACAAAGTTACACAGGGGGCCACCACCGCTTCCTATACCGCAACGGTGAAGTTTGTGGCTTATGGACTGGATCTCAAAAAAACGACTATCCGCTTCGATGCCTGTGTGGTCTCCAGTACGCTGGTGCCGGAAATGGCCACGACCGGTGATAATGAAAGAGGGTTTTCGATGAACAGTACAAGTGTGTATCTGGCGGACAAAGGCGAGAACCAAGTGTTCGTCTATAAAAACGATGGCTCCTCCAGTACCGCCACTACCCTCAAAAAAACCGACGCGGCGGGTGCAGCACTTGTGGCAGGCGGCATTTTTGGTGTCTCTGATGTGGTTGCTACCGAAAAAGGCATTATCGCCTGCAATATGAACTGGGCTGGGGGTGCCTTCCGGGTGTATCGCTGGGCCAATAATACGGCCCCTGCCGAACTCCTCCTTTCCTTCCCCGCTACCATTGATGGCAACAACCTGCGTTTGGGCGACAATATCAATTTTGCGGGGGATCCCTACGGCAATGGAAAAATTTATGCCATGCCTTTCCCCGGTACCAATTCCGTGGTCAATAACAACTTCGTTCTGGTATGGAACGTCGTCAACGGTGCCGTTACCAATGCAGCTAATCCGACAAAAATTGTATTCAAGGACTTGATCAAGGCTGGAAACTATGGCTATGTTGAGCCGGTCAGTGCCGATGGCAAAAATTATCTCTTCGTGAACGGTGCTGAAATGGTGCCCACGCTGTATTCCGAAGATGGGGCAACCAAATTCACAGCGATCGAAACCGATGCGATAGGGGTGCGTACCCACGGTGGTAAAATCTTCGATATCAACGGCGGACGCTACCTGGCGATGGCCCTGCCCGGAAGTGAGGGTTCCACTATCCGCAATGCGGGACTGGTACTCTATGATATTACCGGAGGCACCCTTGTGGAGGCAATGAACGGTCTTACCGCAGAAGCTGTACGGACGAAACTGGTCTTTTCTTCCTCCATCGGTCAGCAGGTCAATGGCAATACTGCAGCTGACGTGAGCGTCTTCGTGAATACCGCCGCCAAAAAGGTCTGGATGATGGCCGGGGCTACCAACAATGGTTTCCGTGTGATAGAAGCGCCGGTAACGCAGTAATGGGGTTGTGTGAAAAGGTTTTCGCCGCCTGCGGCGGCAAAATATTCTTTTGTGAGACACATCATTTTCATGATTTCGCAAGCGAAATCATGAAAATGATGTGTCTCACAAAACATAATTCGGCTTTGAAACCACGCTTGATTCATTGATTTTGCGAAGCAAAATCAATGAATCAAGCG
>JBMOJO010000119.1:0-10651 GCA_049315745.1 Saprospiraceae bacterium | reverse complement strand
CATCCAAAGAAAATTCTGCCGCCGAAGGCGGCAAAAACCTTTTTACACAACCCCAGACTTTTGACACAATCCCCCCCCTCTGGTGAATAGAAAAAATTGCGCTATTTTTATATTTCTAAATACTGCCGGGAATTCCCTCCATATTTGCCAACAAAGCTTCATTCATGATAGACATCTTGTACTACACAGACATTGATGCCTCAAAAATCAAAAAACAGTACAACAAAACTGTCGCCCAACTGCAGAATGGGAATTTTATAGGCGCAGATGTCAAAAAAATGACCAACACCGGGCTATATCGGGCAAAACTCGATGATACCAACAGGCTGATCTTTCGCTTTGCCAGGTTTGGGGACAGAAAATACCTGCTCCTGCTCGAAATTGTCATGCACCATGACTATGCCTCCTCCAGGTTCCTCCAGGGGGCAGAAGTGGACGAGACCAAACTCCTCCCCATCGCCAAACCCGAACAAATGCCTGAAGAGGATTGCCCGGCCCTTCCTTACCTAAACCCCAAGTCTGCCTATTTCCATTTACTCGATAAAGTTATTTCTTTCGATGAAGACCAAGACTCAATATTCCACCTTCCGCCCCCGCTGATCGTTATCGGCTCTGCGGGAAGCGGAAAAACAGCCCTGACCCTGGAAAAAATAAAAATGCTTCGTGGCAGTATCCTCTATGTTACACTTTCACCCTTCCTCGTTGAAAATTCCCAACAACTCTACGCCTCGAATTATTACAGCAACGAAAGCCATGAAGTAGATTTCCTATCCTTTAAAGAATTTCTCGAAACTATTCGCATACCCCAAGGAAGGGAAATATCCTTCCGCGCCTTCGATGGCTGGTTTGTACGCCACCGAAATACGATCAAAATTCGCGATAGCTACAAAATATATGAAGAATTCCGGGGCGTACTCGTCGGTATGAACACCGAACAACCCTTCCTCTCCCGACAACAATATCTCTCCCTCGGAATCCGACAATCAGTTTTCACACCCGATGAAAGGCCTCAGATTTATGACCTCTTCGAAAAATACCTGCGCTTCCTGGAGGAAAACAACTATTACGACCCTAGTATGGTCGCCATCCATTGGCAGCCGCTTTCCCAACCTAAATACGATTTTATTATCGTGGACGAAGTCCAGGACCTCACGAATGCCCAACTCTTTATCTTGCTGAAATCCCTTAAAAAATCCGGAAATTTTATCCTCTGTGGTGACTCTAACCAAATCGTCCACCCGAACTACTTCTCCTGGGCCAATGTCAAGTCTATGTTCTACTCCCAGGATACCCTCCCAAACGATGTGCGCATTCTCCGTGCAAACTACAGAAACTCCCCACAGGTAACCGATGTGGCCAACCGGCTCCTGAAAATCAAAAATGCCCGCTTTGGCTCTATTGACCGGGAAAGTACCTACCTCGTCAACCCGGTCTCCCAAAAAGTCGGGGAAGTAATCTTTCTTCCTGACAACAACCAGATAAAACAGGAACTCAACCGAAAAACCTCCCGATCGGCCCAATACGCGATCATAGTCATGAACCAGGAAGACAAGGCCGAAGCAAATAAAACCTTTCAAACACCCCTCATCTTCTCCGTACAGGAAGCCAAAGGCCTCGAATATGAAAATATTATCCTCGTCAACTTTGTATCCCAATATACCCGTGAATTTACGGAAATTTCCAGTGGCGTCTCCCGGGAAGAACTGGAAACCAGCGAACTCCGGTATGCCCGGGCTAAGGATAAATCCGATAAATCCCTCGATGCCTATAAATTCTACATTAACTCCTTCTATGTGGCCATGACCCGGGCTGTTCGAAACCTCTATATCCTCGAAAATGCCCGCAAACACCCTCTGCTCGATTTGCTCGGATTCGGCGAACAACGCCAAAAATTCGACATGAAAGAATCCCAGTCCTCTATAGAAGAATGGCAACGTGAAGCCCGCCGCCTCGAACAACAAGGTAAATTGGAACAGGCCGAACGCATACACAGCAACATTCTCAAAACCCAAAAAACCCCATGGACGCCAATTACGATGGCCGAACTCGAAACCCTCAGAAAACAAGCCCTAAACCCTGAATTCTTCAACAAAAAAGCCAAAGACCGCCTTTTTGATTTCGCACTGATCTATAACGATAATGAAACGATCAAAAAACTCTCCGAATTAAAATACCGTCGCGCCGATAAACCCAACGAGGAGCGCAACGCAATTTTCCGAAGGGGATACGCCGTATATAAAGCCGATGATACAAAAAAGATCGTCGAAAACATCAAAAAATATGGAATAGACTACAGAGACGAGTTCAACCTTACCCCACTCCTCGCCGCCATTAAATCTGGTGCAATCAAAATTGCCCATTTTCTTATCGAACAAGGTGCCAATGTAAATGCCTGCGATAACTTTGGCGCCAACGCATTCAGGATCGCTTTCCAAAATGCCATTATTAACCAAAAATTCCTCGAACAGCAATTCTCCCCGCTCTATTCCAAACTAAAACACGACCATCTGAAAGTCAAAGTAGAAGGACATCTCGTCAAAATCCCCTCCAGAAGTGCAGAATTCTTCCTCTTCCACTTGTTTGCCGCCGCCCAGCCAGGTATCGTCTTTAAAAAAGAAGAACATCAGGACCAAGGCCTGTCTATGGACGATGTCATGAACGCAACCGCTCCGTTTCCCGACCTCATCCTGCCCCAATACCGAAAAAAACGCAATTACCTCAACGCCATTCTCTCTAAAAACGAAATTGAGCGCGACGACCCCTACAATAAAAAATTATTCCTCCGCCTTTTCAGAGGGATCTATGTACTTAACCCAGACCTCGAAGTACTCGTGGACGAAGATTCCTGGATGAACGTCTATGATATCATGCTCATTCCCAAAATGACCCGGGAACGAAACATGGAAATTACTGCCCGCGGACAGGAGAAACTCAACGCGAAATTCAGGGAACAGCATCGAAAGCTAATGGAAAAAATGCTCGCCCAGCGCAGAAAAGAAGAAGAAGAATGGCGAAAACGATGGAACTGGTAGTATGAAAGATTACCTAATCGTATAATCTTATGAACACCTTAGCACCCAAACAATCCAAACAACATTCCATCGAGGCCCAGGGCCTCCAGAAAAACAGGGACGACCTCCGCGAAATCCTCCAGCTTTTCCGTGAAGTGCTCTGCTCCCTCGGAGAAAATGAAATTGCCTCCGCCGTACCGGTTGACGGACAGGAAAATACTGAAACCGGCATACCTCAAAAACCGGGCGCCGATGAAAAACTCATCCAGGCCCTGAGTATCTCCTTTCAGCTCATGAACCTGGTAGAAGAAAATACCTCCGTCCAGTTCCGCCGAAAACTCGAAAATGCCCTCGGCATATCAGCTATCCGCGGATCCTGGGGCCAAACCTTCCAACGACTGAAAAAAAATGGCCTGACAGAAGACCAAATCGCCGCACTCCTGCCAGAAATCTCCGTTACCCCAGTCCTTACCGCTCACCCCACCGAAGCTAAACGGGTTTCAATCCTCGAACTCCATCGCGAAATTTATCTCCTCCTCGTAAAAAAAGAAAATACCGTATGGTCAAAATCCGAGCGAACAGGTATTGATGACGAAATCAAAGCCTTGCTCGAATGCTGGTGGCGTACCGGAGAAGTCAACCTCGAAAAACCTGATGTCGTCTCCGAGCGGAATAATGTCATGTATTATTTTACCAAAGTCTTCCCTCTGGCACTCCAACAAAGCGATCGGCGCCTTAAATATGCCTGGAAAGACGCAGGTTTCAACCCCGACAAACTCCTCTTTCCCGAACAATACCCCCTGCTCCGCTTCGGCAGTTGGGTCGGCGGCGATCGCGACGGGCATCCCTACGTCAGTGCAGACGTCACTAGAAGCACCCTCCTCGAGCATCGAAAAGCAGCCCTCCTTATTCTACGAAAACAAATCCAAGATCTCGCCGCCCGGATAAGCTTCTCTGAATTGAACAATCCAAAGCCCAATCCACTCCTCACGACCATTGCCCGGTGGCAATCAGCCCTCGGTGCCGCAGGAAAGTCCGCCGTTGATCGAAATCCCAAAGAACCCTGGAGACAATTTCTCAGTCTTGTATGCCTCAAACTGGAAAACACCCTTGCCGGCGCCCACGAAAATCCCGTCCTTGCATATCCTTCTGCCGCCTACCTACAGGCCGACCTCCGATTGTTCCGCCAAAGCCTCCTCGATATCGGAGCCAATCGCATCGCAGAAGAAATCCTCTTCCCCGTTGAGCGGCAAGTCCAATGCTTTGGCTTCCACCTCGCCCGGCTCGATATCAGGCAAAACAGCCAATTTCATGAAAAAGCCTTTGAACATATACTCCAGGCTGCCTCTGTTCAGGACTTCAGGTATAGCACCTGGACAGAAGAGCAACGAATGGCTTTCCTAACCGGAGAGCTAAAAGGAAAACGGCCTTTTCTAAACGCAAAAGCCTCCGCAGGGCCAGAAGCTGATGAATTGCTGGCTTGCTACCGAACAGTACAGGAGTATATTTCCACCTATGGCCATGAGGGTATAGGAGCTTTTATCGTCAGTATGACCCGTAGCCTCAGCGATCTCCTGCTCGTTTATCTGTTCCTCCGCGAAGCCGGTATCTTCGATACCCCAATACAAGTGGTCCCCCTCTTTGAAACAATAGAAGACCTCCATAATGCCCCTCTAATCCTCGATGCGTTCCTCGCACATCCGGCTACCCGAAAACGCCTGCAAAAAACAGGAAATTTCCAGGAAGTCATGTTGGGGTATTCCGATAGCAATAAAGACGGTGGTATCCTCGCAAGCAGATGGGCAATATACCAGGCCGAGTGTTCCCTGACCCAGGTCGCAGAAAAACACGGTATCCGCCTCCGCTTCTTCCATGGAATCGGCGGCACGATCAGTCGTGGAGGCGGAAAATATCACCGCTTCCTCGAAAGTATGCCCCCTGGCACCATGAGCGGGCAGATGAAACTCACGGTTCAGGGGGAGACAATTGCCCAACAGTTTGCCAACCTCCTCAACGCTACTTATAACCTGGAAATGCTTCTTGCAGGCACCACTCTCCAAAAAGCTTTTCCCCGTCCGGAAAAGGCAGCCCCCGGAAATATCAGCGAAGCTATGGAATCCCTTGCCCGCCTCTCCCTCGCAAAATATCAAGAACTGATTCATCACCCCGATTTCATCCGCTTCCATAGCCAGGCTACGCCTATTGATATCCTCGAACAGAGCAGAATCGGGTCCCGCCCTTCCCGCCGCTCCGGAAAACGCACCCTCTCCGACCTGCGCGCGATCCCCTGGGTCTTTAGCTGGAACCAATCCCGCTTTAACCTCACCGCCTGGTATGGGGTAGGGTATGCCCTCGAAACCCTCAAAACCCAAGTGCCCGAATATTACCAGGCTATCCGGAAAATGGCAGACGAATGGCCCTTTCTCCGATACTCCCTCATCCATGTCGAAACTAACCTCTTCAATGCAGATCCTCAAATGATGAAATACTATGCCGGCCTCACTGATGACCACGCTATCGGCAACAAATTCCTCACCGATATTCTTGAAGAATTTGAAAGAAGTATCCTCCTCGTTCGCGAACTCTTCGGAAGCAGTGCAGAAAACCGCCGCATGGCCCTCCTCGAAAATACCAACCGCCGACGCCAAACCCTCCACCGCCTCCATGAACTGCACGTCGAAAATATCCGCCTGTGGCGCGAGATAAGTCCTTCTTCCCACTCTGGTTCCGCCCAACTCCTCAACAAATTGCTCCTGATTACCACCGCAATCTCCGGCGGACTAAAAAATACGGGCTAATCCTTGCACAATAATAAGAAGATTATTAACTTTGTGGCATAAAGTACTTTTTATGCCTTCTTCAAAGTTTCAGGACGACCTTTCCGAAATCCGCTCCATCATGGAGCGATCTACCAAATTCCTTTCCCTCAGCCCATGGTCGGCAATTATGGCAGGCGTTTATGCAACCGCCGGTGCCGCCATTGCTTTTCGCAGAATTTATCCAATCAATGTACCGGACAACCCCGGCCAAAACCGGGCAGATATCCTGCACCTTGCCGCCCTCGCAGCAATTATTCTGCTTACATCGGCAATTACCGCCATAGCAGTAAATTATATAAAAGCGAAAGCGAATGGGCAACACCTGTGGAACGCCCCGGCCCAACGGGCGTTTATCAACTTTGCGATACCCATGGCCGCAGGGGGCATCTTCTCCATAATACTCGTTATCCAGGGCTATTTTACTTTGATCGCAGCCTCCACCCTGATCTTTTACGGCCTCGCCCTGGTCAATACCGGCAATTTTACATTCACCGATATCCGGATACTCGGACTATGGCAGCTCGCACTTGGGCTGCTCGCTGCCGCCTTGCCGTCCTATGGACTCGCGATCTGGACCATCGGGTTCGGATTCCTCCATCTGGCATACGGTGGCATCCTGTATTGGAAATACGATCGAAAACCCGGCAAAGCGTGAAAAATTACCTGCAGGACCTGAACAAAGCCTTCGAAAGCCGTACCCGCCTCGGGATCATGTCCTCCCTCATGGTCAATGATTTCATGGATTTTAACGCCCTCAAAGAACTCCTCGATCTCACTGACGGGAACCTGGCCGGCCATACCCGTGCACTGGAACTCGCAGGCTACCTCCGCATCGAAAAATCCTTCATCGGAAAAAAACCGAATACCCGGTTCTTTATTACCCCTGAAGGCCGAACAGCGTTTGAACTGCATCTGGAAGCCCTCGAAAAAATTATCCGACATCTCTAACCATAGCACCCGTTCGCCGAAACTAGCTTCAGGCTGCTGTTCCCAATATCCTGAAACCACCTCTTTTTTGTGTACATTACGCATTGCCGCAAATCCGATTTCACCTTTAATAAACAAACAAAAATATGGAAAATCCATCCAATTCCACCCTCAACCGCATCGGCGAACGCCTCCGCAGTTCCCTTCTCGTGAAACTGATTTCTATCGGGTTCATCGCCCTTCTGCTCATGATCCCGCAGTCTATGACCTTCGAACTTATCCGCGAACGGCAAAACCGGCAACAGGAAGTCGTCCGCGAAATCAGTGAATCCTGGGGGGGATCGCAAAATATTGCAGGCCCCGTACTCACCATCCCCTACACCGTGTGGACTGAAGGACAAGACGGTACCAAAACAGCCTCCACCCACCATCTTAATTTCCTGCCAAACGAGCTGGATATCGAAGGCAATGCCCGACATGAAATGCGCAGCCGGGGAATTTTCGACGCCATCCTCTACCGGTCCAATATCCGCCTCAGCGGCAAATTCGAAGCCCCTGACCTCGAAGCCCTCAACATCTCCCCCCAGCAACTTGTCTGGAAAGAAGCCAGGGTTTCGCTCGGCATCTCCAGCATGACCGGAATCCGAAACAGCATCAACCTGGATTGGAACGGCGAAAAAATACGCATGGAACCCGGCACCGCCAACGTCGCCCTGCTCCCCGCAGGGGTCAGCTCACCGGTTCAGGTGCCCGAAAACCAACGGGAATGGGCCTTTTCCATCCCCCTGGAACTGAACGGCACAGAATCCCTCTTCTTTGAGCCCGTCGGCCGTATTACAAAAACAGCGCTTAAGGCTTCCTGGCCTTCTCCAAGCTTCACCGGAAAAATGTTGCCCGACACTCGCGAAATTTCGGAAAAGGGATTCTCCGCAGCATGGAAAATCCTCGACCTCAACAGAAATTATCCGCAGCAATGGAAAGATAATGCCTACAACTTTACAGATTCGGCCTTCGGCGTGCGACTGATCCGGCCAGTAGATGAATACCTCAAAAACGAACGTACCGCCAAGTACGCCATCCTCGTCATCGGCCTTACCTTCCTGATCTATTTTTTCTTTGAAACACTCCGGAAATTCCGAATCCACCCCTTCCAGTACCTGCTGGTCGGCCTGGCGCTGGTCGTCTTTTATCTCCTGCTGCTGTCGCTGTCCGAACAAATCGGCTTCAATGCCGCTTACGGGCTCGCCGCTGTCGCCACCATCGGACTCATCAGCTTTTATAGCGCTTCCGTACTCCGCCTTCCTGCACTGCTCGTCCAACTTACAATCCTGCTCGGCATTATCTTCGGCTTTATCTTCATCGTACTCCAATTGGAGGATTTCGCCCTCCTCGCAGGAAGCCTCGGCATTTTCGTCGCCCTCGCAGCCGTGATGTTCTATTCAAGAAAAGTGGACTGGTACAACCTCGAATAACCTTACCGCAGGAACCTGCCTGCCCCGGGCCCTGCCTGTCAAAATGGTTATGGGCCCGGGCATATTTTTATGGACAAAACAACAGTCATTGCCATTTTGGCAGTTTTTTGCTGCCAACCTCCCCCCTTCGCCACTTTGGCACTGCAATTGATGATTGGTTGACGACTGCCGGAGGAAGTGGCCAGAGCCACCCCGTGCCTGGCAGCAATCATTTTTTATCGTCCAAAAACATTCACCAATATGGCAGGATTCAAAATGCGGCCCGTCAACGACCGCGTCGTCGTAAGACCCGCAGCAGCTGAAGAAAAAACCGCAGGCGGAATTATTATCCCCGATACCGCCAAAGAACAACCACAACGGGGCGAAATCGTCGCCGTAGGGCCCGGTAAGGACGGCAACCTCATGGCCGTCAAAACCGGCGATAACGTGTTATATGGTAAATATGCGGGGCAAAAAGTCGAATTCGAAGGGGTGGAATACCTCATTATGCGCGAAGACGATATCCTCGTCGTCATTTAATCCCGAAAATCCCTCTTTTTTCTTTAAATTCTTTAAATCTGATCCAATATGGCAGCTAAGGAAATTTCACTCTCCAACCACGCACAGGAAAGGCTGAAACGCGGCATTGATAAACTGGCGAACGCCGTTAGGGTTACCCTTGGCCCCAAAGGCCGCAACGTGGTAATCGAAAAAAAATTCGGCGCGCCGCAGGTCACTAAAGACGGCGTTACGGTGGCAAAAGAAATCGAACTGGAAGACGCACTCGAAAATATGGGCGCACAACTGATCAAACAGGCTGCTTCCAAAACCTCCGACCTCGCAGGCGACGGCACGACTACAGCTACCGTCCTCGCACAGGCCATGATTACCGCAGGGCTCAAAAACCTCAGCGCCGGTGCCAACCCGATGGACCTCAAACGCGGAATTGACAAGGGCGTGGCCGTAGCCGTGGCGAACCTCCGCGATCAGGCAGAAGTCATCAGCGACGATTTCGAAAAAATCAGGCAAGTAGCCAGCATCTCCGCCAATAACGATGACGAAATCGGCGAACTCATCGCCGACGCCATGAAGCGCGTATCCAAAGACGGCGTAATCACCATCGAAGAAGCAAAGGGCACGGACACCTATATCGAGGAAGTAAGCGGAATGCAATTCGACCGGGGATATCTTTCCCCCTATTTCATCACCGATTCGGAAAAAATGATTGCCGAATACGACCACCCTTTCATCCTCATCCACGATAAAAAAATCTCCAACGTTAAGGAACTCCTGCCTGTATTGGAAAAAACAGCTCAGATGAACCGCCCCCTCCTCATTATTGCAGAGGATGTGGACGGCTCCGCACTCAGTACCCTCGTCGTCAACCGCCTGCGCTCTGTACTCAATGTCGTTGCCGTCAAAGCCCCCGGGTTCGGCGACCGCCGCAAGGCGATGCTCGAAGACATCGCCATCCTCACCGGCGGTGTGGTCATTAGCGAAGAACAAGGCTATAAGCTCGAAAATGCTACCGTTGATATGCTCGGCCAAGCAGAAAAAGTCTCTATTGACAAAGATAATACCACCATCGTAAATGGCGCAGGCGATGCCGCCCAGGTTCAGGCCCGAACAGCCCAGATCAAAGCACAAATCGAAAATACCACCTCCGATTACGACCGCGAAAAACTTCAGGAACGCCTCGCAAAACTCGCCGGCGGCGTAGCCGTACTCTATGTAGGTGCCGCTACGGAAGTAGAAATGAAAGAAAAGAAAGACCGCGTTGACGATGCCCTTCACGCCACCCGTGCCGCTATCGAGGAAGGTATTGTCACCGGCGGCGGCGTAGCGCTGGTGCGTGCAATCAAATCCCTCTCTACACTCAAGGGCTTCAACGAAGATGAACATATCGGAATTGATATCGTCCGTAAAGCGCTCGAAGCGCCCCTGCGCACGATCTCCGAAAATGCCGGCGTCGAAGGCTCCGTCGTTCTTCAGCGCGTGCTCAACGGCAAAGATAGCTTCGGATACAACGCCCGCACCGACAAATATGAAGACCTCAAGGCAGCAGGGGTAATTGACCCCGCAAAAGTTGCCCGCGTGGCCCTCGAAAATGCCGGATCAATCGCAGGTATGGTCCTCACTACCGACTGCGCTATCAGCGATAAGCCGGAAAAGAAGAAACCAATGCCTGCTCATGGCGGAGGGGATTATGACGATATGATGTAAACGCTTTCTATTTATTTTGCCCGATAAAAACCGCACTGGCGTCAGTGCGGTTTTTATTTTTTTAGAAATGCCCCCGCACGGACCCCTTAGACTTGTTGCGACAGGTAATCGTTTTGGGCGAAAAAGAGCCCTTTTTACCCTATGAGGATCCCATCGCAACAAGGATGGGGTTGTGTAAAAAGGTTTTTGCCGCCTTCGGCGGCAGAATTTTCTTTTGAAA